>JAFXZT010000031.1 GCA_017541145.1 Bacteroidales bacterium | reverse complement strand
TAATATCGTATGTGACCTGCCTTCGCGGTCGAAAAATCCATGTTAAAATAAAAATTCACCTGGGGTCACGGTCGTAATTCCCTGGGTAATATCGTATGTGACCTGCCTTCACGGTCGAAAAATCCGTGTTAAAATAAAAATTCACCTGGGGTCACGGTCGTAATTCCCTGGGTAATATCGTATATGACCTGCCTTCTCGGTCGATAAATCCATGTTAAAATAAAAATTCACCTGGGGTCACGGTCGTAATTTCCACGGTGATGAGGATGATGAATGCCTTTCATTTCTGTTTTAACTGTGGGTGATATTGGTAACGAATAGATGTTAACATCGAGATACTGTGGGTGATATTGGTAACGAATAGAAGTCAACATCGAGATTTTATGGGTGTTTCGGCTATGATGTTTGATATTGAACGATGTAAATTATCTGAAAAAAGTTCTGAATTTTATTTTTTATTTTCAATTATCTGATAGACAGCGGCGCAGAACGAGACACAATCAACCTACGTTCGTAAATCGTGCAAAGACATATACCAAACCGAGCCGATTTGGAGTTTGGGGGAGTTTTATTGAGGTATGAAAATAATTATTATTTCCCCTTTATAAATTTTTTTAGTAACTTTGTGCTAAATCACAATCAATTATGCAAAGCAACGAATTGCAAACCATCAACATCGAAAACAAAATCCTCGTAATTCGCGGACAGCAAGTAATGCTCGACCGCGATTTGGCAGAGTTGTACGGGGTGGAAACGAAACGTTTGAACGAACAAGTTAAGCGTAACAAAGAACGTTTCCCTGAAGATTTTATGTTCGTTTTGAATAGAACAGAAAAAGATGAGGTGGTCGCAAATTGCGACCACCTCCACGTGTTGAAATTTTCTCCGTCATTGCCATACGCTTTTACCGAGCAAGGAGTTGCTATGCTTTCATCGGTATTGAAAAGCACAAAAGCGGTTGAAGTTAATATTCAGATAATGCGTGCTTTCGTTGCAATGCGACATTTTTTGCACAACAATGCGCAGGTTTTTACAGAAATCAACACAATTAAAAATCAGTTGCTTGAAGTTAACATCCACCAAAAGGAATCCGACCGCCGCATCGACGAACTTTTTGACTGTATGGACAAATACGCCGTTGACGACACGCAAGGAATATTTTTTCAAGGACAAATTTTTGATGCATACGCCAAATTCGAGAATTTCATTCAAACCGCTAAAAAAGAGATTGTATTGATAGACAACTACGTGGATTTAAGCGTGTTGGAACGTCTCCGCAAAAAGCAACAAGGTGTCAACGTTACCATTTACACCTTACCAAACACAAGACTTACCGCCCAAGACGTCCGAACCTTCAACGCTCAATATCCAACCTTGACACTTAGGCACACAACCGCTATGCACGACAGATTTTTAATCATTGACAACACCACCCTTTACCATATCGGCGCATCACTCAAAGATTTGGGCAAAAAGTGTTTCGCTTTTGAAATTTTGGATTCGTCGCTGATTGGGGCGATAATGGGGAATTTGTAAAAAATATTTTCCCAACCACTTCCACATTCCCCAAATTTTACCTATCTTTGCCATTGTGTTGTGTTTTTTGCAACTCTGAAATGTTATGGAAGACAATACCCAAGAAATATCAAATGCCGTCGAAATCATAAAGGCGGCGATATTGCAGAGCCAATTGAAAGCCGTCAAAGCCGTCAATCAAGAACAACTTGCATTGTATTACGGCATCGGACGATATGTGTCTTTTAATACCCGAAACAAAAATTGGGGCAAAGGTGTAATTGACAGTATATCGCAGCGATTGAAAAAAGAACTGCCCGGACTGAGAGGTTTTTCCGCACCAAGTATGCGCAAAATGCGTACTTTTTACGAAGAGTGGAAAAGTTTGGAAGTCCAAAGTGATAATTTGGCAGTTTCAACTGCCGAATTAAATTCTGTTGAATCAACAGCGGCAAATTTGTTCGTTGGAACGAACAAATTTGACAAAACGTTCGTTTCAACGAACGAAATTCTTCCGACAGAATTTAAAGTAGCAGCTGATTTTCCAATAGTCGAATTTATGTCGATAAGTTTTTCACACCATTACGCCATTGTCAGCAAAGTCAAAGATTTGGAACGGCGCAAATTTTACATCCGTTTCGCCTGCGAATCAAAGGTCAAGGTGGAAGACTTGGAGTCTTTTATCGACGACGATTTGTATTCGCGCAGAGGCAGCCTGCCAAACAATTTCACAAAGACCATTCCCGACAAGTTGCAGGCGTTTCGCGCAATTTCGATGTTCAAAGACGAATATCTGTTGGATTTTATCAACGTTGAAGAACTTTTTGTGCGCGACAAGGATCAAGACGAGCGTATTGTGGAACAGGCTATAATACACAATGTCAAGAATTTTATAATGACATTTGGTAACGACTTTACCTTTGTGGGCAACCAATACCGTTTGGAAAAATACGGCGAGGTTCAGTTTCCCGACTTACTTTTCTACAACCGTGAATTAAAGGCTCTTGTATGTGTCGAACTCAAATCGGGTCCGTTTAAGACTGCGTACCTCGGACAATTGGCAGGGTATCTGCGAATACTTGATGACGAAGTAAAGAAACCCGACGAAAACCCTTCCATTGGCATTATACTGTGCAGCAATGCGAACAACAAGTTTGTAGAATACGTCATCCAAGACTACGACAAACCGATGGGCGTTGCAACATACCGTACATCCAACGATATGGACGACAAACTCCGCAAAGCCCTTCCTGACATAGAACAGTTGAAGGCGTTGCTGTCGGGAAATAAGGATTTGTAGAAATATTTGTCGGTTTCAATGCGTTCTTTCAGAGCCGAGAATTTGTCTAAACTGATACATCATGTTTTAGACCGTAATGTAATTGATGCTCAGCGTCTTTATCATGAAATCAAAGAAAAATATCCGATTGTTTTGACTCGCAATCTCGATACTGCAAAACAATGGTTGGAGACAAAAGCGCGAGGTTCGGAGCGTTATGGCATTGTGGTATCGTCGAAGGCTTACAGACTGAAACCGTTGGCGTTAGATGTGCGGTTGAGTCCCGATGTTGAAAATTGGTTTTTGGCCGACAAAACCGACATCCGTTCGTCGCTGTTTTTAGAAGACCCTGCAACCGAATTTGACATTCAAGGCTTGGAATTGGATTGGACGTGTGTTGTATGGGACGGTGATTTCAGGTTCACAAACGAAGGTTGGGATCACAACTCTTTCAAGGGAAGCGCATGGCAAAAAATCCGCAAACCTCTTGACCAAGCATATCAATTGAATGCTTACAGAGTTTTGCTGACACGTGCCCGTCAAGGCATGATAATATGCGTTCCCGAAGGCAACCCTGACGACCAAACAAGATTGCCTGAATTTTACGACGGAACTTTCGAGTATCTCAAATCAATCGGGTTTGAGTTAATTTATTAAATTTCAAAGCCCTGAAAAAAATCAAAAAAGACAAAAAAAATCACCGAATTAAAATGAAAAAAATTAATTCGGTGATGAGGAAAAGTATGAATTGTTTAGAAAAATAAATATACTATCGACCCCATTTTTCAGTGATTCCGTTGTAGAAGTCGGTTCTTCTGTCGCGGAAGAATGGCCAATTGCGTCTTACATTTTCCAAGCGGTTCAAATCGATGTCAGCGTATAGAATTTCTTCTTTGTCGGTGGATGCTTGTGCTATAATTTCACCTTGAGGACCCGCAATGAACGATGAACCCCAAAATTCAATACCGCTGTCTTTGATATCTTCGTGTTTCTCAAAACCGGTTCTGTTGACAGATGCTACATAAATGCCGTTGGCAACAGCATGTCCCCTCTGAACCGTAATCCATGCCTCGTGTTGACGGTCGCCTTCTTCACCCTTTTCGTATGGATGCCAACCTATTGCGGTAGGGTAGAAGAGAACTTCAGCACCTTGCATTGCGGTAAGACGTGCGCCCTCCGGAAACCATTGGTCCCAACAAATCAACATTCCTTGACGACCGAATTTGTTGTTGAAAGCTTTGAATCCTAAATCACCGGGATTGAAATAGAATTTTTCGTAGTAACACGGATCGTCCGGAATATGCATTTTCCTGTATAGACCGGCTTCAGAACCGTCAGCATCAATCATGTAGGCAGAATTATGATAAACTCCTCTGTCTCTTTTTTCGAAGAATGGAACTATAATAACTGATCCTAGTTTTTTAGCCAGTTCAGAAAAATGTTGAAACGAAACACCACCTCTGGGTTCTGCAAAGTCAAAATAGTCAGCAGATTCACGTTGACAGAAATAAAAACTGGAGTAAAGCTCCGGCAAACAAATCACGTTAGCACCGTTTTTGGAAGCTTCGGTGATATATTCAGTAGCTTTTTTCATGTTGGTCTCGCGGTTGCCGTCGAGATTCATTTGTATAATCGCTATTTTGTACATACTTAAAAATTTAAAATATGATGTAATTCAACGGCAAATGTACATTAATTTGTCACACAAGAAAGTTTTAACAAAAAAAATTAAGATTAAAATAAACTAAGAGTTTGGCTAATTAAATTGAAATATTTACTTTTGCTATGGAATAATATTTAAGGAAGGATGAAGGTTTTAAGGGACGACAACCTAATTACTATCTCTTATGATGAAAGTTTGAAACTCTTGCAGACATTTTGGAAGGCGGAGAGTTTTCAACAAGTACAGAAAGAGACTGTTTTTGAGATTATTAAAGAAATAGGTAGTTATTTGGTAGATTATGACTGTGATTATTATTTAGCCGACCAGACTCACCGAGGGGTAGTTTACACTGTAGATATGCAGAAGTGGATTGCCGGGGTATTGCAGGAGGCTGTGCTGAAGGGCAATGTTAAAAAAACAGCGATAATTCAACCTGTGGATTTTATTGTAAGTTTGAGTAACGAACAGACAATGAATGAAGTAACAGTTAGGGCTGATTTCCGAGCTTTTAGGGATAGGGAGTCGGCATTGGCTTATTTAGGTATATAGGCTAATTTGTTAATATTTCTTAAAACGAAATTGCTAAATTAAAAAAAATCGCATCTTTGCGAAACGAAAACAATCAAATATCTAATATAAAAAAATTATGGTATCATTCAAAGAATTAGGTTTAGTAAACACAAGAGAGATGTTTGCTAAAGCAGTAAAAGGCGGTTACGCTATCCCTGCATTCAATTTCAACACAATGGAACAGATGCAAGCTATCGTTCAGGCAGCTGTTGAAACAAAATCTCCTGTTATTATGCAGGTATCAAAAGGCGCTCGTAACTATGCAAACGCTACTATCCTTCGCTACATGGCTCAAGGTGCTGTAGAATACGCTAAAGAATTGGGTTGCGCTAATCCTCAGATTGTTCTCCACTTGGATCACGGTGATACATTTGAACTTTGCAAAGATTGTATCGATATGGGTTTCTCTTCAGTAATGATCGACGGTAGTTCACTTCCTTACGAAGATAATATCGCTTTGTCTAAAAAAGTTGTTGAATACGCTCACCAACACGATGTTACTGTTGAAGCTGAATTAGGCGTTTTGGCAGGTGTTGAAGACGAAGTTTCTTCTGCTGTATCTCACTATACAAAACCTGAAGAAGTTATTGATTTTTCTCAGAGAACTGGTTGCGATTCACTCGCTATTTCTATCGGTACTTCTCACGGTGCTTACAAATTTACTCCTGAGCAATGTACAAGAGACCCGAAAACCGGTAAGTTGGTTCCTCCTCCATTGGCTTTCGATGTTCTCCACGAAATCGAAAAGAAACTTCCTGGTTTCCCAATCGTTCTTCACGGTTCTTCTTCAGTTCCTCAAGAAGAAGTTGATACTATCAACAAGTTTGGCGGTAAACTTCCTGATGCTGTTGGTATTCCAGAAGAACAATTGAGAGAAGCTTCTAAGTCAGCAGTTTGCAAAATCAATATCGACTCTGACTCTCGTTTGGCTATGACTGCTGCTATCAGAAAATACTTGGCAGAAAATCCTAGTCACTTCGATCCACGTCAGTATTTGAAACCTGCTCGTGAAAACATGAAGAAGATGTACATCCACAAGATTGTTAACGTATTGGGTTCTAACGACAAGTTGTAGTCCTTTACTGTTTTCAGTTATAAAATATAAGCCACATCAATTTGTTGTTGATGTGGCTTTTTTGTTAACAAGAATTGTTATTTGTCGTTTTTTTACTGTGACTTTTTTTTAGATTTCGTATTCCATGATATAGTCACACATAAAAAATCCGCCTCCAAACGGGTAATCTCCTTGTTCGGCGATATACATTCCTTGGTGTTTGTAAAATTCTAACGCCGGATTTTCTCTGTTGACATTCAGTTGTATTTTGTTGACTTTCGGTTTCAATTCCAAAGCCAGCTTTTTCGCATGATTGAACAATATTTTGCCGAGACCTTGTTTTTGACATTCCGGCATGACATAGAGTTTCTCTATTCTGTAAATACCGTTTTGGCTTGGAAAACAACTGATAAATCCGCAAATCTTGTTGTCATTATTTTCGGCTAAATAAAAGTCGTGACCTTCAGATATTTGTTTTTCAAGACTTTGTAAACTGTACATCTTGTCCAACATGTATTCGGTTTGTTCTTTGCCGATAATTGACAAATATGTGTTTGGAAAAACAATTTGAGCCGCTTTGTTGATTTTTTCGATATCTTGCAAATCGGCTTTTCGTATTGAAATATTCATTTTTTTCTGTTTGTTGATTATCTGCATTTAATTACTTCAATCTTTTCGTTGAGCGGATTTTCGATTGTGTAATCTGTTATTTTTCCGTTGTCCCAAGTGCAAGAAACCGTGATATTGCCTCTTGCTTTCAGACCTTTGAAATTTCCTGATGTCCAAATATCGGGAATTGCCGGTAAGAGTTTTATGATTCTTGTACCGTCGGCTTTTAGTTCGTGACTTTGCAAAAGCATTTCCATAAGTCCTGCGCTGCCACCAAAATTGCCGTCAATTTGGAACGGCGGATGCGAGCAAAACATGTTCGGCAATGTGCCTGCGCCTTTACCCGAATATGAAATTGTGTTTCCCCATTGATCGGGTTCGCATTTGGAGGTTTTTATCGGTGTTAACAGATTTTTGAACAGTTTGTAAGCGTGGTTGCCGTCACAAAGTCGTGCCCAAAAACATATTTTCCAAGCTCTTGACCAGCCTGTACCTTCATCGCCGCGACGTTTAAGAGTCTGTTTGGCAGCTTCGTAGAGTTCCGGGGTGTTGATAGTAGTTCCGGGATAAAGTCCGAACAAGTGACTTACGTGACGGTGTGTCGGTTCTGTTTCTTCGTAATCTTCCAACCATTCTTGTAAATATCCGTTTGGCGAAATTTTCATCGGCGGAAGTTTTTCTGAAGTTTTTTTCAAGAGGTCGGCGTATTGAGAATCTTTGTTTAAAATATCAGCAGCTTGTTCCACGGCAGAAAATAATTCCAAACAAATTTGAGTATCCATTGTAGGACCGGCACAAACGCTGCAACGTTTACCGTTTTTTAAGAATGCGTTTTCGGGTGAAGTACTCGGACCAGTTACCAAATATCCGTTGTATTCAAAGAGATTTGCACGCAAAAATTCAGCTGCATTTTTCAATACCGGATATACTCTTTCTAAGTATTGTTTATCTTTTGTGAATAGATAATGTTCCCAAAGTTGAAGTGCAATCCAAGCTCCGCCGGTGAAAGTTGCGCCCCAAGACGGATTTTCGCTCGGTGCTGTAAAATGCCATGCGTTGGCAAGTACGTGTCCTGCCCAACCTCCTGTGCCATAGAATACTGAGGCTGTTTTTTCTCCTGATTTTACCAATCCTTCCACATATTTTGTAATCGGTTGCGACAACTGTGAAAGGTTTCCCGGTTCCATCGGCCAATGATTCATTTGAACATTGATATTCAGATGATAATCGCCGTTCCAAGGTGTGTAAACTCCGTCAGCCCAAATACCTTGCAAGTTGGGCGGCAAAGTTGCATTGTGGCATGATGAAATCAACAAGTAACGACCGTATTGTAAATACAATGCTGCTGAATCAAGTTCTTGAAATTTACAGTTTTCATCTTTTTTGCCGATTTGAACTTCTACATTGTTGAAATATTTTTGAAACTCGTTGATATGAAGTTTTTTAAGTTCATCATAATCAATAGTTGCGTTTGAAATAGTGTTATCTGCGATGTTGTTTAGGTCTTTGAAACTGCTTGTGAAACGATTGTTGATTATCTCGTTGTAATTTGTCTTGGCACTTATTAAGATAATCGCTTCGTTTTCAGTGGATTTTACAAGTTGCGCTTTTGTCAAAAATTTTACACCGTCTTTTTCGGGGTCGCCGCTTGACAGAGTTCCTTGCATTGTTGCTGATATCTTGGTATTGGAAAATTCAGCATGTTCGGGACGTTGAAATTCAAAATTGAAATTTAGAGGTGCGTTTTCTGTTGAAAGTTTTATTACGATTACATCTTTATCGTAAGAAGTGTAATATTCTCGGAAGAATTTTGCTTTTTTGCCGTTGTAATCAAAAGAAAATGAAGTGGATGCAATTGCCTCGTTTAGATTAAGTTTTCTGCTGTAATCTTGGGTTTTTACATCTTGATTTTCAAACATCGGCGAAAAATCTATTACAAATTTACCCAAAGTTTGGTAAGTTCCGTAGCGAGGATTCGTGCTGCCGCCGTCAAGACATGTGAAATGTTTGTTCATAAGTTCTTCAGCCGCAAGATTATCTCCTTCGATGAGTTTTTTACGGATATCGGGCAGATATTTAGCGGCTTCGGGATTTGACGGATCCCATTCGCAGCCTGACCACATGGTTTCTTCGTTGAGTACCAAAGTTTCTTTTGTGATTCCGCCGTCGGGCATTGCTCCGAGTCTGCCGTTTCCAAGCGGAAGGGTTTCTTCCCACATCTCTGCCGGTTGGTTGAATGTGATTTGTAACGGTGTCGGTTCTTTTTCGTTAGAGTTTGAGCACGAGGCAAATAGCAGTGTTGTTACTGCCATTCCTAAAATAATTTTTGTTAGTGACATAATAGTTGAGGTTTTATAGATATATCACAAAGTTAACAAAAATTATTTTTACCGCGCAATGTGGTGCGCTCAAGATGTAAAGATGTTAACAAAAAAAAACTCCAAAATTTTATGGTAAAAACTTCGGAGTTAAAAAAAATGAAATGATATGGATAAATTCTTTTACATCATCATGCCGATAAGTCCGGCAAGAGTATTTTTAAGATTTTTTCTTTCAACAATAGTGTCGAGGAAACCGTGTTCCAAAAGGAATTCTGAAGATTGGAAACCGTCCGGCAAATCTTTACCGGTAAATTCTCTGATAACGCGCGGACCTGCAAATCCGATAAGGGCTTGAGGTTCAGCCATATTGATATCGCCAAGCATTGCAAACGATGCCGAAACACCACCTGTTGTCGGGTTTGTCATCACCGAGATATACGGAAGATGAGCTTCGCCAAGTTGAGTGAGTTTTGCCGAAGTTTTAGCCATTTGCATAAGTGAGAATGCACCTTCCATCATACGCGCACCACCTGAACGACTGATAATTACGAGGGCTTTTTTGTGTTCGATACAATCGTCTACAGATCTTGCAATTTTTTCGCCAACTACAGAACCCATAGAACCTCCGATAAATTCAAAATTCATGCTGTCGATTACTACATCGTTGCCGTTGATTTTGCCGGTAGCAGCCGATAGAGCATCGTTCAAACCTGTTTGTTTTTCTACTGCAGCCACACGATCTGTGTATTTCTTGCGGTCAACAAACGAAAGCGGGTCGCCGCTGTGAAGATTTACGAAAAGTTCTTCATATTCAGCATTGTCGAAAAGAATTTCGAAATATTCTTTGGATGAGATTCTCTCGTGATAATTGCATTTTGGACATACACACAAGTTTTTCTTGTGGTCTTCTGTTGTGATAATTTCCTTACATTGAGGACATTTGTACCAAAGTCCGTCCGGAATTTCTTTTTTGTCTTTAGTTTCGGTGTTAATACCTTGTTGTGATCTGTTAAACCAGCCCATATTTTTTACGATTAGTTTAATATCAGTACTTTAGCAGAATTCCTTTCCGCCATAAGTACTGATAGATTTTGGTGCAAAGTTAGTAATATATTGTGATTTTACAAAATAAAATTATTGTTAACCGCCGCAATTGCTGCACATCGCCGGGCGTCGGGTGCGTTGAAATTCTATTTTTTGATATAATTTTTTGCTACAATCCGATGTCAATACCGTTTTCAAATCTGTGTTTCTAAGGTTTCCGAGTTTTAATTCTGCATCTTTGTCGTAACAGCATGGCAAAACATCAAGGTCTATTGTAATTACCGCCGAGTTGAGTATTCTGTTGCAAAAACCTATTTTGTGTTTCAATTTGTTGTTAGCATCGTATCTTGAATATTTGTCGATATTAGTTTTGAAAGTGTTGAAATCTTTTTCGATTTCTATTTGCATGGTTTTCAGCGCGAAAATATCTGCTCCGGCTTCCTTGGCGGTTTGTTTTATTTTTGTAAGATGTTTTTCGTTTATTTTGTTGACTATTGTTTGAACTTCTATTACGGGATTTTTGCGGTTCAAATCTTTTTTGGCTTGTGCCAGATGTTTTATTGATTGAATTACACGTTCATAATTTCCGTTAACTCTGTAGGCTGAATATGATTCTTGATTGTAACCGTCAAGCGATACAATAATTTTGTCTAAGCCGCTGATTGATATTTTTTTAGCTGTATCGTAATCAATAAAATGTCCGTTGGTGGATGTCGCGATAAAAATTCCTTTGCTGTCGGCGTATTTTATCATTTCTGTAAATTCTTGATTTATAAACGGTTCGCCCTGAAAATATAAGAAACAGTTAACAGCCCAAGGTGCAATTTGGTCGGCTGCTTTTTTGAAATCTTCCATTTTCAAATTTCCCCGTCTGCGTTTTATCATGCCCAAACCGGAAACACATTCTTTGCATTTCAGGTTGCAAATATTTGTCGGTTCTATCGAGTAAGACCACGGCATTCCTTTGATAATCAGTCTCCCTGAGATTTTAGTAAGAAATATACAAAAGTTCCGGATTAGGAGATTTATAATTTTTCTTACTGTCAACTTTTTTACGATTAATAGAAGTTCTGTCATAAAATAATCTAAATTCTGGTTAAAATTGCAAAATTAATAATGTTTAATCAAACTAACTTTATTATATTTGCAGGAATTTTTCAAAAAACAGAAACAAGTGAGTCAATTCCCGTTATTAGACCAAGTTAATTTTCCAAATGATCTGAAAAAACTTGCTAAAGATCAGCTGCCGCAGTTTTGTAAAGAGTTGAGACAGTTTGTGATAGAAGTTATTAGTCAGCATCCCGGACATTTTGCTGCTACATTGGGCGTTATTGAGCTCACTGTAGCGTTGCACTATGTTTACAATACTCCTTACGATCAGGTAGTTTTTGATGTAGGACATCAAGCCTACGCTCACAAAATACTTACCGGACGAAAGAATATGTTTGATACATTGCGACTTTTTCACGGTTTGAGTCCGTTCCCAAATCGTGCAGAAAGCGAGTACGATGCTTTTACAGTCGGTCATGCTTCTACCTCGATAAGTGCAGCACTCGGTTTGGCTGTGGCTGCCGAACAACTCGGACGCGACGACCAACACGTAATTTCCGTAATTGGCGACGGTGCTATGACCGGCGGAATGGCTTTTGAGGGCTTGAACAATGCAGGTATCCAAAAGTCAAACCTTCTTGTAGTTCTCAACGACAATCATATCGCTATCGATCCAAACCGAGGAGCTCTCGACAATTATCTTTTGGATATGACAACGTCCAGAACTTACAACCGTGTGCGCAACGATGTTTGGAACGCTTTGGAAAAATTCAACCGATTGGTTCCTTCTGCCCGCGAATTTATCAAAAAGGTGGAAAACGGTATCAAGTACGTTGTAATGAAACGTTCTAATCTTTTTGCGGGATTCGGTTTCAGATATTTTGGTCCTGTTGACGGTCATGACGTTATCCATCTTGTTGAGATTTTTCAGGAGATGAAAAACATCCATGGACCAAAACTTTTGCATATTGTTACCAAAAAAGGTAAAGGTTACAAGTTTGCGGAAGAAAATCAGACGGCTTGGCATGCTACAAGTGCGGCTTTTAATATCGAAACCGGAAAAAAACTTACTACTTCTGTTCCTTCTCCAAATCAAGGTCCTAAGTATCAAGATGTTTTTGGAAAAACGCTTTTGACTTTGGCTGAGAAAAACAGTAAAATTGTGGGCGTAACTCCTGCTATGCCTTCGGGATGTTCCATGAATATGATGTCAGCAAAATATCCTGACCGAGTTTTTGACGTGGGAATTGCTGAAGAACATGCTGTTACATTTTCTGCCGGAATGGCGGCTCAAGGATTGATACCTTTTTGTAACATCTATTCAACATTCATGCAACGTTCATACGACCAAATAATTCACGATGTATGTTTACCGAAATTGCCGGTGATATTATGTTTGGATAGGGCAGGACTTGTAGGAGCTGACGGCGCTACACATCAAGGTGCGTTTGATATTTCGTATCTTCGTCATATACCTAATCTTACAGTAACTGCACCTATGGACGAGATTGACTTACGAAATTTGATGTATACGGCACAGTTGCCCGGAGTCGGACCAATTTCGATACGTTATCCGCGAGGCAACGGTCACAATCCGGATTGGGAATGTGATTTCAAGGAAATGGAAATCGGTAAAGGTCGTAAAATCGCAGATGGTGAGGATATTGCCATTGTGTCGATTGGTACTGTGGGTTACGAGGTAACAAAAGCATTACAGATGTTGAAACAGGAGAATATCTTTCCGGCGCATTTCGATATGCGTTTTGTTAAACCGTTGGATACCGAATTGTTGCGACAGATATTTGCAAAGTTTAAACGTGTTATTACCGTGGAAGACAATGTTTTGCAAGGAGGTTTTGGTTCATGCGTATTGGAATTTTCGATGGATAACTATTTTGATGTAAAAATCAAGCGTTTGGGAATTCCTGACCGATTTATAGAACACGGTTCGCAACAAGATTTGTACAAAGTATGCGGTTACGACAGTGAATCTATTGTTGCAGCGGTTAAAAATATGCTTTTACTCAAAAAGTAAAATTTAAAGACATTAGTGTCTCATTTTTAACGGGACACTAATGATTCCAATTAAATTCTTACCGGAAGAAATAGAAGAAGGTCTTGCCTCGGCAATGTATACTCGTGTAATGGATTGGACTGGAAAGTTTGAGTGGGATTTTACAAGAAGTGCTACAAATCAGAGAGGTGTGTTAGAGGTATATCTTGAAGAAAAGGGATATTCTGTAGTTCAATCCAAAGCCGATAATCATGTTACATTATTTGATAAAAATGATCAAACATCAAGTTATATAAGATTAAAAATTAAGAAAAATGAATAGTAAAATTAAAAGTAAACACGAAATGAATAAACTAAATAATAATCATTACATAAAGGTTTCAATTCAGTTTTCTTTTTGGTGTAATTTTATACAAATTATAATTTACCATTTTGGGATTATTATTAAAACAGGTTTTTTGGGATTCGATGTTCAGTTAGCAATATTTTTGTTTTTAATATTTCTGATTCAGTCAGGTATATATCTTTTGTGTTACGGCTTAGGACGTTTATTTGATTTTAATATTCGACCTTTAATTATTTTTATTTCATTTGGAGATTTCTTATTTATTTCAGTATTTACAAGTATTCTATCGGGAATAGGAAGTGGAGATGAATTTGGAATGTTTAAAGATTATTGGTGGTATTTTATTTTGCTTTTTTTGTCAAAATTTTTATTGATTTATTTTTTGGAAAAGGGCGAAATAAGTGATGAAGAACAAAATTAAGATAAAATAAGTTGAGATTAAACAATGAAAACTAACCTACAAATAATCTTGTCCTTGTCGTTGTTGCTGCTTGCAGCAACAACATCGCAAGCCCAGTCATACCTTGCTGCTCTATCCAAGCCTAGCAAGACGAGCATTGAATTGCGGTGGTCGCCAATGAGTTACGAGGCGTGGCAACACGGTTAGTATCTTTTTGTGTTTTAATTATTTTTGTCTATCTTTGCACTCAATAATTAAAAAGTTTCGACTATGGCAAACTACATCAGATTCGATTGGGCAATTAAACGTCTTTTACGCAACAAGGCCGACCAAGTGGTGCTTGAAAGCTTTCTTAGTGTCATTTTTAATCGCCAAATCAAGATTTCAAAAATCCTTGAAAGTGAAGGTAATCAGGACTTTGAATAGCAAAAATTCAATCGTGTAGACTTCCTTGCTGAAGACGAAAGCGGTGAACTCATGCTGTTTGAAATTCAAAACAGTCATGAACTTGACTATTTCCATCGTATGGCTTACGGTACGTCAAAAGTTATCGCCGAATATCTTGGAAAAGGCGAGCCGTATCGCAACTTGAAAAAAGTCTATTCAATCAACATCGTTTATTTTTCACTCGGTCAAGGCAAAGGATATGCTTATCACGGTACAGTTGACTTCGTAAATATGAGTGATGAAAACGATGTGTTGAAACTTACTGAAGGTCAGAAAAAAGCGTTCAAAGTAGAGACTGTAAGTCAGATTTTCCTGGAATATTATTTGTTCCGAGTAAACGACTTCAACCAGTTGGCAACCAGCTCGATAGAAGAGTGGATTTCATTCTTAAAAACCGGTGAAATTCCTGATAATTATACTGCTCAAGGTTTACCCGATGCCCGTGAAATTCTTCGTGTTGATAACCTTAACGACGAAGACCGTAAAGCTTACAATCGTTACGTTGAAACTTTGCTTTTCAACCTCAGCGTAATGGATTCCAGCCGTATAGAAGGAATTCAAGAGGGATTTGGACAAGGTAAAGAATTTGGATTGCAGCAAGGTCGTGCAGAAGGCGCTCAATCCGAAAAGCTCGAAACCGCAAAACGTATGAAAGCTAAAGGTTTTGATATACAAACTATTGCAGATTTAACTCAACTATCCGTTGACGATATCGAAAAGCTATAAATGGGCGTAAAAGAATATCAATTTGCAGGCGACAACCGCCACTTACTCAACGAATACCATCGACAGTTGGATTCGTTAGGGGAGTGGATTATACAGTTTGATGCATTTGATAAACAAGATTACGGATTTGATAAAGTGTCAAATAAAAAAGGAATTTATTCAGGCTCAGAATATTACCCATATTTGTCTGCTAATTATGATTTGCGTTACAAATCAATAGAATGTTATAATAATGACAAAGTAGTCATAGATTTTGGAAGTTACCCCGAAAAAGACAGCGTAATCTTCAAAGACAAATACGGCGTAACACTCAAATTGTCAAAAGGTAACATCTTAAATTTCAGTGGCGTAACTGATGCTGACACAAATTATATTTACGCCTACCGTGGCGATGAAAAAATCGGTAAACTTTCTGTAAATACTTATAAATGGAATTTTGAGGAGGAGGATGCGGAAGATATTTCAACCTCCTCAATGGTTTGTATATCAGAGGAAAAAGCATTGCAAATTATTAATAAGTATCACGATTTTTATTTACCTGATAATTCTGTTGTTCATATAGATAATGCCAATTATCAAGCTTCTGGTTTTATAATACAAGATCAAAATAGAAGTGATAGTCCGTTTACACAAGGGACTTTGGCAAGTTTAAGATATTTAGGTGGCGATTATATTTTATATTACAATTCAAAAACATTGGAACCTAAGTGTTTTAGATATGAAATAGCTAAAAATCAATATTCTACATTGATTAATACTATTGATATGCAAAATGTTGTTAATCAAGAAGATGCTGTTAAAGTATTCGTTGATAAAAAAACGAATAGATTGTTGCTCAAAAAAAATGATATTATAATTGAAAATGTTGAATTAAAAGGAACTTATACATGTCAACAGCCACCAACAGTTACCTTACCAAAATATTATTTTGATATAGAAGATAATGTTGCCATAGGTGAAGATATTTCAAATGACGAAGAAATCGTTAATAAGTTTGTTAATAGTATTATTGGCAACAAACGTTTGATTGATAATAATTTATCTATGAAGTTGCAAAGTAAAATAAGCAATTACCAAGATAATTATCGGTTAATCGTTAAGTTTTTAGAAGTTAATAAATTGACCTCTAATCAAGAATCATGGCAGCAATTAGCTAAGAAAGTATATGAGAGATTAGGAAATGAGTTTAAGAATAATGTTCTGGTAACTATTCCTTATTATGTGGAGGATGGAAGATATTTCTTAATGCCAGGATTATATTATGGTAAAAATATTATTTTTAATGACTCATTTTCAATACTATATAAAAACATTTCAAGTAAAGTTACTTTCGACGAAAATGATGCAAATGAACCGATTGTTCAATTTTTGATTAAAGTTTATGAGAGTATTGAACAATTTAGAGAATTAGATCCAAATAAACATTATGACGATTCAGTTTTTAATTCAGAAAAATTTAAAGCCCTTTCAATGGATATTCATAATCAATTAGTTGAATTAAATAAAATTCCTAATTTAAGGAAACCTAAAATTAAGATTTGGATAGATGAAAATGAATTAGATAGAGATATAAATCCAAATACATTAAAAGAATACATTCAATATGCGTTTGATAATTGTTTTGAAGGTGATGATAAGGCTGATTTTAAGTTGGGCTATGATTTGGAGTTTATAGAAAAAAAAGAAGTTAAACGAGATAATTCAAATATTATTGCATGTTTCACTTCAAAGCCTATTTTAAAGTGTGTATGTAAAGATTGTATTTATAATGTAGGAGGAGATAATGATGCCGCTGTATTTGCAGAGGGGCAAAAAGGTGAGACACTTACAAATGAGAGTTCATCTTCTTGTCCTATATTTTTAATCGGTCAAAGTTTTAGTACATATTATTCCGCGGTTTATAGTTTTTTTCATGAATTATGTCATAAAATTACTTTTAGCGGGAGTAATTCGGAAGGAGCATTTAAATTTTCAAAACTTAGTCATACTGGTGATGCTAACCATGACATGGCGGGCTTAGTATCTTCAGTTTATCATACAGAATCGTATACTAAAGAAGAAATGATGAATAATGGAATTTTTTATATCAATAATAATTTAAGACTTTTTATTATGTATAAAGAATTTATTAATAATATTTATAAATTAAACTACTAAATGAAAAAATGTATTTTATTCATATTATTTAGTCTTGTAGTTAGCGGATGTGTTTTTCAATCGGATTCTTATAAAAAGCATGTCCGAGATACTGTAGTGACTTATGGTATTAACAATCTCATAGAGTTTAATGGTTATACTATTTATAGTTTAACTTCATCATATATGCTTAATTCTTATTTGTATCTTTGTTTTTCTCCTTCCGAGAGTGAAAAATTATATTTATATGACACAAATAGGGATACCGTTATGAGTATTGATATTAGTTCTGATTCTGAGTGTTGTAATAGAGAAATTGAGAATTTTATAAATTACTACTATAATTTTTATCCACTTTCTGAAAAAGATTTGGAGGTAATAATTAAAGTAATTAAATATTCGTATTTTTGGGTCTACTCCTATAATTCATTTGCAAAACAAAAAGATTTCGGTAAAATGAGACATTTTATTTTAAATACTATCAATGATTCAATAAATTTTAGTTATAATATTGAATTATATGATACAATCTTTGACGTTAAATCAAATTTTAAATTAAAATTTTTGAATAAAAAATATAAAATTATACTGGATAATTCTCCAAAAACTTTGATTCGAAATAAAATTTTTCAAGAAAAATTGCATCAATATTATATTTAATTACTATGAGAGTTTGTGTAATTCTTTTGTATTTTTTGCTATATTTCTGTTCTTGTTCTATAAAAAATGAACCGGAATTACCCATGGTATCTTTTATGGATGATTCAGTCAAATTATTAGGAACTCCTGATTCTACCGTGCTTTCTAAATTTATAAACGGAGAAGTTCACTGTACGTATTTATTAAACAACATGGTGACAATGATATTGATTTTGGAGAATCCAGCTATTTATCATTGTTTTATTTTTGAACAAGTCGGCACTGACAAACAAATTTATTATTTGAAAATTGATGATGCCTTAAAATATAATTGGATTCCATATTATGATTCTTTGGCTTATGATTTAAAACTTAATTTTTTTGATACTGAGATGACAGGTTGCACAATCAAAAATAACAATGGCGGTAACCCTTTTATTTTCTCTGATACGCCAAAACATTGGTCTTCCAAGTTTGAAATAATACATTCTATGCGAAATAATTCCGAGTATTATCATAAAATTATTTCTCAATGCGATGATGCGGCAGAATTATCTGAATATTATAATAATTCACTTTTTTTTCAAAACAAAAATTATGTTAGAGACGAAGATAAGATGTATTTGTTAACGATTTTACTAATGAAAACTCAAATATCATACACAGAAAATTTTTTTGAACTTGATAGAGATGATTTTGATTTAATTTATTATATTGTTGATAATAATTATTCTGGAGGTTTGTTAAATTTTAGGACTTATAAAATATTAGATTTTAATAAATTTAAAGATGATTTGATACAATATCATAATGAGCATAATAAATTGGATTCATTATATAGAGTGGAACATTTACGGACAGATCATAGACGGTATGTTTCAAGATACATTTTAGATATGAGCAAAGATAATTTGAACAATCTTTTGGCAAATATTGAAAATATGGAAAAACTTTACAAGCAATCAACAATGATGATTTATCAAGAACATCCGCATCATGATTTACGAGTTTTTTTCTTCAATATCAAATACGATGAAAACAATAAAATTACAATTGAAAAAAACTATTACAATAAAGAATATATCACAACCTCAAGAATCAGAGGATATTATTAGTTTAACTCTTATGATTTAAAGAAATATATTAGTTTTGTTCATGAAAAATGTCTCAAAGCATCTTTACATATAAAAACCGAGCGTTACTCAATGATTACCACCGCAAAAGCGATTCGCTGGCGCAGTGGCAAATCAACTTTTTGCCTGATACTGCTACACAAATATACTGTTTTGACTATCTTGGTAGCGGAAACCATGGAATCTTTTCAGGCACAGAATATTATCCGTATTTGTCTGCTAATTATGATTTACGTTTCAAATCCGTAGAATGTGGCAAAACTGACAAAGTGATTGTTGATTTTGGAAGTTACCCCGAAAAAGACAACGTAATCTTTAAAGATAAATACGGCGTAACTCTCAAATTATCAAAAGGTAACATCCTAAATTTCACTGGCGTTGCAAAAGCCGATACAAATTATATTTACGCTTACCGAGGCGATGAAAAAATTGGTAAACTTTCTGTAAATACTTACAAACAAAAGACTTACAAAGTAGTTTTGGTAAGTGTGAATGGCGCAAAGTTACCTGATATAAGCAGCTTACAAGATTCTCTAAATAAGTATTATAAACAAAGCGTTGTAAGTTTTGAAGTTGATACGGATACGCTCAATATAAAAGATTTGTTTCCTTTTTCGCATGGTGATAAAAATCGTTTTCCCGGTTTTATTCCTTCTACTATTGCTGGGCAGCGGGGTAATGGTAATCGAGGTGTAACTCCTTTAAAAACAAACCTACCTATTTGGGTGGATTATGATATTAGTGATTATTCATTTATCACTTTTGCATTGTTCCATGAAATATGTCATCGAATATCGGCAGTAGGTGCTATTTCATTAATTAGGTATCCAATTTTTAAGTTTTATTATTCATCGGATTATCATGATGCCGACAGTGATTCTATGATGGCTTCTGGTGAAGGTGAAAATACAATTTATAAAAGAATGAATGGCAGAAATTATACTATTGACGAAATGGTTGCTAAAAAGCAAAATTGGAAGTATAACTCAAAAAGAAATTTTGTTATTTTATATCAATTACTTTTAAATTTGAAGAAGTATAATGAAATTCAATAGTTTAATTATATTATTATTTTTTTCTCTGGTAGGTTGTGAAAAAGAAAAACAAGTACAACAATTGTTTGGTACAGAAAGACAATTGCCAATATTATATGAAAATCATAAAGATGGTAACATTATTACGTTTTATATTGACGTAAATCGTTATATAATGTTGGATTATGATTTTTATGTAGAAGTTGTCAACAATTCAACTTTTTTTGCAATGGTCTTTTGCGAGTTTAATGATCTTAATTATCATTATTACACTGAGGATGCTATTGTTTTAGATTTGTCTGATTCCCTTGATAGCATTTATTACAATTTTAAGATTAATCTTTTAAAATTAAGATCTTATATTCAAAATTCAACATATTTTAATCAAGAATATAAATTAAAAAATAAATTAAATACGCTACAATACATCGTAAAACAAATGATTTACATTTTGGAAAATAATAAAAAATATAGGATTACTTATGCCGATTGTAAACGTATGAGAGAAATTAAACTTATTAATACAGAAATAAAATCGGATACAATTAATTGGATTTTTTGCAGTGGAAATACCCAAAATTATTATTCACTGTCGCTAATTACAAAAAACGAAAGTATTATAGATTTGTTGATAAGATGAAAACATTTGTTTATTACATATTATTATTTTATTATTTGATTGTTTTCGTCGCATGTACAGAAGAAAAGTCGATGATAGAATTGTGGGGCGAAAAAATAAACCTAAATGGAACTCCAGAGCCAGGATTGATAAAAAAATTGGAACAAGGCGATATCGATTATGTTTTTTCCTTTAGTTCGGTTATGACATTGTCGATTATTATTGAACCGCCATATATTTATCATTGTTTCATATTAGAACAGATGTTAGGAAACAAACAACTCTCTTATTTAAAAATTGATGATGCTTTCCGATTCCATTATGTTCCCGAATACGATTCGCTAAACTACGATATGTCGTTGAGATTTAGCGAAGTGAAAAATGGTTTGTTGCCTTCGTCAAAATTTGATTCTATTCCTCTCTATAGAGCAAAATCAAAAAAATATTTTCAACAATTGGCTTTGTGTGATGATGATAAGGAATTTTCTGATTATTTAAATAAATCGCTCTATTTCAATTGTGATTCTACAATTATCAGCGAAATTGATAAAAAAGAACGTTTATTTAAATTGATGGAAATACTATTGGTAAGACTTGTTGTACTACCAGTTTATGATGAATATCCGCATTTAGAGAATGTTTTTTTAGATGGAGATATTTTTCTGTGTGGTGGACCTATAGGTCAATTTTATTCGAATCAATTTCACGATAATCCAGCCCATTTATTAGAAGATGAAATCATAGAATGGAACGAATGGTATAATTTAGGTAGTTTTATTTCCAGAGTGGATGGGGAACGGTATAAAACAAATATTTTTAGTTACTATAAATCTTTGAAGGATAATCTTACTACCAAAATTAATGAAATTGATAGTTTATACAAATCTGGTTGGTATATTTACAATTATCATTATTGTTATTATTTTGCATTCAATATTACCAACTACTCAAATATTATAAAAATTGAAAAAAAATTTATAAACGCCAATTACCTGTTGTCTTCCAGAATAGGTATGGAATAATACCCAAGAACTCAAAAATCATTTTTTAAGATGAGAAACTAGAATCAAAAAATGTTGACCACTGCTACGAGATTGTCGAAGCCGCACTCAAATCTGCTGGAAGTCACGACGGCAAATTTTACACTATAATGAACGCTTGGGGCGGTGCAAAAATCGCGTGTGAATTTTGGGACACAAAGTTAAATACTGATAGTCAAATAATTACAACTCGTTACCGTAGCATCGACACACCCGTCGGCATGGTTGAGCCCGAAGAATTAGCGAATTATGTAAAATCTCTTTGGCTTGATGGAAATTCTTTGGCAACGTCGTCAAAAATTCGTGATACAATTGTAATTGACCAAAAATTTGATTACCTTTACCACCGTGAAAACGTTGAGTTTGTATCCGTTGTTGTAAACGACGATGGTTCAACGACCGAAAGCGAAATTGACATCCGCAAAAATCTGTCGCAAAGCTTAATTACCGACGGCAATGGCGACAGTTTGGTTTATTCACAAAACGGACAAGTAATGGGCATAAAAGAATACAGAGCAACGGGCGGAAACACCGCATTATTAAAGGATTACCACCGCAGAAGTGACAGCTTAGCGCAGTGGCAAATCAACTTTTTGCCCTACGAGAATATTACCCGTATTTATCTGCTAACTACGATTTACGTTACAAATCCGTCGAAAATGTTGTAAAACAAAGTAAAATTACTAAAGAGACAATAACTTTTGATGGTAAAACGTATTCTGTATCAGATTTTTGGGAGAAGTACGAAGATAATAGTATCAAATACAATCATATATACGATGGGAAATATCACACATTTGTAAAGTATTCAGAAAAATATTCAAGGAGTGGAATATGTAGTTGACCCTTTTACAAAATCTGTAACTTATAAAAAAATCACTTTTGGAAGTGATTATTTACTTAAATTGGTAGAAGAAAATGAAAAAGAAAGACCTTAAAAATATTCAACAGAAAATGAATAAGAATGAAGATTACGAAATTAAGAAAAAAAGGAATTTCAAATTGTGGATATTTGTTGGTATGCTCATTCTTACCCTCATTAACTTTTTAACGATCAACAATATTTATTTTTCATATAATTATGCTGAAAAAAGTTTTTTTTGGGGCAATGCTATTATAATATTAGAATTTATTTTAATATTTGTGGTTATTAGTAGATTTTGCAAAGGAGATGATATATATGGTATTTGTATGTCATCTTTAATTTGCTTTGCAATATTAAATTTTATAATGAATAAAGTGTATTCTAAATTTTTTTTATGATAAAATTAAATATGAATCTCATCAATTGCAATCAGGGAAAATTATCAATAGGAATTATATTAGAGGAGGTTCTTCCATTACACTCTCCTTAGTAGACAGAGAGGTTTTTGTTCCAATAAAGGATCGAATAGAGAAATATGAAATAGGCTCTAATATAGTATTTGGAAAATGTAAAAAATATCACTATAATTGGATTGAATATTTAACCTTAACTAATGATACTTGTATAAAGTATCTTTTCCCCAAAAAATACGTAAAAGGTAAATGTTGTGATTCAATAAATAATCAGTTTATTGAGAATTTTTTAAAAGAAAAAGGTATTTATGTGATATATAAAGCAAATGTAATTGAGTCTGACAAAAATTTTCTCAACTTAAAATTGCAATTTAAAAATTATTTATCTGATTATATAATAGTCTGTTATAAAAGGAAAAATAGAAATTATTCTTCAACACCTCATATAACTTTTTTCGAGTTATACTCAAACAAAGAGAAATCAATAAGTAAAGAACGAAACGATACGCTCCTTCTTTATGAAAATATTGATAAAGAAATTGATTGCAAATATATTGTTGATGAAAATATAAATACACCCGAAAATTGGGCAAAAATTACTGATTATGGTTATATTTTTAATTCAGATGTTTATGCAAAAGAAGAAATTGAAAACTATTATCCGCAAATAAAAGAATATGTAGCAAAATTTAAAGGACAAAATATAAACAATGAAAACTAACCTATTAATAATCTTGTCCTTGCTCCTTGCAGCAACAACCTCGCAAGCTCAGCCGTACCTTGCAGCCTTATCCAAGCCGGGATAGGCGGGGATTGAATTGCGGTGGTCGCCAATGTGTTACGAGGCGTGGCAACACGGATAAAAAAACGGTTATGTAATCGAGCGAAGTAAATATTCTTAACGAGCAACGGTCGGATTATTCAAATTATGAGGCTCCGAGTGCCGGAATTTTTACACGATTGGCAATAGGACCGAGTCCTAACGACGGAAATTTCACGCTTTATGCCAATTTAGCGGAAAAGGCTGCCTTGGATTTGTTCATTTTGGATTTGCAATCAGCACGAAAAATTCCGTTGAAATACGATTCAAAATTTGATAGTGACCATTATGCAATTCCGTTCCGAGGTCTCAATCTTTCAGAAGGAGTTTATGCACTTTTTGTCACTGCCAACGGTGATACAAAATATGTAAAATTTACAGTAAAGTAGAGAAATTGTTATGAGAATAACAATTTCTCTACTTCTTCTTTTGAAAGTTTTAAAATCGTTGAAATCATATCAACAGACAAACCTTGTTTTTTCATTTCGGTAGCGATTTGTTTGTTGCGTTGAGAAATACCTTTTTCTATACCGATTTTTTCGCCTTTTTCTATACCGATTTTCTCGCCTTTCTCAATTCCAATTTTTTCGCCTTCAGCACGTCCTTCTATCTTGCCCCAAATTTTTGCGGTGAGAATTGCTTCCTTTTCGTTTGCAACAGCGTCAAGATGTCGAATATAAGCATTTTGCTCTTCTTTTGACATCC
>JAFXZT010000008.1 GCA_017541145.1 Bacteroidales bacterium | reverse complement strand
CGTCTTTGTCGGGTGTTGACGGCACATTGAGCGGCGAAGGTTCATACATTCTTTACAACCGTCTTGGCACAACGAATCACATTTCGTTCACCGTTACTACCACCGGCAACGAGGACAAATTCGGCATTTCGCTTGTTCGCGGCACCGATTCGGAACTCTACTACACGATGGAAATCAACCCCGAAGGCGAAAACAACCGCAAAGTGAACTTCTTGCAAGAAGGTGAAAATGGCAAAGGTTTCATCGAGGGCATAGACGGCTACATCTTCGCCCGCCCCGAAAACAATGTCTATAACATCGACATCTTCACCGACAATTCAGTAATGACGCTCTACATCAACGATGTCTGCGCCTACACCAACCGCATCTACGGTATTCAGAAAAACTGTTGGAGCATCAATTGCTACACCGGCAGCATTTCTATCAGCGGAGTAAGCGTGAAGAATTGAAAGTTGAGAATTGAAAGTTGAAAATTTGCAGCCGTTCGAGGGATTCGGACGGCTGCGTTTTTTGGGGTGTAAATAAGAATACAATGCGTAAAAAATCAGGGAATTAAAAAAGTATTAAAAAATCAGTCTTTCATATAAAAATAATATTTGGTTATTGTAGAGAAGTGCCCGTGTTGTTTTTTTTAAAAAATGACACGGGTATTGTTTTTTCGTTCTTTTCTTTCAAAAATGTTACAATGTAACAAATTTTATTGCCTTTGAACGATTTTTTAAAGCATTAAAAAGTATATAACCATAATTTAGCGACAGAAAATTCAAAAAAACTAATTTTATAAAAAAAACGTCCTAATATGAAAAGAATATTTTTATCCATTGCTGCGGCGTGCGTAATTTTTAACGCTGCGGCTCAGCAGACTTTCTTTTCCGGCGGCGGACACGTCGTCATGAAAGATAAGGCGCAAAAAACTTTTCTGCTACTGCCTGTGCAGGAAAACAAAGATGGCGCCAACATTCAAATCATTAGCGACGGCAAGGTTGAACAATCGCTAAACGTAAAACTTGCTGTTGATAAAATTGATTATTTCGTGCCGTTGTCAATAGAAAAATTCAGCGGTAAAAATCTTGTTTTTGATATCGAATTTTGGGGAGGCGAAAAACAAACTGCCGATGTTAAAAATTATCTTTGTTGGAAAGAAATCCATCAGAGCAATGATTTTGACACTCAAAACAAAGAACACTTTCGCCCTGAATTTCATCACACTCCGCTTTACGGCTGGATGAACGACCCTAACGGAATGTTTTATTTTGACGGCAAGTATCATCTTTATTATCAGTGGAATCCATACGGTTCGCAGTGGGAAAATATGACTTGGGGACATTCAGTTTCTAAGGACCTCGTTAATTGGAGTTTAGAACAGCCTGCAATTCTGCCGGATGGTCTTGGAACTATTTTTTCGGGATCTTGCGTTGTTGATAAAAACAATTCAGCCGGCTTCGGAAAAAATGCCGTAATCGCTTTTTACACTTCGTCGGGTAGAAACCAAACTCAATCCATGGCTTATTCTACCGACGGCGGCAAAACGTTTTCAAAATACGAAGGTAATCCCGTTTTAACTGACGAAAACCGTGATTTTCGTGACCCGAAAGTCTTTTTCAATGAGAGTATTAACCGTTGGAACATGATTCTTGCTGTGGGGCAGGAGATGAAAATCTACTCTTCATTAGACCTTAAAAATTGGAATTACGAAAGTAGTTTCGGACAAGGTTTTGGCTGTCATGACGGCGTTTGGGAATGTCCTGACCTTATGAAAATCGGCGATAAATGGCTTCTGATTTGCAACATCAATCCGGGTGGAATTTTTGGCGGAAGTGCTACACAATATTTCATCGGGGATTTCGATGGTAAAAAATTTGTCACAACACAAAAAGCTACCAAATGGCTCGATTACGGCAAAGACCATTACGCCACGGTAACGTTTTCTAACGCACCTGACAACCGCAAGATTGCCCTTGCTTGGATGAGCAATTGGCAATACGGTAACGAGGTACCAACCAAGCAGTTCCGTTCAGCAAATTCTGTTCCGAGAGACCTTTTTATTTTTGAGGCTGACGGTGAAAAATTCTGCGGTTCAAAACCCTCAGACGAATTGTTAAAACTTCGTCAAAAAGTCATAAAATCTCCGTCAGAAACTTGCGAAATCCTCGCTACGCTTAAAGGCGATGCCAAAATCACTCTGTCAAACACTAAAAACGAGAACGTAACGATTACTTACAATGCTAAAACTAAGGTTTTGACATTCAACCGTAAACAAAGCGGAGAAGTTTCGTTCAGCAAAGATTTTGCCGCAGAAACCTCCGTAAAAGTTCCCGGTGGGTCAAAAACTTTAAGAATTTTCGTAGATAAATGCAGCATTGAGGTTTTTGACGGCGAGGGCAAAGCAGTGATGACAAACCTTGTATTTCCGTCGGAATATTATTCTTTAATTGCCGCAACAGGCTGTAAAACAACAATTTATCAACTTCAAAAATAGAAAATGTCATGACAAAGAAAATAACTTTAATCCCCATAATGCTGTGTTTTTTCTGCATGGGGTTTGTGGATTTGGTGGGCATTGCATCGAATTACGTTAAGCAAGATTTGAGCCTGACGGATTCTCAGGCAAACATTTTTCCGTCGTTGGTGTTCTTTTGGTTTCTGATTTTTTCGGTGCCGACATCAATGCTGATGAACAAAATCGGACGGAAAAATACTGTACTTTTATCGCTGATTATCACGGCATTATCGTTGATGATACCGCTTTTTGGCAATTCTTTCGGAGTAATGCTTACGGCATTTTCGCTTTTAGGAATTGGTAACGCTTTGATGCAGACTTCGCTCAATCCGCTGGTTTCTACGGTGTTAGGCGACAAAAACCTTGCCTCAACACTCACTTTCGGACAATTTGTAAAGGCAATTGCATCGTTTTCAGCACCTTATATCGCAATGTGGGGCGCAACAAAGGCTATTCCTGACTTTGGTTTTTCGTGGAAAATTTTGTTTCTGATTTACTTTGTGATGTGCGTTTTTTCGTCTGCAATGCTGAAAGTTACGCCTGTTATCGAGGAAAAAAACGACGAAAAATCTGCCTCTGTTTTTCAGTGCATTTCGCTTCTGAAAATTCCCGCTGTTTTGCTGACATTTTTCGGCATAATGTGTCATGTGGGCATTGACGTAGGTGTTAATACCACTGCGCCAAAAATCCTTATGGAAAGGCTTTCGATGACGCTCAATGAGGCGGCATTTGCAACAAGTTTGTACTTTATTTTCCGCACAATCGGCTGTCTGACAGGTTCGTTTTTTTTGAGAATTATGAAGACAAGGACGTTTTATGCGATCTCTATTGCGATGATGATAGCATCGATGTGCGGACTTTTTTTCGGTACTGACAAGGCTGTACTTTTTGCGGCGATAGCATTAGTGGGCTACGGCAATTCTAATATATTTTCGATATGTTTTGCGCAGGCTCTTACCTCAATGCCTGAAAAACAAAACGAAGTATCCGGTTTGATGATAATGGGATTGTTTGGTGGCACAATTTTCCCTCTGTTAATGGGTTTTGCCTCTGATGTTTTCGGACAGAACGGTGCAGTCGCCGTCATTACAATCGGCGTAATTTACTTGCTGTTTTTCACAACAAAAATCAGAAAATAATTCAAAATTCAAAATTCATAATTCGTAATTCAAAATTCATAATTTTTAACCTGTAATATAAAATGAAAAGATATATCGTAGGACTTGGTGAAGTGTTGTGGGATATGCTTCCCGAAGGTAAAAAAATAGGCGGTGCGCCTGCAAATTTCGCGTATCATGCAGGACAGTTTCTCGGTAGTGGAGCAACAATAGCCATAAGTGCTGTCGGCAAAGATTCGCTCGCTGAAGAAACCATTGAAAACCTGAAAAAAAATTCTTTGAATTTTCTTTTGCCAGAAGTGGATTATCCTACCGGCACGGTTCAGGTAACATTGGATGATTACGGTGTGCCAACATACGACATCAAAGAAAACGTTGCGTGGGATAACATTCCGCTGACTGACGAAATGAAAGAAATTGCCAAGAATTCTCGTGCGGTTTGTTTTGGCTCTTTGGCGCAGAGAAATATTGTTAGCCGTAATACAATTCATAAGTTTTTGGAACTTACACCGAAGGATTGTTTGAAGATTTTTGACATTAATCTCCGTCAGAATTTTTATACGAAAGAGGTGATAGAAGAATCTTTCAAGCGGTGCAATATTCTAAAAATCAACGATGAAGAGTTAGTTCAAATAGGAAGAATTTTCGGTTCAAAAAATCTTAACTTAAAAGACGATTGTCGCAATCTTCTCAAAACTTATAATCTTGATATGTTGATTTTGACGTGTGGAGTTAATGGTTCTTATGTATTTTCAGGCAATGAAATAAGTTTTCAGGAAACGCCTCAGGTCAATGTTGCTGACACGGTTGGTGCGGGTGATTCTTTTACAGGTACATTCTGTGCTAACATTCTCAGCGGCAAAGATTTTAGAGATGCTCATGCTTCGGCTGTAACAGTTTCGGCGTATGTTTGTACTCAAAAAGGTGCGATGCCCAAGATTCCGAATGAATTGAAAGTAATGTAGGAATTAATAGTGTGTAATATGAATGTGTAAGAGCCGTAATTTTTTTGCGGCTCTTACATTTTTTTAGTTTATTTTCTGATTTCGCCCGGAGCTATGCCGTACTCGTCCTTAAAACATTTTGTAAAATATGCCGGAGAGGTAAAACCTGTTGAATAAGCTATTTCACTGACAGATTTTGTAGTTAGAGAAAGCATTTCTTTGCCACAAGCAAGACGCGCTTTCCTGAGCAAATCCACTGGTGTACAACCCGTTAAAGCCTTAATTTTGCGATAAAGTTGAACTCGACTCAATCCTAATTCTGCCGCAATGGTTTCCACACTCAGTTCCGAATTAGAAAGATTTTTCTCAACAAAGGCCTTAAAACGCTGAATGAAAACATCTTCTGTTGCAAAAGTCTTTTCATTATTTTGCTGAGGTTCTTGCGTTTCGGCTTTGTTGGAATTGTAAGCGTTGTTTTCCCAAATATTTTTTAGCAAACGCCTGTTTTTCAGAAGATTGTCGATACGTGCCAAAAGTAAATCCTGTGAAAAAGGTTTCGTGATGTAAGCGTCAGCACCGCTTTGAAAGCCTTCCACAAAATTCTCGTCCAACGACCGTGCCGTCAAAAGAATCACTGGAATATGGCTCGTAATGATGTTTTCTTTGATGCGTCGGCAAAACTCCAAACCGTCCATCACAGGCATCATTATATCGCTGATTATTAGGTCAGGAACCTCTTTTTCGGCTTTCTGCAAACCTGCATTGCCGTCAGAAGCCTCAAAAATATTATAACTGCCTGAAAGTATGGTTCTTAAGTATGTAAGAATGTCAGCATTGTCATCAACAATCAAAAGTGTAAAAGCGTTTTCCGGGGTTTTGACAATGTTTTGAGTAGCGGGATTGAGGTTTTGAACGGTCATCGTATCAATTTCCGAAAACGAAAGTTCGCCTGAATGTTTGCCGCTTTGTTGTTCTAAAAGTCTGTTAATCAATTCAGAAAGTCTTGCTGCATTGCGGCACAAAATCGTAAACATTTCAGAATTTTCGGGGCTTAGTTTTTTAAATTCGTCGGTTGAGGACAGCCTCGAAAGCGGACCTTCTATCAACGTTAAAGGCGTGCGGAGTTGGTGCGAAATTTCCGTGTAAAATTCCAACTGTTGCTGAGCCATTTTTTCACGCTCGGAATTGATTCGGATTTTTTGAAGCCAATATTTGTAAACCACCACCATCATTACGAGCAAAAGGATTACTACGCTTGCCGTCATAATGGTCATAGCTTTTTGATTTGTAAGCTCTTGAAGATAATTTTCAGCTTTGTTACGTAGTATTTCCAAGCGGTTTTGCTGATTGATAATTTCTTCACCGTTCATATACAGCATAGATGCGTTTTCGGGCGTAACGATTGCCGAACTCAAAAGCGTTTCTTTTTGGTATGGACGACCTTCAAGAATATCCAAGGCAAGAATCAACAATTTGTCGCCGCAAGTGGGGTAAATGTACGAGGCATCGAGCAGAGAATCGCGGACGAGTTTTATTCCGCCGTCTTTACCGGGCAAACCGTCAATTCCGCAAAATTTAGGCAGTTTTTTTATGCTTGACGACTCTTCAAAAGCCTTTCTCGCGCCTAAAGCCGAGCGGTCGTTGTGTCCGAAAACCAAATCAATGTTTTCTAATTGCGGCAAAATATGTTTTACTTCGTTGTATGCTTTTTCTTGAGTCCAATCACCTTCTATGGAGGCTACGATTTCGATTTCGGGAAAATCTTTTAGAGCATTAACAAAGCCTTCGTGTCGTTCTGTTGCTGGCGATGACCCTGGCAACCCTTTGATTTCCAATACTCTGCCCTTGTTGAAAAGTTGAGTGGCGACATAACGTCCCATCTGAAATCCCATTTCGTAATTGTCAGCACTCATAAAAGCGGTGTATTTTTTAGAGCCTGTCTTACGTTCAAAAACGATGACGGGAATGCCGCTTTCAGCCGTGCGGTCTATCACATCTGAAATGCTTTCAACCTGATTAGGCGCAACAATCAACAAATCGATGCCCAATTTCACAAGGCTGTCAATTTGCAGAATTTGACGGCGGCTATCATCATAAGCCGTTGCGAAACAAAGTGTTACGCCTTCATGAAAATTACTTTCCATATCGAGTTCGGCGTTTTGTTTGTTGCGCCAAACATCTTCAGAACATTGTGAAATTCCGATTTTATATTTTGTTTTTTTTCCGCCGCACGAAGAAAATACTGTCAGCAACAAAAAAAAATATATAAATGCTTTTGTCATTGATTTTTCAAGTGTTTAATTGTTAAGAAACAAACAAATCCTCTGCCGTAACTTCGCTTTGGACGATTCCCGAATTTTTGCCTTGCGCTACGCCAAAAGTTGTTATCATCGTAACGGCAATGCTTTTGCGCGAGGTTGTATCCTCTCTGAAAACAGCGATTTTATTGCGGAGATTGTCAGCGTAATCCTTTGTTATAGAGTAATTTTCCTCACAAAACTTGATTTCACAGACATTTATGACGCGGTCGGAACGTTCGATGAGAAGGTCAATTTGTGCGCCTTGATTTTCTGAATCGCCGATTTTGCGCCAAGTGCTGCAAGAAGTCGGTATTCCGCTGATTCCCAATGCTTTTTTGATTTCGTCGAGGTGGTTGAGACAGACGGATTCAAAACTGAAACCCTGCCACGATTTTATTGCAGGAGAGTTGAGATTTTTGCTCCAAAAATTGTTGTCCTTATGCCTTTTGCCGTTGATAAATTTAAAGTAAAATAGCGTGTAATTGTCTGAAATCCTGTAAACTATATTTCGTGTTGAATTTTTGTAATTGGCAAAAACTTCAATAAAATCGCAACGTTCAAGGTTTTCAAGAATTTTTGACAGTCCGCCGCCCGAAATGCCTGTTTTTTCGATTACTTCGCTACGTAAAAGTCCTTCACGTTTGCCGCTAAGAGCCTTGACGACAGCGATATACTTGTCAGCTTGTGAAAAAAGAGCATTAAACATTTCGTCAAATTCTTCATTCAAAACGGCATTTTTCCCGAAAAAAAGCCTGTCAATATTTTGCGCCAAACTTTCTTGTTTGTTGATGAGGCTCATATAAAACGGCACTCCGCCCATCGTCATATAGCATTGTAAAACGGTGTAACGATCCCATTGACAGCCTATTGACTGCAAATATTCTTCGCATTCGCCCAAAGTAAACGGTCTGAGATAAATTTGCGCGGTGATTCGGTTATAAAGTCCGCCACGATTTTTTACAAGTTTGTTAACCATCCATGACGTTGCCGAACCGCACGCAACAAACATAATATCATCACGTTGCGCCGCCCAAGAGTTCCAAAAATACTCCAACGCCGATACAAATTTGCTTTTCGGAGTGTCAATCCACGGCATTTCGTCAAAGAAAATAACCTTACGTTCTTTCTTTTTCTTGCTGACAATCAGAGTTTTAAGCATTTCAAACGCATCTGTCCACGTTTTTATTTCGGGAAGGTAAGGCAATTTTGAATACTCCTGAATCTGCATTGCAAAATGTTGTAACTGAACACTTTGCGGCTCTTCACGTGTACCGGTATATTTGAAAGTGAAACGCTTTTCAAACAGAGAATTAACCAAAAAAGTTTTGCCGATTCGCCGTCTGCCAAAGACAATAACAAATTCGGATCTGTCTGAATTATAAAGCCTTTCGAGGTTTTCAATTTCTTTTTTCCGTGCGATTAATGTTGCCATATCGTTGAGTTTTTGTTGCCACAAATATATATAAAAAACGAGTTATGGCAAAAAATAAAATATTAAAAGTGTCCACAACTCATAAAAAAATCGAGTTATGGACACTTATCCAAAATTTAAAGTGTCCACAACTCATCAAAAAAAATGAGTTATGGACACTTATACTTTTTTTTTTAAATTAGGTTTATTTTCTTATTTTCAAGCCTTTAACACAAAACATAATATTATTCTTTTATCACTCTTTCGATTGGCACAAAGAGAGGTTGATTGGCGCGGAGTTCGTTGACGTTGAGGTTGTGGAGAACTTTTCCATCCCAACTTGCGCCCCACATATCAAATTTTTCACCTTCGGGTACAATATAGGTGAAAGTTTGGAGATTTGGCGGCAGCGGCTCAAATTCCATTATGAATGCAATAAAGTCACCGGAATATGCCTCAATCCAAAAAATCTGATCGAGAGGAACTCCATATACATTTTTGATTTTGTATTTGTGTCCGCGGTCGTCTATTAAAAAGTTGTCCGGACCAATTCCATAATACTCGCGCGTCCAATTTTGTTCGTGTGCAACCGCAATGTAGGTGGCTTCGGGGGTATTCCAAAGAGCCATAGTACCTTCGTTGACAGGCTTGATGAGGTGAGGGTTGTTGTATACAGCCCATGTTTCGTATTTGTCTTTGTTGTAGTTGTTTGCTTCTTTTACGAGTGTTGGTTTTTTGATTTGCGGGGCGTTGTCAAAAAAGCCTTGAAAGTTTTGTGATGAAATAATTTGAAATTTCGTGCCACGCATACCCCACATTGGAACTCCGTAGATTGCGATTTCCTTGGTGGTCGGGTCAAGTTTCGGAAAATAGATTTTGAAATCCAAAGGTGTTCCCACAGGTGCTTTCACGCTGAAATGTTTGCGAAAACATTCAGGCGCGGTGCGTTTAGCGCGATATTGAACGCCTGTATTCATATCCACTATGGCAGTCTCCTCACACGCAAGCCAAAGGTTTCGCATTTCGTCGGCAGGCATCGTGAAGTAGCAGTGCAGCACCGTTTCGTCGTTCTCCTCGGTGAGCATCCAATAGAGTAGCGAATACTCCTTGGGCAGACCCTCAATTTTGCCGGGGAAGATTGTCGAGAAGTCATTCGACACAGGAGCCGCCACTTGACACGAATCTTTGATGTAGCCCATTTCTAAGTCATCCCAAACGCCAATAGTTTTCTTAGTCTTCTTGTCGGTGAAGATGTTGGAGCATATTGCAGGGCAGCATTGGCTTTTCATCAAAATCCTTACGGATTCACTGCCGTCCATCTTGCCGTAACCCACAAGGACTACATCATCGTTGTTCTGCGCCATAACGCCTAATGAAAGAATCAGCATAATGGCAATTAATGTAAATCTGTTCATGTTATTAAAGAAGTTTAAATGTTAGTATATGTGTTCATGTTTTTTAGTGACATCTTGTTAATATAACTAATGTAACAATCTGACGTACTGTTAATTCCCTGCGGTGCGTTGGCGCAGTAGAGAATCGTTTTGCCGTTGCTTAAACAGTCGGCAATCCAAGTGTAGTTGCGACCGTTTTTTTCATCGTTAATAGAGAAAAAGAATTTTTGCTGCGAATAATTGAGAAAATATCCGCTTGTAGTTTGGTCGAAATGACACGCCGAAAGAATCAGATTTCCCATAAGGTCGAAATCGTCGTTTTCGTCAAAAACATATAAGATTTCTTTTGTGTCATTCTCGTCGGTATTACATTCAAAAACTTGTTTTTCAGCGTGTTGAAAATCTGCCATTTTCATAATCGCTTCGTCCATTTTTGAGGGTGCAATATATTTTTTTTCGGGTTCTGACAGCTTGTTTTCCGCCACAACGGTTTGTTGCTCCTTTACTTTGGGCTGTTTTTGCGGTTTTGTTTTTTTGACAGAAGGTTTATTTTTTTCAGGTTTTGACGGCTCTATTTTCGGAGTGTCAACGACCTCTGCAACAGTTTGTTGCGGAATTTCAACGGCGAAATTTGCCGCAGTGTCTTCAACGGTTACGCTTGCCACGGTTTGTTCTGAAACGTTGCCGCCATTATCGTTATGAAAGAAAACTGCCGCGCCTATGCAAACTATTAACGCAATGCCCGCCGCAACAGCCACATAACGCCATAGTTTCACTGTTTTTGGTTTTTCGTCTTGTTCGATTGCGTCCAAAACGTTGTCCAAAAAGTCGTCGGGAACTTCAACGGGTTGCCGTTTTTGCTCTATATTTTTCAGAGCGGTGCGTATGTCGGTATCTGTGTATTTTTTCATGGTTTTCTTTTGCTCGTTTGCCTAATAGACAACAGAATTTTCAAAATATTACAAGATTTATAAAAAAATTTTATCTTAAATTTTCGCAAGTAGTTTTTTGCAACGGAACACTCAGATAATACGGAAGTCAAGATTGAAATATTTATGACTGCAAAAAACGACGAGATTTTTTTGAAAAAAAAACTTATATATAAATTTACTAAATAATTGATTATAACAACTTTAACTTTTAAAATTCTCAAAAAAAAAGTCAGCCAAATTCAATAAAAAATCATGAATTTGGCTGACTTTTTTCCGTTTTTTTTTATCATTTCTAACATTTTTTTTCTGATTCTATGCAGTCTTACACCTAACGAATTTGCATCTAAATCCATGATGAAAGCGATTTCTTTGAGCGGCTTGTCGTCGTAATAATATAAATGCACCAACATTTTATCGTCGGGCGGAAGAAGTTCAAGTGCTTGTTCTAACTGTTGAATGCGTTCTTCGTTGCCGGTGGAAAAATCTTCGTCGGAAATTTCAATGTCTACAATCTGAGTGTCATCAATATTTACGAAATTATGTTTTTGTTTTCTCAAATGATTGAGGGTTTCGTTATAAGCGATTCGACTAATCCACGTGAGAAACGATGCCCGATTTTCAAAAGTTTGCAAATTGTTAAAAGCCTTAACAAAAGCGTTTTGAGACAATTCTTCGGCATCGGCGCGGTTGTTGGTCATTCTTGAAGTGAAATCAATAACCTCACGCGAATACCGTTTTACAAACCAAGCGTATTCTTTTGCAGCGGTTTTTCTATCGCCTTCAACAATACTACTTGTTATCATGTTAAGCCTCTTTTTTTCGTCTAAGTCCATTTTTTGATATTCTTCTCCTATATTGACACAAGGTTTCTGAAAATATTACACAAATAGGAGTTTTTTTTCGACAGGCAGCAAAATTATCAAACAAAAATGAAAAATCCAAGTGTTTTCAATTCCACTATGGTACGATTAAAATGAAATTATCACATGCTATGCACAACTGTAAACTAGGTTTCAATTCCATCTGGTTCGATTAAAATCGTATTGTCTAATACCGGGATTAAAATCAACGACGTTTCAATTCCAACTGGTTCGATTAAAATAGAAGCCTTTGAACATCATGATTATTACCTTTCTACGTTTCAATTCCAACTGGTTCGATTAAAATTTAGCAGTTATTATTTCGTCAATGATTTTAACTGTGTTTCAATTCCAACTGGTTCGATTAAAATACCGTTAGAATCATTAGTACATGCAACACTATTTTTGTTTCAATTCCAACTGGTTCGATTAAAATGCATTGTAAGGTTGAATAATTAGAACCGTTGTAACGTTTCAATTCCAACTGGTTCGATTAAAATTGCGCCCGGCATCGCTGTTTGTGTTTGTATTTTATCGTTTCAATTCCAACTGGTTCGATTAAAATTGCGCCCGGCATCGCTGTTTGTGTTTGTATTTTATCGTTTCAATTCCAACTGGTTCGATTAAAATCGAACAAATAACAATTAATAATTATCAATATCAAATGTTTCAATTCCAACTGGTTCGATTAAAATGATAAGCCGCCCAAACTTCTTTGCTTGCTGTCATTTTGTTTCAATTCCAACTGGTTCGATTAAAATTATTGATCACATGCACCGGATACCATTCATGCGAATGTTTCAATTCCAACTGGTTCGATTAAAATTCTTATACTTGCATATCCTAAAATCGAAAATTTGGTTTCAATTCCAACTGGTTCGATTAAAATTTGTACCATGTTTTCAAAATCCCAAACATTATTAACCAGTTTCAATTCCAACTGGTTCGATTAAAATACAAAAGAGCCGGTTGTTACGACTTACACAGATAAGAAGTTTCAATTCCAACTGGTTCGATTAAAATGTTATGCAATTGTCGGGTATTACAGATATATTGCAGGTTTCAATTCCAACTGGTTCGATTAAAATCTGTCAAAAAAGCAGCGATACTACTAGTGAATGCGTTGTTTCAATTCCAACTGGTTCGATTAAAATCTGGGAGATTTTAATTTTCCTGAATTTTATTTAAGTTTCAATTCCAACTGGTTCGATTAAAATACTCTCACACCTCCCTAGAAAACATCAGACCTTTTCGGTTTCAATTCCAACTGGTTCGATTAAAATGAACTTTGATAAATCAACCCCTGAAGTTAAAAAACTTGTTTCAATTCCAACTGGTTCGATTAAAATGAAAAGAAAGAGAGAATAAATGACTTATATTATCAGTTGTTTCAATTCCAACTGGTTCGATTAAAATGAAAAAGATCCTAAAAAATCTGTATGGGATGATTTTAAGTTTCAATTCCAACTGGTTCGATTAAAATAATAAGATACGAACTCCGGAAACCATAAATTAAAGTTTCAATTCCAACTGGTTCGATTAAAATGTTGTATGGGATAATCCTAAACATTCTATGAAAAGCCGTTTCAATTCCAACTGGTTCGATTAAAATAGAACTTCCAGTCTATTGATCGAGGTTCGACTCCTGTTTCAATTCCAACTGGTTCGATTAAAATTTACATTTATAACACCAGCATCACAAAGGTTGTAGTTTCAATTCCAACTGGTTCGATTAAAATCCACCATTTTTTAAAATAAAGGAAAGGTTAAATCGTCGTTTCAATTCCAACTGGTTCGATTAAAATAACAACTAAGTGAAACCCAATTGGAAATATCAAAGTTTCAATTCCAACTGGTTCGATTAAAATCTCAGCGATTCTCTTTATGAGATTATTATATTTAACGTTTCAATTCCAACTGGTTCGATTAAAATTAATAGAGAAGAAGGAGGATATTAGCGAGCAGTCAAGTTTCAATTCCAACTGGTTCGATTAAAATGGGGAAATGAGTTTATGGTAATTCCATCAGATATTCTGTTTCAATTCCAACTGGTTCGATTAAAATTAGAGGGTGATTTATGTCTTTCCCTAAAAAACGTTGACTCACAACATTGAGTTCAATATGTATAAAGACAAAACCGAAAAACGTCAAAAGTATTACGATGAAGTGATACGTTTGCATTTTGAAAAAGGCTACGGCGAAGACCGTATAGCAAAAAT
>JAFXZT010000030.1 GCA_017541145.1 Bacteroidales bacterium | reverse complement strand
ATTCAAGACTTGATTTTCGAATTTAGGACAGCTTATTCGGCAAAAGATTAACCCTTTGCAATTTATAATCAAAAAAAAGCCCTCCAGGTATGTGTAGAGGGCTTGGGAGCGTATTGTCAAATTTTTCTCGGACACTAATATATAAAAATATTAAATTTTGTAAGATTTGCCAAAATTGTGCAATTTTTTCAACTGTTATGCATAACAGTTTCCTATTTTTAAATTCACGTTAAACGTCACAAAATATTATTAAAAATTTCTTAAAATTTATTAAAATATCGGGATAGATTTACATCCTAATTTTGCAGCCGTATTATAATAAAAAGCATTTAAAGTGGAAAACGTATTTAGACCGAAATTCTTCTCTGTGCTCAAGCAAGGTTACACAAAGAAGATGTTTCAGACAGATTTTTTGGCAGGTATCATTGTAGGTATCGTTGCACTTCCGTTGGCAATTGCATTTGCAGTAGCATCGGGTGTAAGTCCTGAGAAAGGTTTGATTACTGCTATTGTAGCAGGATTTATCATTTCATTTTTGGGTGGTAGCCGCGTTCAGATAGGCGGTCCTACAGGAGCATTTATCGTTGTAGTAGCCGGTATTGTTAATCAGTACGGATTTTCGGGCTTGATGATTGCTACTATGATGGCGGGCGTTTTGCTTATACTTTTCGGAGTTTTGCATTTGGGCTCGGTAATCAAATTTATTCCTCACCCTGTGGTTGTAGGTTTTACTTCAGGTATTGCGCTTACAATTTTTACTACCCAGATAAAAGATGCTTTGGGCTTGACTATTGAAGGCAAATTGCCTGCTGCATTTCTTTCAAAATGGGCTACTATGATTGCCAATTTCGGTAGCATTAATATTTGGGCAGTAGTCTTAACTGTTATTACAATTTTGATTTCGGTATATTTCGTAAAAATCACACCGAGAGTGCCGGGTTCGTTTGTTGCAATTATTGTTGTAACAGCAATTGCAGCTATTTTCGATTTGCCGGTTACAACTATCGGTTCGGTTTTCGGTGAAATTCCGTCTACTATCAGTGTTGAAGTTCCGTCTTTCAACCTTTCTGATATCAGCAATTTGGTAGGTCCGGCTGTTACAATTGCAGTTTTGGGAGCTATTGAATCATTGCTTTCAGCTGTGGTTGCCGACGGTATGATTTCAGGAAATCACAGAAGTAACACAGAACTTATTGCTCAAGGTATTGCAAATATAGCATCTCCGCTTTTCGGTGGTATTCCTGCTACCGGTGCTATTGCCAGAACAGCTACCAACGTAAAAAACGGCGGTCGTACTCCTGTTGCCGGTATTACTCACGCTGTTACATTGTTGTTGATTATGCTTTTCTTCGGACAGTGGGCAAAACTTATTCCGATGTCTTGTCTTGCCGGCGTACTTATCGTTGTCAGCTACAATATGTCTGAATGGAGATCTTTTGTTTCTATCTGCAAAGGTACAAAATACGATGTTGTAGTATTGGTAGTTACATTCCTTTTAACTGTAATTTTCGATCTTACAGTTGCTATCGAAGTCGGTATGGTATTGGCTGCATTTATGTTTATGCAACGTATGTCGGTACAGAGCGAAGTTATCAATCTCAAATCAAAATCTTCTGATTCTATCGACAACTATTCATCGCTTCCTAAAGGTATTGAAATTTACGAAATCAGCGGTCCGTTCTTCTTTGGAGCTGCTAAAAAATATCGTGAAACTATTCGTCAGTTCGGTAACGAAGCCAAAGTATTGATTATTCGTATGCGTCACGTACCGTTTATGGATGCTACCGGCGTAAGAAACTTCAGTGCTATGCTCGACGATTTGGCACAAATTGATGTTCATATCGTACTTTCAGGCGTCAACGAAGTAGTTTACAAAGAACTTAGCAGAACAGGACTTGTTGACAAACTTGGAGCTGTAAATGTATGTTCTAACTTTGATATTGCTTCAGAGCGAGCAAAAACAGTTCTTCAAGAACTTGCTGCATAAATTCAGGAAATTTTTGATGTTCATAGTATTAAAATTAATAATCACTAACTGCATTGCCGATTTTTCGGTGGTGCAGTTTTTTTTTGACATCAAATTATTTATAAAATTCATTCAAAATTTTGGCAAGTTCTTTTGTTTTATCATAAATTTTCTTTGCTAAATTTACAACGTTTTCTTTCAGTTCGGGATTCATTTTCCTTGAGGTATAAATTTAAAACCAATAACAATCTTCTAAGTATTCTGTAACATTTTTACTTTGATTTACACATTCATTATAAAAGTTGCGAACCGGTTTAATTTCAGGCATTTCATATTTTACAATATTATACCTGTTGTCACCTAAAAAAATCGGTAGGATATATTTGAAGTTGTGGTTTGTAAAAAAATTGAAAATAAATTTGTTTTTTAATTGCAACCTTTTTATATTGCCAACGTATAATTAAGAAATTTTCAGCAATACTCTCTTGTTCAAATTTTTTGTTTTTTGTTAATTTGCCACTCTATTTTACGGACAAGAGAGTTTTCTTTGTAACATTTCTTGTTATACAAAAAAAGCCTTCCCGAAATTAATCAGAAAGGCAATTTATTGTACCCGGAACAGGACTCGAACCTGCACGTCGCGAAACACTAGAACCTGAAACTAGCGCGTCTACCAATTTCGCCATCCGGGCATTTGTTAAATTTATCAAACAGAATAAAAATATTTTGTTTTGCGGATACAAAATTAGAAAACTTTTTTTAATTTTGAAAATATTTTCATGAAAAAATTTGATAAAATTATGAACACAACTTTACAGCCTAATTATCAATTTCTTAGCAGTGGAGAGAAGTCTATATTGTATACAATATCACTTTTGCCACAAAGGTTTTACACGGCAAAAGATATTTATTCAGTATTTGAATTAAACTCCAATTCCGACGAAGGTGTCAAGTTCTTTGATACTCTTCACGGTCTTACGAAGAAAGGTTGGTTGTCATTCTCCAAGGATTCATACAAGATGCCGGAGGTAAAACGCCGTCTCTTGTATTCTTTCCGTTTGCCCGACCAGCATTATTTCAGACGATTGGCTGAAAATGTTACCAAATTTTTTTCAAGAGACAATAATATTGAAACTGTACCTGTAGAAGTAGTTGAAAATCAGGTACAAGTAGCTACTAATATTCTTAACAATGTTTTGAGACCGACAAAGCAAGTGGCGATTTTGGCTCGTAATTTTTCAAATTATTACAAGCGTAAAAAAGCCATTTTCTTAGCTTTGAAATATTCAAAAATCGCGGTTGATTTTCAGATTCAGCTCGACGACAAGGACGAAGATATGTGCTGTTTCTGGGCGGAGCGGGCACAGCTTTTGCACTCTTCCGGAAAATATCACGAGGCTATTTCTACGGCTCTCAAAGCTTTGGATTTATGTTATTCCGACTATGATTCGTTTAAGCGTTACGGTTCTAAAATCTTGAGTTTGGGAGTTTTGGCGGCTTCTTACGAGAAAATAGGTGATTATGTAAAATCTTTGCATTACGCAGAAGCTACTCTCGCGCTCGGCAAAAGTCATCAATTGTCTGCCACGTTGCAACATTGGATGAGTTTTTACAACGCCGGAATTTCATATTTTCATCATTTTCAGTTTCGAAAAGCTTGGCTTTATCTTGTAAAAGCTTGGGCGGAATATTGCGATGAGAACAACAATAAACCTAAATTTTTCTCAAAACTTACTTTCCGCAGAAACTTTTATGAGTTTATGTATCTAATAACCAAAGTTTTCAAATTCAATAAACATCAATAGCACTATGATCAAACGAATATTAAAATATTTAGCAGCGTTACTTGTTGTTCTTTTGCTGTCGGCTAGTTTCAATGAGGCGAGCAGTCGTCCCGGCGGCGGACATGCAGGACGGCATTTTTCGGGCGGCGGTAGCAGAAGTCACGGCTCGTCTTATGGCGGTGGCGGCGGTTTCTTCATTTTCAGTTCCGACGGCTCTATGATTCCGTTTTTAATTATTGTATTTGGCTACATCGCTTTCAAAGTATTTTTCTCAAACAAAGACGGCGAAGAAAACGAAATTGTACCGTTGCGTGATAATACAAATCTAGGATTAGTCGGAGTTTCTCACGAGGAACTTTACAATGGTGTTGTTCAGTTTGATCCGAATTTCTCGGTTGTCTTGTTCAAAGATTACGTTACATTGCTTTTTATGCGTTATATGACATTGCGCGGCACCGGTAGCAATTTCAATGAGATTAAACCGTTTTTTACAGAATCTACTCTTACTAGCGAAGATATCAACGATCCGGCTACTTACACTGAAATTTCGCTCAGAAATATTGAAATCCTTTCAGTGGATTACAACGATACTTCAAGTTTTATCATGGTGGAAATCAATGCCGAATTTACTCGCAACGACGGCGGTTCACACGTTCGTCAGTCTTGCAAATTAAATTGGCGGCTTACCCGTGCTCGAGGTGCGAGAACCATTGAACCTGAGGATTCTACACGTATTTGTTGTCCTCACTGCGGGGCTAACGAGAATTTTACTGATGCCGGTACCTGTAAACATTGCGGTATGCCGATTCGTCCGGGAAGAGATTGTTGGCAAGTGGTTTCATGTCACGGAACTTCCGAAGTTTTGGATTTCAGAAATACATATCTTGTTTATTCTGACACTGATTCCGAAACTTTGATTCCGCCAACCAACAAGGCTGAAGATTTGGACGAAATGACTTTGGCAATTGCAAAAAAACACGGCGTTTCGTTGCTTTCGTTCAAAAATACTTTCATAAACGAAACTGTAAAACCAATAATAACAGGTGTTTATGATGCGTGGTCGAAAAACAATCTTGAAATTTGCCGACATCTGATTACCGATCGTCAGTTTGAATCCATGAAATCTTGGACCGATTTTCTTGAGAGAAACGGTGTTCACAACAAACTTGAGGACATCTTAATCAGAAAAGTTGAGTTTTCAGAAGTGATTATGGATAAATTTTATGATTCTGTAACATGCCGTGTTACAATATCTTGCCGTGATTACATGGTAAACGAACAGGGAAATGTTGTTGGCGGTAGCAAAGATGTTACAACTTTTAGCGAGTATTTTACGTTTATAAAGAGTGGCGAAGTATTGACCAACAAAGTTCAAATCATGAAATGTCCGTCATGCGGCGCTCCGGCAGATCACATGGGGCAAAACGGTGTTTGTGAATATTGTAACACAAAAATCACAACCGGAAAATTCTCGTGGGTTTTGTCTGGCATTGAGCAAGTTTGTTAACGACCTCAAACAAAAAATTAACTGAAACCGACAACCAAATCAAATTATCAGATATGTATTACAGCGACAAAGTATCTTCAAACGATTTTTTTATGGTGATAGTATTACCTTTGGTTTTACTATTTGCCATAACCATTTTGCTTGCTCAGTTTTTGGGCTGGGGATTACTTGTTGTGCCGGTTTTATACTTGATTTTTGTGTTTGTAAATCATAAGTGCGAACAGCCCAATGTTCATGAAGCAATTCATGGTAAACAGCTGAAAGAGAAAACTATAAGTTATTTGATTGAATCTTTGATTTTGCCCGGAAATTCTCAGTTTTCGCTGCCGATTTTCAAAGATTTTGTTGTGTTGCTTTATTGGCGAACTTTGGATTCTCACGGTGCATTTTCCACTTTCAACGAGGTAAAACCGTATTTCTCAAAATCTGTTGAACCCGAAGTTCCGAGGTCTACAAATTCTATTTACACCAATATCATAATTCATTCGGTAGAAATTTTGGGAATCGGTATTCACGGTTCTGAACTTTATATTTCTGTTGACATCAAATCTCAGTTTACCAAATATTCGCTTGGTAAGGCATTGAGATTGCGTGGCGCTTCGCAATGGATTTTTCGTAAAAAGTTGACTCACAAGAGCGTAAAACCCGAAGACCCGTCAAGATTTTGCTGCCCGCATTGCGGAAGTGCTGAATTTGTACGCTCGTTGGAAATTTGTCCTAAATGCGGCAAACATTTCAATTATAGTGTAGACGAGTGGCGCGTATCTTATAAGCAAGACAGTTTCAGGCTCGATTCAAATCCGATTGCCGATTATGTAAATGAGATTACAGATATCGAGCCGTTGCCAAATGCCTTTAACGAAGATCAAGTAAAAGCTTTGTTTTCAGGCAGTTTTGATGCCGCTAAATTCAATTCTGAAGTTTTAACACCGCTTATTTCTTATATTTATTCGCATTTTCATAACGGTGATTTCAGAGAAGTTGAGTCACAGGTTTTTGTGATTTTGTATCAAAAGTTAGAAAATATTTACAAGACCATAAACTCTTTGGATTTGGTATGGCATTGCAAAAATTTCAAAATCCTTTTCGTAGATTATATAAATGCGATGTCGGATATCTATTCCGATTCCATGAAAATCAGAATTGTATTTCAGGCTCGTAACTATTTGCTTGATTCTGAATCCAATTATGTTGTAAAAGGCAGCAAACGAAACAGATATTATTCTGTAAATCTTGTTTTCCGTCGCAACAAGTCACAAACACAGTGGATGCTATTGGATATGAAACGTTAAACGAAAAAATGTCACATCAAAATTCCGCAACCGATTGTGTAAGCTTGAAATTTTTCGCCGTTGATTTTGTAAAATTCAGCCGATAAATTTACAGTGAATTTTATTCTTGTATGAAATCCTGTCTCAAGACAAATTTCCGGAGAAAAAATCGCAGAACCTTTGTCGTTATGGCTCAGTGCCGAACGGTAGCCGTATTTCAGCCAAATTGCCGGCATGAAATTTTTGTGTCCGAACGGTCGGATTCTTATATCGGCGCGGGTATCAAGAAGTGCAAAATTGTCAACAGCAAAAGCCAAACCTGTTCCGAAAGATAAATGATTTTCGAGATTGTAAAGAAAATCGTAACTTGTTTGAAAATTTTTTTCTGTACTGTAAGCCGCTGCAATTTTGCCCGTAAACCAGCCGTCGTCCGATTGCGAATGGGCTTTGTAACAACAAAATAAAATCGTAATTAATAAAAATAATCTAAGTTTCATAATTTTGCTTTTTTTGAAAAAATACTTGCAAACGTAATACATTTTCTTCAGAATTTTGTAACTTTGAGCAGTTTTTTAATCTCAAATACATTTAAAATGGCTGAAAACAAGAACGAAAAAAACGATGAAAAGTCAGCTGTAGAGGCACTTTTCATGGACAGAAAAAACGCATCGCTCATTATGAGTGACGACGAAATCAAGAAAGCCTACGAATTTTGTGAAGGTTATATGGATTTCATGGCGAACTACAAAACCGAACGTGAAATCAACATCTACGCAATTAAAGAAGCCGAGAAAGCCGGATTCAAGAAATTTGAATTTGGTGACAAAGTAAAACCCGGTGACAAAATTTATTACGACAATCGCGGAAAATCTGTAATTCTTGCTGTTATCGGTACTGAAGATATCAAAAACGGTGTAAATCTTACAGCTGCTCATATCGATAGTCCGAGACTTGACCTCAAGGAAAATCCGTTGTACGAATCGGAAGAAATCGCGCTTTTCAAAACTCACTATTACGGCGGAATCAAAAAATATCAGTGGACTACAGTTCCATTGTCGCTTCATGGTGTAATTTTCAAACAAAACGGCGAAAAAGTGGTTGTAAATATCGGTGAAGATGCCGGCGATCCGGTTTTTGTAGTTTCTGATTTGTTGCCGCATCTTGCTCAGGATCAGATGAAACGCTCTGCTTCGGAAATTATTCGCGGTGAAGAACTCAATATTATTATCGGTTCGCTTTGTTTGAAAGGTGATGATATAAAACATCGTGTAAAATCAAGTATTTTGCAGATTCTCAATCAGAAATACGGCATTGTAGAAAAAGATTTGCTTTCGGCTGAATTGGAAGCAGTTCCGGCTTACAAACCTAAAGATATCGGTTTCGACCGTTCTTTGATTGGTGCTTACGGTCACGACGACAAAGTTTGCGCATATCCGGAACTTCGTGCCATTCTTGATATCAAAAATCCGAAGAAAACCGCTGTTGCAATTCTTACCGACAAGGAAGAAACCGGCTCTGACGGCAATACCGGATTGAATTCGTCTTATTTGAAATATTTTATTGAAGACATTGCCGAAACTCTCGGTTCTAACGGTCGTGTGGTTCTCAGCCATTCAAAATGTCTTTCAGCAGACGTAAATTCGGCTTACGACCCGACATTCCCGGATGTTTTTGAGCGTGCAAATTCGTCGTTTATCAATTACGGTGTTGTAGTTACCAAATTTACCGGAGCACGCGGCAAGGCAGGTACATCGGATGCCAATGCAGAATTTGTGGCAGAAATTCACCATTTGTTTGACAACGAAGGTGTAATTTGGCAAAACGGTGAACTTGGTCGTGTTGATCTTGGTGGCGGTGGTACAGTTGCGATGTACATGGCAAACCTCAATATTGATACTATTGACGTTGGAGTTCCGGTATTGGCAATGCATGCGCCTTTTGAAATGGTTTCAAAATTAGATACTTACATGGCTTACAAAGCGTTTTACGCTTTCCAAAAGTAAAAAAAATATCACTGATTTTTTTCAGCTGCATTCGGAAAGAATTCCTTTTCGGGTGCAGCTTTTTTATTTGACATTAAAATAAAGTCCCACCAAGCATTGTTCATTGGCTTGGCAGGACTTTTAATATTTGTAAAAAAAACACTACTTCTTTATCAATCTTACTCCATAAATTTCGCCTATTTGTCTGCCTTGTTTTGCAACGAATTTGATGCGGATTTGGGTTTTGTTTTGAAGCATTGAGGCAGGGATGTCGAAGGTTTCGTATTTGAATTCCGAAATGCGGTATTTGCCTGTGTTGTTGATTGATACGAGGAGTGTGTCGTCGATATAGACGTCAAACTCGTGGGACTTCCATTCGCCTACGCCCCAGAATTTGAGTCGGAGTGAGAGGTCAGTGCGACCTGCGGTTTGCATTAGGTAACTGAAATAGTGTCCGTCGCGGGCGTCACGCCAAAAACAGTCGTTGGTGTTGCCGGTGTACGATTGGTCGGTTTCCATCTTGTGATCGGTTTCGGGCTGTTGTTCGCCGGGCTGAACTTTGTCGATAGTGCGAGCCTCCAAGTCCTGTCGTGCCTGTTCTGCTTTTGCGAGGTCGTCGAGATAACTCTTATAACTGTTTTCAGAGAGTGCGAGCCAATAAATCATATAACGGCTGTCGTGAATCTCAAAAAACGGTTGCAACTCGTTGCGGATTTCGTTCACCATTTTGGTATTGAGCGTAAAATGCAGCGGTTTGCCGTCCACGGGTTTGAGTTGTGAGGCGATTGATTCGATGTCGTTGTTGATTAGGATAGGAGCTTCGTTTACAGGGAGTTTCTTGCCGCCGGCGTATTGTCCGAAACGGCTGTCATCAGCAATAAGTCCCGCCAAATCTTCCGTTCCCGTTTTCATTCCGAGCAAAATCGGACCGTGCATAATCGCCACATACTGAGGTACATTCGGAAGATATTGGATAGAGTTGTGCATTGGAAAATTGATGTCAACAACATCGCCTTTCTTCCATTTGCGGTCGATTACTACGTATGAGGATGGACCGCTGACGATTTCTACAGGTTTCCCGTTTACTTTTATAGAAAATGCGCCTTTTGCCACCCAATTCGGATAGCGAATCAACATCTTGAAACTTCCCGAACCGCTTGTAACTGTGATTTTTGAGTTTTCTGCGTAAGGAAAAGCTGTTTCTTGACGGAGTGTGATGTTTTTGTCACGCCAATTGAGTTCTGACGCTGCGAAAAGATTGACATACAGAGCGTTGCCAACGTGAGTGTAGATGAATTGACCGTATTTGCCGTGATTTTCCATACCCGTACCAACGCAACACCACATCGCCTCGTTCGGGGCTGAATAGTTGCGGTAATGACGAGGACGTGCCGGCGTGAAATATACGTAGCCGCCGTGTTCCGGATGTTGTGTCGAGAGGATATGATTGAATGTTGCAAGTTCGTAATAATCAGCATATCGCGCTTCGGGACTGCGGCGGTGCATATCCTCGGTGAGTTTTAGCATATTGTTGGTATTGCACGATTCAGGACCGTCGATATCGTTGATAAAATCGGTGCATGCCTCGCGGCTCGGAAAATGTTCGCGACGGCTGTTTCCGCCAAATGCCAACGACCGTTCACCCGTTACGATGTCCCAAAAAAAGTCAGCGGCGTGATGATAACTTTCATCGCCTGAAAGCTCGCTGATACGTTCAAAGCCCACAACTTTCGGCACTTGTGTATTGGCGTGCATATTGTCAAGACAGTCAACGCGTTGCATCATCGGGGTTAAGAGTTTGCGGTGCGAAAATCTTTTGGCAACGTCCAAATATTTCTTGTTTTTTGTGATGTCGTAAGCGTCCGCCAAAACCTCGTTCATGCCGCCGTGTTCGTTGTTGAGCATCTGTTCCATTTGAGCGTCGGAGAGGTTGGCAGTCAGGTCGATAGCCCAATCGCAAAAACCGAGGAAGAGATTTTTTGCCTGTTCGTTACCGCAATAGAGCCACGCATCGCGAAGTCCTGCGTACATCTTGTGAAGATTGTAAAACGGTGCCCATGAACCAAAATACACACCGAAATCGCCTTTCTTGAAGTTGCTCCAAATTTTGTCGCTGTTTGGCATTCCGCCAACGTAACCCTTGCCCCACGACGGGTGGTTTTTGGCGTTGGCATCGGCGCAGGTCTGAAGTTCTTTAATCATATATTCCATGCGACGGCGGCATTCTTCGTTGCCCGTGGCGGCGTTGAGAGCCATTGCAGTAAGATAATGTCCGCCCACATGTCCGTCAAGACCGTCCCAATTTGGATAGGGTTTTGCTTTTGGAGTGAGTCCTGCTTCCTTGAAATACGGCGCGAGAAGTCGGTCACAATCGTATTTCAGAAGTGTTTGGATGTTGAGGTCGCGGGCTTTTTGGAGCGGCCCGTTCAAAAGAGTGACATCGCCGAGCGGAAACTCATCGGCATAGAGTTTGTCCTGTGCGCTTGCAGCCGAGACTGTCGCGGCTATAAGCAATGTGGTGAGTATTTTTTTCATATTTGATGTTGTTTTTTTATGGAATGCAAAGTAAAGAAAATAATGTCAGAAAATAAAGAAATATTTTAAATTCCCATGATAAAATTAAAACAGCATAAAAAAAACGGAAAGCACGGAATTTATTTTTTTAGAATTTTATTTTATCCGTGGTTTCCGTTGGGGATCAATTTTTGTTTTTGACTTTTATTTTTGTTCTATGAAGTTCCCGTCATCAAAAATGAAAGTTGTTTCAAAAGTTTCAGCGTCGGGGATGTCAATTTCGTCAAGGTTTGAATAGTCTTCATTGATTTGTGATTCATAACTGCGGTCTTGTGAAGTTTCCTTGATGTAAATTTTGTATGTACCGTTTTTTTGTTTTTTGATTGTGAGATAAGTATCATTGTTGTAACTGCCCGGAGATTCATAGCTGCCGTAAGCCGACCAACCTTCGCCGTTTTCTCCATCTCTCAATGCCTTGCCGTAATAGCTTTCGTGATCGCACATCGACCAGTGCATCATTTCTGCATTTTGAATTCTGCGGAAAATTCCGTAAGCAAGCATATCTTCTGAAGCTAAACCCTCACCGTCTTCAAAAGTTTCAAACAAATAATCAACCATATCCCATCTCAGAGGAATCCAACCGAATTTCAAAACCGGCTGTTTGGGCATTGTTTCGGTAACGGACGTTTTGTTTGCGCCTTCGCCTTCGGTTTTTATCATTTTGCCGGTTGAAAAATTGTATGAATAGTCGTAATGACTTGATTTGTGACGGTCTTTTTTGCCGCCGATGAGTTGTAATCCGCCGTTTTGATATCGGAACAAAAATATATCGCTTCCATCGTTAAAATCTATCTGAATCCTCAAAACGCCTTTGTCGTTGATTGTAATTTTGTCATCTTTCGACAGTACAAAATCGTATTCGTGAAAAAGTGTGTAACCGCCGTCAGATTTTCCGAAATAAATTGCACTTTCGGCGTGTTCTCTGCTGAGAATCACATCTTTGATGCCGTCTTTGTTGATGTCGCCTTCTGCTATTACAAAAGCCCTGTCGGTACAAATTTCTGTTAAATTTTTGCCTGACTGTTTGTAGTTTTGTGCGGATGCTGTTTTGGCTCCTAACAAAAATATTGTTAAAACAAAGATTGAAATGAGTAAAATTTGATTTTTCATGGTTATTTTACTTTTTTATTGTTGTACAATATTTTATTTGTTTTCGATATCGGTATGAAGATACTGTTCTTTGATTGTATATTTCCAATCGCTGCTTACTTCATCGCCTTCAAATTCACCCTTTTGGTGGAGTTTAACAGTCTTTTTTACAAAATCATCGCCGTATGAATAGTTGATTTTGTAAGTGTCAGTCATATCGTTTTCGATTGTTGCATCCGAATAAGTCAAACGATTTTGGTCGTCGCGTTTTTCAGTTTTCCATTTGTCAATACCGCTGAAATCGTACATCGGTCCGAACTGACGGCATAAAATATCGTTTTTAGATTCTGCATATTTTCGCATTGAGGCAATTGAAGTCGGGTCAAGTGTTTTAACATCTTTGTCAGCTGCGTACATAAAACCGATATTTTCGCCGGTTACCTTATCATAAATGCTGACATCTTTTTGGAAAATCAAATCTTTCTTTTCGTCAACAAGATTAGAATAAACTTCTTTTTGTTCAATAGAGTCGATTTTTGCGCCGTTATAATGGATTTTGAACATCCTTGTATAACCTTCATAATCGAATTGACCGGTCAAACAGCCGTATTCAATTATTCTGCCTTCACCGTCGTAGCGGCAATATTCGCAAAGTGCGGCTAAGTCGCCTTCTCTGGTTATCAAAATCGGTTTCGAATTGTCAACAAATTTACCGCTGAGGTTGTCAACAGAATAAGGCTCAGGCGGTTTCGGCTTTTCAACAGGTTGTTCAGCAGGTTGATTTGTTTGTTGTTCAACGGTTTTTACTGAATCTGTTTTTGTGGAGTTTGTTGTATTTGAATTTTGATTTTGACTTCCGCCGCATGAAAACAATGTCAATGCGGAAACAGAAAGGATAATAAATTGTTTTTTCATAGTTAATATAAGTTTTTGATTATTTTATAAATTGTTATTCTTGATTTTTTGTTTAATTCGGTGGAAAATTATTTTTACCTTCGCAAATGTAATAAATTTTTATTCTCTTGAAAGTACAAAATTGCATATTTTGTTGTGAAATTCAATTAAGATGTCTTGAAACCCATTGGCGGAATAAAAATTTATAATAATTAAGAAAAAATTTATATAAAAAAGTTGTACAATTAACGGATTTTCAGTAATTTAAAGGTGTCAAAAATAAAAAAACATTCAATCCTATGTACAACTTCAAGGCAAAATTCGATAAAATTCTTGACATTTGCAAGCATTTTTCCAAAGATTT
>JAFXZT010000029.1 GCA_017541145.1 Bacteroidales bacterium | reverse complement strand
TCTGTCCGAAATATTTTGTAATTTTGCCCATGGTAACATGTTTTTGTTTAGCAACTGAAAGTTACCAAAAAAAAACGGGCTGCCTATTATGGCAGCCCTATTTTTATTCGATTTTTTATTTTTCTCGGACACCAATAATTTGCAAATAAAAAGCTTGTATTCACGTTGCATTTCTTCCGCCCTCTTACGGTTTACGCTTCATAACGGGTTGAAATTGCAGCATCGTACAACGGGCAACCATAACTGTTCATTATATCAATTATCCGGTTATAATCAAGGTCTCCCAACGAAGTACAATCAAAACGTACAAACTGCTTTGTTGTAAAAATTTCAATGGTTTTGTCGTTTTTCTGCAAAACATTTTCGTGACAATCCCAATCAGCGAAACCAGCTTTTATGCTCTTTATTGCATCTTCAATCGGAAGTTCTTCAACGCCCTTTACATCTTCACCTTCACTAAGTTTAACATAAACTTGCTCATCATTCAAAACGCCTTCTTTTTCATACTTCCAAAAACTTAATTCTCTTTTCATTGTTTTAATATTTCTATGAACAGAAAGTATTTTCATGACTTTCAGTTCCGGTTCAAAATTCAAAATCTTTGTTGCAAAGTTAATTAATATTTTCAAACATCTCTATTTTTCTTTTTTAATTATCGAAAATTAATTCAGAGAAAAATATTAGTTATCTGCATTAAATACTCTTAGCATTTGACTCGTTCCAACGCCTTTAAATAATTTAGTCTATTAAACTTATCGTCTTTCAACACGTCAAAAGGCATAATAACATATTAAATTCTTTTCAGATGAAAAAAAAATTTTTAACAACTTGTTTTGTTATGGCAACAACATTATTTGTAATGACTCAGGACGTTGTAAAACTGCCGGAACCTGACAAAAACGTCTCAATGACACTTTATCAAGCACTTCAACAGCGCAAATCAGTGCGCGAGTACAGCGGCAAAGAAATCGACGATATGAAACTTAGTCAACTTCTTTGGGCTGCTGTTGGAATCAACCGCCCTGACGGTCATCTTACCGCGCCTACTGCTATTAATGCTCAGGACATTTCCGTTTATGTTTGCCGCAAAGACGGGGCATGGCTTTATGCGGCTAAGGACAATGCTTTGAAAAAAGTTTCAAGTAAGGATTTGCGCAAAGCCGTGGCTGCTAATCAGAGTTTTGCCGCTGACGCACCGCTATGTCTTGTTATCGTTTCTGACAACGCAAAATTTCACGGCGGCAGCACTAACGGACCCACAATTTCAGGAGCAATTGATGCGGGTTATGTTAGTCAGAATATAGATTTAGCGTGCGAAGCGTTAGGTCTTGTTACCGTTCCCCGTGCTTCAATGGAGAAGGAAACTTTGAAAAAAGAATTGAATCTCACCGATTCTCAAAATCCTATTCTCAACCATCCGATAGGTTACAAAAAATAACAACAAAATTGTTTTTCTGAGTAAAATATTGTTACTTTGTAGGGGGAGAAAAACAAGACAATCAGCGTATCGAAAAATACACAGGGAAACACACAGGACAGTACATTGAAAGGAATTCCATTGAATAATTATAAACAAAACTAATATTCAATATTATTCTTTATTGTCAAGCAAATGAAATTTTTGCCACAAGTTGTGGCAAAAATTGATGCTGTAATTTTGCCCCAAGTTGAGGCAAAATTTCTGAATACGAGTTGGAAAAATTCTATCCCGAAAAAATCGAAGGTACTATCCCTACCATCGAAGAAATTGAAAATGAATTAAATAACGACATTACCATAAACTAAAAATATGAAGACATCCATCTTATTATCAGCCATTGGTTGCCTGTTGGCATCGGTGGCGACGGCGCAGATAAGCGACAATATCAACGCCGATTGGCAGTTTGCTCAGAACAACGACACCGCAAACGCCCCAAAAACGTGGCAAAACGTTGATTTGCCGCACGATTGGAGCATTTATACATTGCCTGAACGGAATGCTCCTTCGGGCAACGCCGGCGGATACTACGGCACTGGCGTAGGATGGTACAAGAAAACATTGAACATCGGCAAACTTGCTGACGGTGAACGTGTTGTTCTGGATTTTGAAGGCGTTTACCAAAAAGCCACCGTATATGTCAACGGCAAACGCGCCGCGTAGCACGGATACGGCTATACGACTTTCAGCGTGGATGTCACAAAATATTTGAATGTCGGCGAAAACACTGTTACAGTGCGCGTTGACAATTCCGAACAGGAAAACTGCCGTTGGTATTCGGGCAGCGGAATTTATCGAAACGTCTGGCTGAAACGGCTTCCGGCAGTGAGCGTTTCGGCGCACAATGTTGTGATCAGCACCGACATCAGCGGCGTTGTAACCGTGGAAGCCACCGTTGAAAACAACAGCACACAGAGCCGCACGGCGAAATTTTCTGTCGTGCTGTCGAGTACGGGCGGACAGCCTGTTTCCGAAGAAAAAACGTTGCAAATTGCCGCCAAATCCTCCGAGAAAATCAAGATGACATTGAACGTCGCCACCCCCAAACTTTGGAGTTTCGACGAACCCAACATTTATTATGCAGATGTTAAAATCGACGGTGCAAGCCAACTTGTGCGCCACATCGGTTTCCGCAAAGTGGAGTACGACGCCGAGAATGGGTTCCGTCTCAACGGCAAGAATGTGCTCATCAACGGTGCGTGCGTCCATCACGACAACGGACTTCTTGGTGCAGCCGCGCCCGACGCCGCCGAGTTTCACAAGGTGAAGATGATGAAGGACGCCGGATTCAACCTCCTGCGCACAAGCCACAACCCGCCTTCTGAAACTTTCCTCCTTGCTTGCGATATGTACGGAATGATGGTAATCGACGAGGCTTTTGACGGCTGGCGCACCGCCAAGACCGACCACGACTATGCCGAATTGTTCGACAGCCTTGCTGTTGAAGATGTAAAATCTATGGTAATCCGCGACCGTCATCACCCCTGCATCGTGGCGTGGAGCATTGGCAACGAGGTAATCGAACGCAAGGACATCCGCGTGATACACACCGCCAAAATGTTGAAAAACGCTATTCTTGAAGAAGACCGCACGCGCCCTGTCACCGAGGCTCTCTGTGCTTGGGACAGCGACTGGGAAATCTACGACCCTCACGCCGACGTTTTGGATATTGTGGGTTACAACTATATGATTTTCAAGCACAAGAGCGACCACGAGCGCGACCCGAAACGTGTAATCTGGCAGACCGAATCTTATCCGAAAGACGCTTTCAACAACTATGAAATCGTGAAAAACAACCCTTACGTGATTGGCGACATTGTTTGGACGGGTCTTGACTATCTCGGTGAATCGGGCATAGGCGGCTGGCGTTACAAATCGTGGACTCAGGGCGAATCGTGGCAAAATCCGCAATTCCCTTGGCACGGCGCATATTGCGGCGATGTTGACATCACGGGACACCGCAAACCGATTTCGTATTACCGCGACATTCTTTGGAACGGCGACAAAGCCAAGTCGCAGATTCACTTGTCGGTACGCGAACCCAACGGATACATCGACTCCATCAAAACGACAATGTGAAGCACCTGACCTACTTGGGATTCTTGGAACTGGGACGGCTGGGAAGGTCGCCCGATCGACGTGGAGGTTTGCGCCGTGGGCAGCACCGTCAAACTGTTTCAGGACACAAGTTGGTGGGCGAAAAACCGCTTGTAAATTCGATGGCGACATTCACCGTCAATTACAAGCCCGGCACTCTCCGCGCCGAATGTAACGGCAACAGCACCACGCTCACCACCGCCGCCAAACCTTCAAAAATCGTCCTCAATTCTTGGAAGGCGTACACCGACGCAGGCTACCCCGAAGATGTGGCTTTTGTGGAAATTCTCCTCACCGACAAGGACGGCAACCCCTGCGCAATGTCGCAAGACGAGATTTCTGTGTCGGTAAAAGGCGGCAAACTTTTGGCGTTTGGCAATGCCGACCTCCGCGAAAATTCCGACATTCACGACGCCCGCCACAAAGTTTACCACGGTCGCGCTCAGGCCATCGTAAAACTTTCCAAAGGCGTCAAAACTCCTGTGGTTATTACCGCAAAGAGCAACGGAATCAACGAGGCGAAATTGAAATTAAGATAACTGTCAAAAGTTGTTTTTAATATCTTGAATGTATGGATGTTAGATTTAGAATAGACAAATTTAAAGTAGCACTTTAAATTTGTCCATTCTTGTTATAAGGTGCTTATGTTCAGATAATTAATATAGCCGGTTTCGGGAGATTGACTTTCGGAGTTGCCGGTATAAATGACTGTGCTGCGCGTATTTTCTGTTGGGAACAAGGAATGGAAATATTTGAGGTTTTTGTAAAAATCCGAATTGATTGTTGGGGCAATTTTTATTTCGTATGCGTGGTACTCGTCCCCAAAATCCTGAATCAAATCAACTTCCTTTTGACTTTTGTCCCTGAAAAAAAACAGGTTGTTGTCCAATCCTCGGTTGCACTGTTTTTTGAGAAACTCACAGACAACAAGATTTTCAAAAATGCTTCCTCTAAGTGGATGAGTTTCAACTTGATGTGCAGTATTGATACCAAGCAGAAAACACACAAGCCCAACATCATAGAAGTATATTTTCGGTGTTTTTACAAGGCGTTTGTTGATGTTTTTGAAAAATGGCTGCAACCTGAAAACTATATAAGAAGCCTCCAAAACGTTGAACCATTCGGTAATTGTCGGGACGGAAACTCCGAGTTCGTTGGATAGGCTCGACGCATTGAACTCCGTACCAATTCTTGCGGCACACAATACGACAAACTTACGGAACTCCGAAAGATTTTTAATCTTGATAACTTGCTGAATATCACGCTGTATGTACGTCGTATAGTATTGACGGTAAACGTCCTGAGGCGGGATGTTTTTGGCCCAAACTGCGGGGTAAAGGCCTTTGAGCATTATTTCAAACAGCCCTTGCCGCCGGTCGTCGTCGCTAAGTTCCGACAATGACAAAGGCAACAATGACAAAACCGCAGTGCGTCCGGCAAGCGATTGCATTATTTTTTGTGTCAAAAGAAAATTGTTGCTGCCGGTAAGTACAAAACGGGCGTCATCGTACTCGTCCACAATTACTTGCACATCGGAAAAAAGTTCCGGCATATTTTGTACCTCGTCGATAATTAGACCTTTGCGGTTGCGCAAAAGGAAATCCTTGCGGTTGACTTCCAATTCGGCAACAACGGTTTCGTCCTCCAAATTGATGTATTTGTACTCCGCAAAAGTCTTTTTGCACAGCGTAGTCTTGCCCGATTGCCTCGGACCGGTTACCGTCAACACCTTAAAATACTGTGACAGACGTATTATTTCGTTTTCTAACTCTCTGTAATACATTTTGTTATATTAAAATCGGACAATTTTAAAGTATCACTTTAAAATTGTCCAAAATTACAAAAAGTTTTTGATTGTCAAAAGGTTGGAGGGAGAAAATTTACATTTTTTTTGCATAAATGATACATAGTATAGAAAAAGGTTGTATGTTTGCAACTGATATAATATACAAAATCAACGAAGTATTGAGTAACAATTATTATTACAATTATGAGTGCAAAAATACTGGCATTTGCTCCGTATGTTACAAACATCAAGGGACTTATAGAAAAAAATTTGCGTCTGTCTATCAACGACAAAACAGGCGATGTGGAAGGTTATTATACAGGATTCGAAGATGATAGTATGTTTAATAATGTTCTATCGCATACTACCTGCATTCCATATTTTAGATATTTTGACAAAGACCAATATCTAAGGCGTCAATATTTTGACGTTATAAGAGCATTAGGTTTAAAAAAGATGTGGGTAATGACTGAAATGATGGATAATTACATAGACGAAGAACCCCCTGATTTCGATGATTTTTTAAAAGAATTAGACAAAATCAATTACAGTGACGGCACAAAAGGTCTTCAATCATTCAATATAAAAAATTTTGAATACGATGAAAAAGGCTTTTGTACAAACTACTATTCAGCATATCACGATACGTTTGACGACTTATTTCAAGAAGTTGCCGACATCGAAAAAAAATATGACGTAATTGTTTTAGGATTAAACAAATACAAAAATAATTACATCCGTGTTATAAAAGGAAATAATCTTAACGTTGAATTTTTGAATCCCGAAACCGGAGAGATTAATTTGGAATGTCCATCGGTAAAAAAATCATAATCATCGGTTGTTCGGGCAGCGGGAAAAGTACGTTTGCCAAACGGCTTCACGCTGCCACGGGACTGCCGCTTTTTCATCTTGACAATGTTTGGTGGAAAGCCGATAGAACACATATTTCGCGTGAAGAGTTCGATGAAAAACTTTCGCAAATTCTTTCGGGTGACAAATGGATTATCGACGGAGATTACAGCCGGACTTACGAAGTGAGGTTTCAGGCTTGCGACACGGTGATTTTCCTTGATTTCACGGAGCAAACTTGTATGGACGGCATACATGAGCGCGTCGGCAAAAACCGCTCCGACATTCCTTGGACAGAAGATTCCTTAGACCCCGAATTAGTTGACCTTGTAAAAAAATACTCCACTGAAAACCGTCCGAAAGTTTATTCATTAATTAAGAAATACGCTGATAGACAGATAATTATTTTTCATAATAGGCAGGAGGCTGATGGGTGGATTGAGAAAAATATATGAAAAAATTATGCTACATTAACATTGTTTGTTTGCGGCAAAATTCAGGCGCAGAACATCTATAATATTCAGGAACAAAAGATTATTTTTTGCCGAAACAGTATAAAAAACACTCATTTCAGCAAAAAATAATTTTTATTTTTTGCCGAAATTGAATAAAAATTACTAATTTTGGCAGAAAATAATTTCTAAAATGTAAGGTTATGTTGACAAGCAATTCTCTAATAGGACGAAAAAACGAAAAAAAACGTTTTGAAGAATGTATGAACTCACAACGTTCTGAATTTGTGATAGTTTACGGCAGACGGCGTGTAGGAAAAACATTTTTAATCCGCGAATTTTTCAAAAACAAATTCACTTTTTCGTTTGTCGGGGCGAACAACCAACCCAAAGAAGTTCAGTTGGAAAATTTCGCGTTTAAACTCAAAGAATATTCCAAATCGACTTTTTTACCTAAAATTCAAGATTGGAACGAGGCTTTCCGTGAACTTCAAAATTATCTTTCAACCACAAAATGCAACGGAAAAAAAGTTGTTTTTTTTGACGAAATGCCGTGGGCTGACACTCAAAAATCGGGGTTTGTAGCCGCTTTGGAAAATTTTTGGAACTCTTGGGCGGCTTTTAGAAATGACATTTTGTTTATTGCTTGCGGGTCGGCAACGTCATGGATTGTGGAAAAAATTCTCAATAATCAAGGCGGACTTCATTGCCGTACAACTCAGGAAATTTATTTGCGTCCCTTTACGCTCGGCGAAGTTAAAGAGTTTCTTGCCGTAAACCAAGTACGATGGGATAATTATCAAATTGCCCAAGCCTATATGGTTTTTGGCGGCGTGCCTTTTTATTACACTTTGTTAGAAAAAAATCAAAGCCTTGCTCAAAACATTGACAGACTGTTTTTTGAGGGGAAAAATGCCGTTTTGAGAGTGGAATTTTCAGAATTGTTTTCGTCGCTTTTCAACAAACCTGACAAATATCTGTCTGTTATCGAAATATTTTCGGAGCGTAAAGAAGGTTTTACGCGCGAAGAAATCAGCAAAAAAACGGGAATCACCGGCGCAGGCTTAACAAAAATGCTTGAAAATCTTGAACGTTGTGATTTTCTTCTCGGATATTCAAAATTCGGCGGCGGGAAAAACAATGTAGTTTACAGATTATGTGATTTTTATACGTTGTTTTATTATAATTTTGTCGCCTTCAACAAATCGCAGGAAAAGAATTTTTGGCAAAAAATGATTTTGAGTCCCAAAATTTCTTCTTGGCAGGGATTCAGTTTTGAATTGCTTTGCATTTTGCATTTAGAACAGATGAAAAATGCGTTGGGAATCAGCGGCATACTTACAAATTCTTCGGTATGGCGTGCCAAAGACAATTCAGCACAAATAGACCTCGTAATCGAGCGTGCCGACAGAATTGTCAACCTTTGTGAAATGAAATTTTCACGAGGAAAATACGAAATATCACCATCGTATGCACAAAAACTTATGGAACGAGCCTCCATTTTTATTGCTGAAACTAAAACGAAATATGCGGTAAGTAACGTTTTAGTAACAACATACGGCGTTCTTGACGGCAAAAATTATTCGGTCGTTGACAACGAAATTGTGCTTGATGATTTGTTTTTGTGATTTTTGTGGAATTTTAATTATTTTTGCATCAAGTAATGCGTAGTGATAATTAAAATTTAAGCGAAATGATTGATATTGATTTTAAAGACGATATATTGCCGCGTTTGCTTGTTGCTGCGGTGATGATTCCGGCATTTATTTTGGGATGGTGGTTTCTTAAAATGATAAACGAACCCTCACCGCAGGAAATTTGGCAGCAAAAAGCCGATTCGTTAACGGTTATCTCCTCTGACAGCGAAATTCTTTCGGCTCTCAGCGGTGAGCCACGCCCTTACCTTGTCAAAAACTATAAATTCAATTACGGGTCTACCGTCAAGGACACGATTTTTGAACTTTTGAACGGCGAATATATGGCTATTGATATTCGCCAGCAAATATTTACGACAAGGGGACACGGCAAAAACAAAATTGAAACAACAGAAGACCATCCTCTGTTCTCTGTTGTAGGAAAGTTTGCTTTTAACGACACAATAGAAATCAAAAACGCTGATTCTCTGAAATTTGCATTTTCGTCAAAAAAGTATTGGGAAAATCTCACGCCGGAAAATGTCAAAACTGAAAAACTCGGTCATGTTCAGCACGATATGTATTATTATCCCGAATGGACAATGAATTTAGACAGTATTGAAAATATTATCAAAGAAATTCCCGAACGTTTTCATGTAAAAAAGCAGCAAGTTTTGAAACAATTAGGTCAATATAGAAAAGAATTTGAATATAGTTTTACGCTGACTTTTATGCAAAAAAACGACAATGCAACGTTTGCGGTAATTCTTGGCGGCGGCGTGGCTGATTTCAATGTTTTTAATGACGGCAACAATTTTATGCTTGTAGACTGCGATAATATTTCGCAATGCTCTAATTATGGATCTAATTTCAGTTTGGGGTTGACTATTGGCATGATAATCTTCGGCTTAGGGGCATTGTGTGTGATAATTTTCGCCCCGAAAATATTGAATAAAGATTAATAGTTTTTCAAAAAAATTATTGCTTATGATTCCGATATAATGCTCGATAGTTGTGTATGCTGCGGACTTAGACCAATGACTATTGTAATTGTTTTTTTCGATGGCGAGCATCACTGAATTTGGATTGAACATAGATTTTTCATCACCGATAATATAGCCATCGTATGAGTGTTTCATAAGTTCAAATTTCATGTTGTGTTTTTCGCACAAAGATTTCACCTGATTGTCAGTAAAACCGTAGTACTGAGCCGATTGTCCCGGATCAATGATACTAAATTCCATAAAATTGTTGAGTGCAGATTGTGATTCCACTTTGATAATAGGCAGTATTCCCGTCATATACACCAACAAATAAACATCGTCGGCAGTGTTGGATTTGAACATCGAACCCAGAAAATTGACATATTTGTTTTTTATTTTTTCGTCAATATCCCTCACCAACTTATCCCATTCGTCAATGACCACTACAAAGCGATCGCCGGTTTCTTGATTGATTTCACGCAGTGCAATACTCAGATATTCAGATTCTTTCAAGAACGAATACGACGTCTTCAAATCTTCAATGACTTGTTTTTGAAACAATGCGACAACATCACCATTGTCAAATTCCGCAAATGTGTTGAAGTCGATATAAATCGTCGGATATTTGTTCAAATGTTTTTTGTAACTTTCTGACTTTGAGATTTCCAAGTCGTCGAACAACGCGGCAGAATCGGACTTCCTGTCGTAATAGGCATAAATCATTTTTGCGGCGATTGACTTGCCGAAACGCCGTGGACGCGACACACAGATATAGCGGTGCTGTGTGTCGATGTTGTTGTTCAAAATCTCTATCAAACCCGACTTGTCGATAAAATCGGAGTTCTTTATGCTTCGGAAAGCCAAGTTGCCTTTGTCGATGAATATGCCCATAATCGCTGAGTTTTTGTTCTGATTGCAAAGGTAATACTTTTTTGTTTTTTTTGTACGCAGAGTTAAAAATTTTTGTAAATTTGGGTGATTTTTCCGAAGATGAAGTGTAACCTTTTGGAGGACAAAGACACTAAATACAAAGTATTATGGCACAGTGGCAAAAAATAAAAATCACCCGCGAAAACGGTGAAACTGTTGATGCACAAGCCCCGATAATCATTTCGGCGAGCCGTAGCACCGACATCCCGGCTTTTTATGCCGATTGGTTTTTCCATCGGCTCAAAATTGGTTATTCGGCGTGGACTAATCCGTTTAACGGCGTAAGAAGTTATGTATCATACAAAAACGCCCGATTCTTTGTTTTTTGGTCAAAAAATCCAAAACCGCTTTTAGACCATATCGACGAATTGAAACGAATGAATTTTTATATTCAATTCACTTTAAATGATTATGTTTCGGAAGGTTTAGAAAAAGGTGTGCCACCGCTTGAAGATAGAATAGAAACCTTTAAACAGTTGGTAAAAACCTTTGGCAAAGGCAGGGTAATTTGGCGTTTTGACCCTCTGATTTTGACGGATAAAATCTCTGTGGATGATTTGTTACGTAAGGTTGAAAACATCGGCGACCAATTGTTTGGCTATACCGAAAAACTTGTGTTTAGTTTTGCCGACATCGCTCTTTACAAAAAGGTGAAATCCAATCTCGAAAAAAACAATATCAATTATTCAGAATGGACAGAAAATCAGATGGTTGATTTTGCCAAACGTCTCTCCGATCTCAATAAAAAATGGCATTTTCAACTTGCCACTTGCGGCGAAAAAATTGACATTTCGCAATTTGGCATCCAACATAACAAATGTATTGACGACGATTTGATGATACGTTTTGCGAAAAACGACAAAGTTTTGATGGATTATCTTGGTGTTGAGATTATTAACTCGCTTTTTGACGGTGAAAAAATCATCAAGAAAAAAGACAACCGCGACAAAGGTCAGCGTTCATTCTGCGGCTGCATTATCAGCAAAGACATCGGCGAATACAACACTTGCCCGCATCTGTGCGAATATTGCTATGCGAATACGAGTAAGGAAGTGGCGAGGAAGAATTATGAGCAAGCAAAGGAAAAGGGATTGACGGCGGAGACGATAAGAGGTTAGGTGTCAATTTTTTTCGAAACATTGAGGTTGTTAATAATTTGAATAGATATGAAAATAAAGAGAATTATAATAGACAATTTTCGGGCTTTTAAGCACGAAGATATAGAGTTTAAAGACTTCAATTGCATTATCGGCAAAAATGATAGTGGTAAATCTACTATACTTGCCGCATTGGAGTGGTTTTTTAGTGATAAAGAATTAGGTGTTTATGATATAAACACAAATATCGAGTATGAACGACAAGAAATATCAGTTGAACTATTCTTTACAGATGCAACATTTCATCCTGATTTTATTAGTAAAGAGTTTTTGGACTCTGATGGCACTGTGTGTATAAAGAAATCATTATGTAATCCAAAGTCATTTGATAGTGAATTCGTAAAACCAATACCTTATTATTCATTGCGAGTTTTTAAATTTACGGAGAGAATGGATAAGAAAATTCTTTCCTTTTGCAAATGTGAGGATTTGATGAAAGAATGTTATGATTTGGGAATCAACAAAGATTGCCTTAAAGGAATAATTTCTTCGTTTGAAACTTGTAAAGATGAAAATTCGAAATCTTTGTTCAGAATTCGATATTCAAAATTAATTATCAAAATGCGTCAAACTTTATATAATTATTATTCAAAATATAATTATCAAGTTATAGAAGATGAAAGACGATTCACTGAATCAGAATGGTTTGAATGGATGTATGAATCGTGTTATTTTTCTGTTCCATATTTTCTGTTATTTTCTCCACAAACTACAATTAGTGATTATATGAATAGATTGTTTAATAATCAGTTTTGCATTTTCCAGGATGAAAGAATTGAGACAATAGCAAAAAAAATTTCAGGTGAGATTAAAGAGGGGAATTCTTTCGAATTTTTAGCAGATTATTTAGATTGTAATTTTTTCCCAAATAATAAAATTCAACGCATTATTTCTATCAAAAATTCTAAAATAATCCCTTTACAAAATAGAGGGGATGGATTTCAACAAAAAGTAAAAAATGCTGTTTTTAGGCTTTTGGTTAAACAATCTAATTCTGATATCTTCGCTTTTGAAGAACCCGAAACACACCTCCATCCAAAGGCGCAACTTGAAATGTACGATACTATAAAAAACCTTGCAAAAAATTCTAATTATCAAATAATTGTTACAACTCATTCTCCTTATATAGTGAAAGAGTTGGCGAAAGATGACATAACTCCTATTGTTGTTACTCGCGAAGAAGGAAGTAATGAATCAAAAATAAATAAACCCGATAGAATAAAGGTTTTACCGTATGATTCGATGAACGAAATCAACTATATTGCATTTGATGAGCCTTCAATTGCATATCATATTGAATTGTTTGGATTTATTCATAATAAATTGATTGATAAATATGAAAATGATACGTTCTTTAAAACTGATTGGGATTCTTCAATTGTTACGCCTAACAAAAATGGAGATTTAGTAAAAGTAGATGTCAAAAAAATTAATGGGGTTGATGTTTGGTTGACGGTAAAAAATTGTGCAAAAAAATATAATTGGTATGACACAAATAATTTTACCAAGGAACTACGGACTTTGCCTTATTGCGTAAGAAACAATATAGATCATCCTTTAAAAATCGATGAACCTAACAAAATCAATGGTCACAAGGCTTTTGTAAACAATAATAAATATAATAAAGAGTGGATTGTAAAAAAAAGCATTGATATTATGCGAGAGGTTATAATAAATAATCCAAATTTATTTGTTTAATGTTGTGGCCTATTTGCTCCCCATTTTGCCATCTCGCACTTTATTTTTACCTTTGCCACAAAACAAAAGACCGAAGATTATGCGACAACTATTTGTATATAACAACGATACCTTTGCGGGGACGTTGACGGAGGTGGAGCGCGGCGGGAGGTGCAGGTTTGAGTATGACGCTGAGTACCTTGCATCACCGCTGCAAGGTATTTCGTTCACGTTGCCGAAAAGGAGCGAACCATACGAGGCGGAGCATTTGTTTCCGTTTTTTGTGGCGATGCTGCCCGAGGGCGCAAACCGTCGGTATGTTTGCCGCTCTCACCATATCGACGAACAAGATTTTTTTGGACTTTTGACGGCAATGGCAGGGGCGGATTTTATTGGTGCAGTTAATGTAAGAAAGCAATGAATGTAATCATCAAATATTGTCCTTCAACGCTTGCGGAAGGTTTTGAAACTTACAGCAACGCTGCCGCCGGAAGACTTTTCGACGGTGCAAAAGTGTCGCCTTTTTTGGATTTTACACTTAGTGCCAACAAGGTTTCTACCTCTGTTTCCGCAGTGATGGATAGGATTTCTGTGTCGGGTGTACAAGAAAAATTCCCGGCGGTAGTTAGGGATGGCAAGATTTGCCTTGCAGGTGAAAATGAGCGTTCAACTCACATCTTGAAACCCTCGCCGTGGGATCCGTCGTTGGCTTACAGAAATGAGATT
>JAFXZT010000003.1 GCA_017541145.1 Bacteroidales bacterium | reverse complement strand
CCTTCCGGTACACTTTGGGCGACTTGCAATGTCGGCGCAGATAATCCAGAAGATTACGGCAACTATTATGCATGGGGTGAAACAGAACCCAAAGACACGTATTCGTGGAGCAACTATAAATATTGCAAAGATGGCGACTATAAAATGCTTACCAAATACGGTGAAGAATCCCCAAATAAAGGCTTTTCCTATAATACAAAAGACCTCGACTCTTCCGACGATGTAGCCACAGTCTGTTGGGGTAGCGATTGGTGTATGCCAACGTTATCACAGTGGATGGAACTCAGAGATATGTGCTCATGGGTATGGACTACGTGCAACGGTATGAATGGATTTGAGGTAAAAGGACCAAACAACAATAAAATTTTTCTTCCAGCGGCAGGCTTCCGCATCGATTTAAATATCCATAAAACTGATTCCGAAGGTTACTATTGGTCTTCATCGCGCCACATGCCGGAATTAGCCTGGGATGCTTGCTTTGGCTCTGACTCAGAATCCTTATTTCTACTTGGAAATTACCGTTGCTACGGACTGTCAGTTCGTCCCGTGCGGAGCAGAAAATAAACTACGTAAGTTTTTTGCTTTCTCCGCAAAAAAACATTATCTTTGCACATTGATAACCCCAAAAAAGGCAAAGTATTATGATAAACTATCCGCTTAGCATACAGAGTTTTGAAGACCTTAGAAATAAAAAATGTGTCTATGTTGACAAGACTGAATATGTTTATAATCTTGCACATAAAGGCAAAACCTATTTTCTTGCCCGTCCGCGCAGATTTGGAAAAAGTCTGTTTTGTAATACTTTGCGCGCATATTTTGAAGGCAAGAAGCATCTCTTTGAAGGCTTGAAAATCTATGATTTGGAGAAAGATTGGATTAAGTATCCCGTGATTTACCTCGACTTCGTGAGCGGCGACTATACAGTAGGGTCAATAACGCTTATCGACAAAATTAGGGTTACCTTGCAGGAATACGAGGACGGAAACGGTATACAATTCGATGAGAGTACCATCAAGGAGAGGATTGAGGCTCTTGATGAAAAAATAAAAAACGAACCGATGAAGGTCGAAAGTTTTTCGTTGTCGTTTCGTTTGGAGTATGATTTGAAAGCCGTATATGAGAAAACCGGACTTCAAACCGTGATGATTGTGGATGAATATGACAATCCGCTAATTAAGAGCGTTAATCTTGAAACAGACAAGGAAATTTACCGTGGTTTTTTCTCGGTGTTGAAGTCTGCCGACAGGTATTTCCGTTTTGTTTTCTTGACGGGCGTTACAAAATACGCCAAGACTTCGATTTTCAGCGGTACAAACCAGCCATACGACATCTCGTTGGAACAGAATTATTCGGCAGTCTGCGGTATTACGCATGACGAATTGTTGTCGTATTTCAAAGACGAAATCCAAGCCTTTGCAAATCAGGAAGAAATTTCGTTTGACGAAATGCTCGCCGAACTCAAAAAATGGTATGATTCCTACTTGTTTCACGAGCGGGGAATCAAAGTATTCAATCCCGTGAGTCTGTTTTCTGCGTTGCAGGGCAAAGATTTTCAAAATTATTGGTACAAAACAGGAACGCCCACAATCCTTATGCAACGGATTAAGAATACTTATTTTGACATCAAAACTCTTCGTGGCGACTTGGAATATGGCAAAGACGCTCTGATTGACTACAAGGACGATGAGTTTAGGACAGACCTCGTGCCGTTGCTGTATTACACCGGCTATCTGACAATCAAATCGTATGACAAAGAATACAGGTCATATACTCTCGGATTTCCGGATTACGAAGTAGAAATGAGTTTTTTTGAATCGCTTGCCAAGGAGTTTTACACTACAATGGAAAATCCGTCAGGATTGGATTACACAAAATTCAAGGAAGATTTCCGCACCGGCGATGTTGAGGGCGCAATCGAGCGTATGAAAGCCTTGTTTAGCGCATTGCCATACGCCCAAAACAAGAGCCTCCGCCTTATTGAACGTGATTTTCAAAACGTTATCTACTTGTTGTTCACCATTTTGGGCGAATATATCATCAGCGAGGCGCATTTTTCAAAAGGCCGTGCCGACAGCATTTTGATTAACAAGAAGTATGTTTATATTTTTGAATTTAAAATTGACCAAGACGCTCAAACGGCTCTCAATCAGATAAACGTAAAAAATTACGCCGGACGTTTCAAAATGGACGACCGTCAAGTAATAAAAGTCGGCGTAAGTTTTTCAAGCGCGGAAAAGAACATTGTGGATTGGGTGATGGAAGAGGAGTGATTTCAAATTGTAAATTATTATGGCAGCAATTAACTTTAAATTTGATTTTGAATATTACGGTGCGGCTGTTGTTGAAATGGATTTTGATGGCAGACATTACCGTTTTCAATCAACGTATATGGGCGAAAATCCGTTAAATTCGCTTATCAATGGTCTTTGGGCTTTGAAATTTCATAGCGACCATTTTGAAGAATCTGATAGATCTTGTAAGTTTGTTTGGCAAGACGAACCTGACGGTCATCTTGTTCGTCTGTGCAAAAAAAATGATGATTTACATATAGTTATTCATTATTTTTCTGACGCAACAAATTTTGGCGGCAATAGTTTTATGTTTGAAGACACAAAACTTGTTTTGGATACAGTTTTTAACTTTGACGATTTTACAAAAGAGGTTTGCAAAGCGGCAATTAATGCCATAAAAAAATATGGCATTTTGGGTTATGCCCGCAGTTGGGATGACAGTATGAACAATTTTGATTTTCCTGTTGCAAAACTTCTTTATTTGCTTGGGTCTGAGATGAAAGATGATAACGATTTGTATTGCAGTGATTTTAATAGGGAATTGTTGATGTTAAAAGACTAAAATGCATTATGAGTAATAAAGAATTATTGTTTTCGTTGCCGGATTTTTCTAAGGCAATGAAAGCGGAAATTGAGCGGACAGATTGGAAGTTCAGTGATTTTGAAACAGCGGCACTCATTTATAATTGGTCGTTGCCGTATGAAAAAACAATCGCATTATTGAAACAAATTGCCGCCGCAACAACTGATTTAAATCTTAAAACTCAAATAAATCAGCGTATTACAGTAGACAATTTGTTGTTAGAGAAATTCAAAGAAACGAATCCAAAATGCGTTTTTGTAGTGCAATATCCTGATAATTCAATTCATGGTATTTATAGAGAATATGCTACGGCTCTGCAAAATGCTGCTGATATGAAAGATGATTTTACTATAAAAAAATATCAAATTATATCGTCAAAGTTTGAACCCGTTGTTTCGCATTCTTCCCTTGGAATAAGGAATATGGATTCTGAACATCAAACCGAGTTTGATTCTGTCGATGATATTCCAAACCGACTTGGAGAAATGGAATTTGACAAAGACGGCGAACTTTCAACATTTTATGCTTGGGAGTTGGATAATGAACAAACCCGCGAGGTTCAAAACCTTGATTCAGAACGTTTTGAAAACGCATTTGTGCCTTATCCGGTATTTTTTGACAAGGGCGACCGCGTAAAAGTTTCAGATGATGTGGCGGGTGTTGTTTCCGGCACGAAAGAGGATTATCAGCAAATTATTGAACAAGCCAAAACCAACAAGATTTACGATTATGTTGATACATTTGTGAGGATAGATTTTGACGGAGAGGGCGACCACACTCATGTATCACCGTTTTTGATGGAGTTTGAAGAATAAAGTAGAATTAAATAAAAATTATATAACAATGAAACGCAAAACAAAAAAACATCTCATACAAACTGTATGTTATATTTTGGTGGTTGTGATTTTTTTTATGTCCCACAAGATTGGCATGGCAAAGACGGAATTTAACAACATCACAATCTATTACCACGATGAGGTTGTAACCAACGACACTGTTTTAACCAATTTGTATCAAAAAATTGTGAAGAAATTTGCGGACAAGGGATTCCCCATGCCAAACTCAAATTATTCCGTATATCTCTGTAAAAGTTCAACAGAGTTTAAGATAAAATCAATTACTTTCAGTAACGGTGTACGGGGCAAAAATTTTCAATTTTTAGACAGAATGTATATACAAGAGGCGGACATCACCAATGACGAAGTTCAAGCCGTAAGTCCGGCTCTTAACAAGCGCACATTAAGCGGAACTGTTGCGCATGAACTGACACACTCTTATCAGCAGGAAAAATTGGGATTTTTCAAGTATAGAACTGCGCCAAATTGGAAATTGGAAGGTATGGCTGATTATGTTGCAAATCAGTCCTCAGCCAAAACTGCTGATGCTTTGCCTTTGTTTTTAAACGGCGAAACGTATTCTGACACAATAAATTGCGACAAAAAAATATGGGAAGGTGTTTATTTCTATTTTGTCAGCCGTCTGCGCGTTGATTATTTGTTTACGTACAAAAAAATGTCCGAAGACGAATTTTGGAATACTGATTTCGATTTGGAAAAATTAGACTCTGAAATCAGAACGGCAATAAAACAGGGCGGTTATATTTTTGACAATTTAACCCCGCACATCATGCACTAACGCGCTGTGATGTATGGGGTTATAGATATATCGCCTTTGTTACAATACCGGGAACAGATATTTGTAAATATTTGATAATTCGGCTTGAAGGTCGGGCGAATCGGCGGTAACGGCTATTACAGCGTTTTTGTCAGGGCAAACAATAATGTACTGACCTCTTGCTCCGTCGGCGCGGTACGAGTTTTCGGGACAACGCCACATTTGGTATCCGTAGCCCAAAAGCCATGCGCAGTTTTCTTCGGTAAGACCTTTGGCTTCAACCTCGTCGGGACGTGTGCCGGCAGGAACCGAAGGTACTTGATATTTTGAGGCTTCTTCTACCCATTCTCTGCTAATCAACTGTTTGCCGTTCCAAACGCCTTTGTTGAGAAACAATTGACCAAATTTTGCCATATCTTCTGTTTTGATGTACAATCCCCATCCGCCGCAGTTTATGTGCTGAGGACTTTCTTCCCATTTGGGTTTTGCTATGCCGAGGGGTTCAAACAGGCGGGGTGTAAGGTAATCCAAAATCTTTTCGCCGGTAACTTTCTGAACTATTGCCGAGAGCATATATGTGCCAATTGAGTTGTAACAATACCAAGTGCCGGGAGTTTTGGTAACGGGGTGGGCAAGAAAAGCCTTTGTCCAAGTTTCGGTGGTATCGTTGCCCACTTGCGGTTCGGTTTCGTGTCCGCAGTTCATTGTCAACAAGTCTTTTATGGTAATGGCTTTGAGATTGTCGGAAACATCTTCGGGCAGTTCATCGGGGAAAAAATCCACCAATTTGTCGGTAACTTTCAGTTTGCCTTCGTCAACAGCCATTCCTACTGCCGTGGCGCAAAACGATTTGCTTACTGAGTGCATCACGTGCGGAGTGTTTTCTTCGCCGCCGTTAGCCCAGCGTTTATAAACAATATCGCCGTCTTTTAAAATCATAACGCTCTGAATAGTAACGTTTTTAATTGTGTCGGTAACGGCAAAAAGTTCATCGGCAGCCTCTTTGATAACATCGTTTTTAGTCTTGTTGCCTGCGCATCCCGCCAGCAATGTCGCTGCGGCAAATGCTGAAATGATAAATGATTTTTTCATCTTGTGTGATTTTTTTGAGTGAATATTGTTTTGGCAAATGTAAAAAGAATTTTTTAAGAAAAGTGCAAATGCTTGGAAATATTTTTTGTTAATGTGAAGAGGCTTTGCCGGGTTAAAAATTATTGCTGTTTGCGGTTGATTTTTTAAAAAATATAAAAAAAATTTGCAGTTTCAAATAGAATTATTAGTTTTGTGCAAAATTATGCAGTTATGGAATTTACGGCAAAAATCATAGCACAATATTTAGGAGGGCAGGTGGACGGCGACGAAAATGTTACCGTTTCCTCCGTTTCCAAAATAGAAAATGGCAAAAAAGGAACGCTGACTTTCCTTTCTAACCTCAAATACACACCTTATATTTATACGACCGAAGCCTCCATCGTTTTGGTTAACAAGGATTTCAAACCCGAAAAACCTGTCAAGGCAACTTTAATCCGTGTTGACAACGCTTACGAATGTCTTGCAAAACTGCTTCAACTTTACGAACAGTCAATCGCAAAACCTATCGGAGTGGAGCAGCCGAGTTTTGTAGCCGAAGGTGTGGAACTCCCTGACGGAATTTATCTCGGCGCGTTTGCATACGTTGCAAAAGGCGTTAAATTGGGTAAAAACGTAAAAATCTATCCGCAGGTTTATATCGGCGAAAACGTGAAAATCGGCGACAACGTTACGCTTTATTCCGGCGTTAAAATCTACAAAGACTGCGTTTTGGGCAGTAATGTAACCGTTCATGCCGGAACGGTAATCGGCTCTGACGGTTTTGGTTTTGCTCCTCAGG
>JAFXZT010000028.1 GCA_017541145.1 Bacteroidales bacterium | reverse complement strand
GGTTATGAATATTCCATCAATTACGACCAATATTCCAACACCGTCGCCAACGAGCACCGCATGACCAAAAAGCCCGTGCCGACATATTTTGACGATTTGGACAAGGACAACAACCAAATCCGCAAATCCCTGTATGATTTTTACGGTTTTATGGACAGTCTGAGGATTCATAACGACGTGATGCTCAGCGGCAATGTTGATGCAAAAATGACTTCGCTCACCAAAACAGTAACCCGCACTTTGGGCGACAAATCGCTGATTTTTGCAGTGAATTTTGACGTGAAATCGCAAGATATGACGATAAAATTTCCGTCGGACGGCACTTGGTACAATATTGTTGGCGGTGGCACGGTAACAGTCAGCAACGGCTCTGCAACAGTGAAATTTGCCGCCGGAGAAACGATGATTTTCTCCAACGATGCCGCCGATGTCCGCGCTGATATTTCCACGCCAAATGCAGAAGTAGTTGTGCCTGAGGCTGTTGACCTGACAATTTATCCCAATCCCTGCGCCGAAATACTCAACGTAAAATCGGACAAAAATATTGACAAAATCACAATACTTTCGTCCGACGGCAAGCGCATGAAAGACCTCCCGATTAATGCAAAATTTGCCAATTTCTCGATGTCAAATTTCAAGCCCGGATTGTATTTCGTGGCAGTTAAATTTGGTGCGCAAAACGTGGTTAAGAAGTTGATTGTGAAGTAAATGACAATTGATGGCGAAATATTTTTGAGAAGAATGTTTCGCCATCAATTTTTTTTCATTATATTTGCGGAAACAAAAATTTTGCAACAAAATGGAAACTCGCAAATATCCCGTTGATACACAGACGTTTAGCAAGCTGATAGAAGGCAATTACCTCTATGTTGACAAAACCGACTTGATTTATAAAATGACGCACGATTTTAATTACGTCTTTTTATCGAGGCCAAGACGGTTTGGTAAGTCTTTGTTATGCAGTACGTTAAAAGAATATTTCAATGGTAATAAGGATTTGTTCAAAGGTCTTAAAATCGACGCATTGGAAACCGATTGGACTCAATATCCCACAATTAATTTGTCATTTGCAAGTGCAAAAGATGTTTCGGAAAGTAGCCTCAACGAAATCATCGATAGTATGCTTTCTTTCCACGAACGATTGTTCGGTATGGGAAATAAGGGTAACGACTGTGGCGTAAGATTGAAAGAACTTATAATAAATCTTGCTCAAAAAACGGGAAAAAATGTTGTTGTAATTATTGACGAATATGATGCCGCAATGCTCGACACCGTTGACAACGACGAATTGCAAAACAAAATTCGTGCAATACAAAATAAGTTTTTCTCGCCGTTGAAAGAACTCGATCAATACATCCGTTTTGTCTTCATCACTGGCATTACTAAATTTTCGCAGATGTCGATTTTTTCGGCGTTGAACAATCTTAAAGATATTTCGTTGTGGTCTGAATATGAGACACTTTGCGGAATTTCGCACGAAGAATTGATTACAACATTAAAGGCAGGACTTCAAGATTTTGCTGATAAAAATGGTTATACATTTGAGCAAACTGTCGAGAAATTCAGGAATAAATACGACGGTTACAATTTTTCACCTGCCAAACGTGGCGTGTTTAATCCGTTTGCAGTAGTCAATGCCTTGTGTGACAAGATGTTGAATAATTATTGGTTTAAATCTGCAACGCCAACCGCACTGATAAAATTAATCCGTAAATTCAACATCCAAATGTTTGATTTTGAGAGTGTTGATTGTGATTCTGAGCGTTTTGACCAACCCGTGGAACAGGTAGTGGATTTGGTGCCGTTTTTATTTCAGTCGGGATATTTGACCATCAAGGATTACGACCCCGAATACAATACATACGTTTTGGGCTATCCAAACGAAGAAGTCAAGTCGTCGATGGCGCGTGTTTTCAATCAATACACATACAATATCAATGATGCCGTACCTCTCAAAAAGGCGTACATTGATTTTTCCAAGGATGACGATTTGGATAAATTCATCAAAGCATTGAAGATGTTTTTTTATCGTTTTCCGTGCAGTCTCAACGACAAAAAGGAAAGCGAAAAATATTATCATTCAATACTTTATACACTCTTGTCTTCATTTGGTGCTGATATTGCCGCCAATCTCGAAACAGCCCTTGGCAAGGCGGATTTGGTATTGAAGATGCCCAAGACAATTTATGTAATCGAACTGAAATACAACCGCTCAGTAGCCTCCGCAAAACGTCAGATAGATGACCGCACATACGCAAAGGCGTACTTGGATTCTGGCAAACGAATTGTAAAACTCGCCCTCAAATTTTCGTCCAAGGAAAGAAACATCGCGGGCTACGAGGCAGTAGAAGAACCGACGGAAAACCAACTGAAAACCAATTAAAACAAAAATATTTCAAAAAACTCGCCGAAAAATTTGGTGGTTTCCAAAAACATTCCTTAAATTTACGGCGTAAAACAAAATGATTTACCGAACATAATTACTTTTGCAGCAAAACAATAATCGTAAAGCAATGGAAGGATTCAAAACAAAAGTCGCAACTAATTTCAAACCAATTAGTTATGCCGACATAACAGAGCAAATAAAAATGTTGCCGAATGAATATTTTGGAGATGTGTCTAATTATATCTCCTTCCTTTTGTATTGCAATCGCGAGAAAGAGGATAAAAAAATCCAAAATCTACGGGCTGCAATCAAAGAAGGCGAGGAAAGTGGATTTCATAAAGATTTTGATCCGGAGGCTTTTTTGCAAAAAATTAAGGCAGAGAGACACAATGGTTAATTACGAAATATCAGATATGGCGATGCTTGATTTGCTGTCTATTTGGAACTATACAATTGAACAATGGTCAGAGCATCAGGCGGATATTTATTATAACTGTTTGATTAATGAATTTTCCAAAATTGCCAACTCTACCGACCCAACTGACCGAGAATATGTTTCAATACAACAGGGGCTGTATGGGCATCGTTGCAAGAAACATCTAATTTTTTATAAATTTTCTGATGAAGGTATTGTAAAGATTATCAGAGTTTTGCATCAACAAATGGATATTGAATCAAAATTTTGATAAAATATTTCAAAAAAACTCGCCGAAAAATTTGGAACATTCCAAAAACATTCCTTAAATTTACGGCGTTAAACAAAAACAGAAAAGATTATATATGGCAAAAATTCAAGTTCAAGATACGGAAATAACCATTATGAAAGTTAATGATGAGGATTATCTTTGTTTGACAGATATGCTCAAAGCCAAGGATGGTGATTTCTTCATAACCGATTGGCTTAGGAATAGAAATACCCTTGAATATGTTGGCATTTGGGAAAAGGTATATAATCCCAATTTTAATTATGGCGAATTCGCCACAATTAAAAGTAATTCCGGTTTGAACAGTTTTAAAATAAGTGTCAAAGAGTTCGTAGCAAGAACAAATGCAATAAGTTTGCAGGCACGTGCAGGACGTTATGGTGGCACCTACGCGCACAAAGACATTGCCTTTGAATTTGCAATGTGGATAAGTCCTGAGTTCAAAATATACATCGTTAAAGAATTTCAACGCTTAAAAGCGGAAGAACAAAATCAAATTGGATGGAGTGCCAAGCGTGAACTTTCTAAAATAAATTACCACATTCATACAAGTGCAGTAAAACATAATCTAATTCCGGCAGAACTCACGCCAAAGCAACAATCGTATGTTTACGCTGACGAAGCCGATATGTTGAATGTAGCAATGTTTGGGATGACTGCAAAAGAATGGCGTGAAAGCAATCCCGACAAGAAGGGGAATATTCGCGACTATGCCACTATTAATCAACTTATTTGCCTCTCAAATCTTGAAAATCTAAATGCTGTTTTCATCAACCAAGGATTGCCTCAATCAGATAGACTTAGAGAACTTAACCGTATTGCAATTCAACAGATGACGATATTGGAAAATGTTACCAATCGAAAAGTTTTGAAATAAAACTTTTTGATTATCAATATTATATAAAATATTTCAAAAAAACTCGCCGAAAAATTTGGAACTTTCCAAAAACATTCCTTAAATTTACGGCGTAAAACAAAAACTGAAACAAAATGACAGATAAGCGTCGGGCAACCGATGTGAAATAATAACTAACATATTAGATAATTGAGCTTTACGCTCTTATTCTCTTTCCGAAAATCTGCAAAATTTTAGAACTACGAGAATAAGCCGCGATTAAGGTTCACGCTATATGCGTGAGCCGTTTTCGTGCTTATTAGTAGTTCAG
>JAFXZT010000192.1 GCA_017541145.1 Bacteroidales bacterium | reverse complement strand
CAAAGTATTATGATGAATTATCCGCTTAGCATACAGAGTTTTGAAGACCTTAGAAATAAAAAATGTGTCTATGTTGACAAGACTGAATATGTTTATAATCTTGCACATAAAGGCAAAACCTATTTTCTTGCCCGTCCGCGCAGATTTGGAAAAAGTCTGTTCTGTAATACTTTGCGTGCATATTTTGAAGGCAAGAAGCATCTCTTTGAAGGCTTGAAAATCTATGATTTGGAGAAAGATTGGATTAAGTATCCCGTGATTTACCTCGACTTCGTGAGCGGCGACTATACAGTAGGGTCAATAACGCTTATCGACAAAATTAGGGTTACCTTGCAGGAATACGAGGACGGAAACGGTATACAATTCGATGAGAGTGCCATCAAGGAGAGGATTGAGGCTCTTGATGAAAAAATAAAAAACGAACCGATGAAGGTCGAAAGTTTTTCGTTGTCGTTTCGTTTGGAGTATGATTTGAAAGCCGTATATGAGAAAACCGGACTTCAAACCGTGATGATTGTGGATGAATATGACAATCCGCTAATTAAGAGCGTTAATCTTGAAACAGACAAGGAAATTTACCGTGGTTTTTTCTCGGTGTTGAAGTCTGCCGACAGGTATTTCCGTTTTGTTTTCTTGACGGGCGTTACAAAATACGCCAAGACTTCGATTTTCAGCGGTACAAACCAGCCGTATGACATCTCGTTGGAACAAAATTATTCGGCAGTCTGCGGTATTACGCATGACGAATTGTTGTCGTATTTCAAAGACGAAATCCAAGCCTTTGCAAATCAGGAAGAAATTTCGTTTGACGAAATGCTCGCCGAACTAAAAAAATGGTACGATTCCTACTTGTTTCACGAGCGGGGAATCAAAGTATTCAATCCCGTGAGTCTGTTTTCTGCGTTGCAGGGCAAAGATTTTCAAAATTATTGGTACAAAACAGGAACGCCCACAATCCTGATGCAAAGGATTAAAAATACATATTTTGACATCAAAACTCTTCGTGGCGACTTGGAATATGGCAAAGACGCTCTGATTGACTACAAGGACGATGAGTTTAGGACAGACCTCGTGCCGTTGCTGTATTACACCGGCTATCTGACAATCAAGTCGTATGACAAAGAATACAGGTCATATACTCTCGGATTTCCGGATTACGAAGTGGAAATGAGTTTTTTTGAATCGCTTGCCAAGGAGTTTTACACTACAATGGAAAATCCGTCAGGATTGGATTACACAAAATTCAAGGAAGATTTCCGCACCGGCGATGTTGAGGGCGCAATCGAGCGTATGAAAGCCTTGTTTAGTTCGTTGCCTTACGCCCCAAACAAGAGTCTCCGCCTTATTGAACGTGATTTTCAAAACGTTATCTACTTGTTGTTCACCATTTTGGGCGAATATATCATCAGCGAGGCGCATTTTTCCAAGGGACGTGCTGACAGCATTTTGATTAACAAAAAATATGTTTATATTTTTGAATTTAAAATTGACCAAGACGCTCAAACGGCTCTCAATCAGATAAACGTAAAAAATTACGCCGGACGTTTCAAAATGGACGACCGTCAAGTGATAAAAGTCGGCGTAAGTTTTTCAAGCGCGGAGAAGAATATTGTTGATTGGGTGATGGAAGAAGCAAATTAATAAAAATTATATAACAATGAAACGCAAAACGAAAAAACATCTCATACAAACTGTATGTTCTATTTTGGTGGTTGTGATTTTTTTCATGTCCCACAAGATTGGCATGGCAAAGACGGAATTTAACAACATCACAATCTATTACCACGATGAGGTTGTAACCAACGACACTGATTTAAACAATTTGTATCAAAAAATAGTGAATAAATTTGCGGACAAGGGATTCCCCTTGCCAAAGTCAAATTATTCCGTATATCTCTGTAAAAGTTCAACAGAGTTTAAGATAAAATCAATCACTTTCACTAACGGTGTACGGGGCAAAAATTTTCAATTTTTAGACAGAATGTACATACAAGAGGCGGACATCGCCAATGACGAAGTTCAAGCCGCAAGTCAGGCTCTTAACAATAGAACATTAAGCGGAACTGTTGCGCATGAACTGACACATTCTTATCAGCAGGAAAAATTGGGATTTTTCAAGTATAGAACTGCGCCAAATTGGAAATTGGAAGGTATGGCTGATTATGTTGCAAATCAGTCCTCAGCCAAAACTGCTGACGCTTTGCCTTTGTTTTTAAACGGCGAAACGTATTCTGACACAATAAATTGCGACAAAAAAATATGGGAAGGTGTTTATTTCTATTTTGTCAGCCGTCTGCGCGTTGATTATTTGTTAACGTACAAAAAAATGTCCGAAGACGAGTTTTGGAATACTGATTTTGATTTGGAAAAATTAGACTCTGAAATCAGAACGGCAATAAAACAAGGCGGTTATATTTTTGACAATTTAACCCCGCACATCATGCACTAACGCGCTGTGATGTATGGGGTTATAGATATATCGCCTTTGTTACAATACCGGGAACAGATATTTGTAAATATTTGATA
>JAFXZT010000191.1 GCA_017541145.1 Bacteroidales bacterium | reverse complement strand
AATGGCGACGCCCAATGGTGCCCTATCGACGAGATTCCTCCGCTCTATGGCGACCACAACCTGATGATCAGCAAGGCGCACAAAATCCTCCGCGAAAAGTTGGCGTGGCAGCCGTTGGCGTTTTACCTTCTCGGCGAAAAATTCACGCTCACGCAGTTGCAGACATTGTACGAGACCATCTACGGCGGTCCGCTCGACAAGCGCAATTTTAGGAAAAAACTCACGCCGGACAATCACATAGTTACAACGGGCGAGATAGACAAGACCACCTCCAAGCGCGGCGCCAATCTCTACCGTTTTGACTTCGATGGATACGCCGACGACAATGTATTTAAATTGTAATTAACAACGAAAAACACGAAAGCACAATTTTCTTAGTGGTTTCGTGTTTTTTGTTTGGGTATAAAATTTTTTTGTAAAAAAATAGAAAAAATTTTGTGGAAATAAAAACTTGTTGTACTTTTGCAGTACGAGAACCCGCCAAGCCTCTTGACAATGCTTAAATCGGCGGGTCGTTTTTTTTATATGGCACAATATACAAAGACATATCAATCGCCAAGTCAATTGCTTGCGTTGCTGAAATCACGAGGACTTACTGTCAACGATTCGGCAAAGGCGGAGAGTTATCTTCGTCGGATTGGTTATTTCAGATTCAGCGCGTATTTATATCCATTGCTGACAATTCCAAAAGACAAGCATATTTTCAAAAACGGTTCTACTTTCAATCAGGCATTGAATATGTACAGGTTTGACAGGCAACTTCGTTTGTTGATGTTCAACCAAATTGAAAAGATAGAAATCGCGATTAGAAGTGCCATTGTGAATATTACAAGTCGCGAAACAGGGAATCCGTTTTGGATGACAGACCCGAATTGTTTTTATGACAACAATCAGTTTCAAAAAGCATTGCAATATATTGACGATGAACTATTGAAATCAAAAGAAGATTTTATTGCGCATTTCAGCAATACATATTCCGACCCTTATCCACCCTCGTGGATGTTGGCGGAAATATTGCCTTTCGGTGTTTTGACGAGGATATACGACAACATCAAAAGTAATCAAATTCGCAAACAAATCGCACAAGAGTTTTCGCTCAACGTTCCCGTATTTATGTCGTGGCTGACCATTATAACTGTTACTCGTAATAATTGTTGTCATCATTCGCGAGTATGGAACCGTACATTTGCTTTACGTGCGTTAACAATGCGGCGTATGACCCGTCCGTGGATAAATTTGCCCATCAACCAACAAAAAGTTTTTTTCAGCCTTTGTGTTATAAAATACTTCCTTGACATCATAGTTCCTCAAAATGATTTGAAGTCAAAGATTTTCTCACTTCTTTCCGAATATCCCGAAATCGATACCACAGCAATGGGTTTTCCGCAAGGATGGGATAGCGAGCCTCTGTGGAGATAGAGAAATAATTTTGCAGATTTCGGAATCATTTGCTATCTTTGACGGCAGAAAAAACACAAAACTAAAATGGCAGATACAGTCACAAACGAAAAAGACCTATTGTTTGTCAGTTGGACAAACAGGGACGGACTTGGCAAGGAATTGGGAGAGGCATTTTCCGAGTTCTTTTCTTATTTCGATTTGGGAATAGAAGTGTTCTATTCTGATAAAGATTTGGGTTCAGATTGGTATCACGTCCTCAACGACAATTTGCAGCGGGCTAAGTTCGGCGTTTTTTGTATTACCCCAAAAGCAGTAAATAGCGAATGGGTCAACTATGAATTAGGTTCTATATTGAACAATCGTGTACAGACGTGTAAGTCTGTCAAAAAAAGGGTATTCCCGATTCAATTGTCAAACACTGACCGTATTAATCGAGACAAAACACCATTTGCCCACAACAATGTGAAACAGTTTTGTGCAGATGAATTGGAGAAATTAATTGAGTTCCTTTTAAAAGAATACATTTCCAAAAACAAAATTGAAGCGGATATAGCATTAGACAAACACACGCACGTTAATAAAATTTTCAAATTGGCATTTGGCGAACTAAAACAAAAAGTTGAAGCCATTTTGGCAAAAGAAAAGCCTGAGGAGATGAAAAACGAGGGATCGGCAGATTTGTCAAAATTAAAGACCGAAAATAACGATTTGAAGTCAAAAATTATAAAATTACAAAATCAAATCAAGGTTATCCAAACTCCGATTCAGACTCCTTCATCCGTCATAGAATCCGCTCCCTGCGAAATTATAGACCTCGGTTTTTCCGATTTCCTTTGGGCAGACCGCAATATCGGCGCAAACAGCCCGACAGACTACGGCGACTATTTTGCGTGGGGCGAAACCAAACCCAAAGACAACTATTCTTGGGACTGCTACAAATATTGTCAAGATGGAGACGAACATAAACTGACAAAGTATTGCACTAACAAGGATTATGGCAAAGTTGACGACAAGAAAATTCTTGACCCCGAAGACGATGCCGCCACCAAAAATTGGGGTAACGGTTGGCGGATGCCTACGATGGAAGAGTATAGGGATCTTTTTGCAAACAGCGATAGGGAGTGGACGAAAAAAGA
>JAFXZT010000190.1 GCA_017541145.1 Bacteroidales bacterium | reverse complement strand
CAACAAAGAAATTTCGGAGGACTATTGGTTAGTGAAATTTGGCGACTACAACGCTGACAAACAGGAGTTGCAGATTCTTTTCTATGACAATGAGAAAAAATACCAAATTATCCGCGCAATTAATGTCAGTCCGCAAAATGCAAAATATCTGAAAAATCATTGCTCCGCAAATTCGCCTGAACTATATGTTGACGGACTGATTATGCACTTTGGGGACGACGGTATGGACGACGATGGTAAAATGAAACAATATTGGGACGAAAAAGGTAATTTGTGCTATGAAGTGCATGATGAGGTGATGACAATGAAATATGACACTTACGACATTTGCGTCATTGACAAAAAGATTTTTGTGCCGAGATTCTTTGAACTCAGTTCGGAATTTGGTGAATGGCGTTTTGACATTTCAGAATCGGTGCCGCCCGTAAAATACAATTATGACGATTGGCTTGGCAGACCTCAGCAACTCAAAGGTTATGTGTTTGTTTATCAAGAATATGCCATGACAATCAAAGAACAGATTGTTGAAATTCAAAGACAGAAGGAGGCTGAGGCGGCACGTCTTGCGGCTCAAAAAGCGAGGGAAGATTCCGCCGCCATTGCCGGTTATAACGAGCAACTTAACGAACAATTGAAGTCTTTCAACCAAAAACTAAAAGACAACAAATACAATGTCAAAGGTTTGTCTGTTGAAAAAACTTTTACCATTATGACAGAAAACAACAAAACGCAGTTTTACAACAAAATGAATGAATTGGAATCTGCGTACAAAAAAATTGAGAACGAAATCATGCGGGATTACAATTCTGCCAAAAAAGAGTATGGCGTTTTTTACAATTCGGACGAGGATTTTGATAAGTTTTATTGTCAGGGTTTTGAGAAATTTGCCTTGGAAACGGATTTTAGAAACGTTATGGCGCAACTTCAAGAAAACAAACAAAACATTTCGGTTGTGAATTTTTTGAAAGAGATGAACAATAATTCTGTTTTGAACCTTATGAGCGATCAACCTGTTGATTATACGGAAATTAATGAGTACCGCAGAAAACTTTTGGAATGGGTTTCGGGGCTGAAAAACAAGCCGTATTACGAAAATGTCATTGATTTTCTAATCACCAACAATGCCGCTCTCAATAAAGAATTTTCCAAAAACGGCGCAAAATTTTCGTCTAAGGCAGAGTTTTACGATGCGTTTACGGGCGGAAATTACAAAGCAGTGCTGAAAGGAAAAAAGTAAAAAATCTTCCAAAAATATTTTGCGGAGAAAAGATTTGTGTTATATTTGCGGTGTAAAAATTACTAAAAACTTTTAATTGCGTATGAAGTAAAAAAGGTAAAAATATAAAACGGTATATTTCGGAACACTTATTCGGAATGTGTGTAAGTCTGGACAATTTACAAACGTAGATACTCGAATAAGTGCGACATAAGTTCACGCTTATATCATATTTAGGCGTGGACTATTTCGCGCTTATGTATCTACAAGGCAGTCCAGAGCCTACACATTAATAAGTCAGCGGGATAGTCCTACGCCTTTTTTTATGCAAGTAGGTGAAAGAAAAAAATAGTAAGTAAAACGTTAAAGCGAAATAAAAATGAACATATTATCAGAAAAAATCAGTAAACTCTTCGAAAGATTCGAAGATGCAGATTTCAAGGATGAAATCAAAAATGAATTGCGTTCAATCAACGACTATGCAAAAGCACTTGATGACGGAGCATTGTTAGTGGCAATAGTTGGCGACGTAAAGGCGGGCAAGTCAACATTCTGCAACTTGTTGGCAAACAAGTCGATATGTCAGACAGATTCCAAGGAATGTACTGCGCGACCGATGTTTATAACAAACGGTGATAGCCAATACAGAACTTACATTGCGACATCGGGTGTTTCCAAGGACAAGCGAATCACATTTGAACAAATACTGAGTAGCATTATTACTGACTCAAATGATGAAATACCAGGCATCGAAGTCAAGTCAAAACAGATAACAGAAGATAGTAAAAGAGATTCCAATGAAAATAAGGACTACTTCCTGACCTCGTTTTCTGTTGACAGTAGCGACCTCGTGAAAGAAAAAATTGTCTTTGCAGACCTGCCTGGACTCAACGGTTCGAAATTCAATTTCGACGAGTTCCAGCAAATTCTTCTGTCAAGGGCGGATTACATCATCTTCATTCAAAACTCAACGACTGACATCACGGACAGCGACATAAAAGTTTTCAACTTTATTGGCGAAAACAACGGCAATGTAATGGTATCTGTATTTATGAACCTATTCGCCAAGTCTGACTACGATGAGAACGACAATAGTCGCGAAGAAGCCAAGGACAAACTCTCAACCATTCTCAACAAGGGTCTTTTCAAAAAATTCATCAACTTGAACCACGAAATGTCAACCGTTGTCAATCTTGGCATTTTGGAATCACGTCGTCAGAATACAGTAAAAAACGAAAGAAAAAACGATGCAGAAAATGAATACACAATATTTCGCGAGTTCATCAAGCGGTTTACAGAAAACGTTATCAACAAATCCGACGACATCCGCAAGCCCAACATCGAACACAACCTCAATACTCGCATCCAAAGACTTGCAAAAAAAGTGGATGATGCAATCAAAGAGCACGAAAATAAGATCAACGATTACAATGAGTTCGC
>JAFXZT010000189.1 GCA_017541145.1 Bacteroidales bacterium | reverse complement strand
AAATTAAAATATATAATAAAATGAAAACATCATTGGCATTTGACTCTGATATTGCTAAAATTTCTTCGGTAGAGAAATTTATAGATTCGGTATGTTTCGAATACAAAATTTCGGAAGATGTTTACGGTAATATCTTGATAGCAACAATTGAGGCAGTAAAAAACGCTATTGAGTTCGGTAACAACAACGACAAAAGCAAATCTGTCGCTGTTACTGCTTATACTGCTGACAACAGTCTCGTAATTTCGGTTAAGGACTCAGGCAAGGGGTTTGATTACGATAATTTACCAGACCCAACATTGCCGGAGAATATCGAAAAACTTTCGGGTAGGGGAGTGTTTTTGATTAAGAATCTTTCAGACAAAACGGAGTTTTTGGACAACGGTTCGCGTATAAAAATGACTTTTAACTTGGTTTAGGAATGATAGATTTTAACTTTGAAGACGTAGAATTTGATTTACCTGACAAAAACACGCTCACTGACTGGATAAAACTCGCTGTTGAAAGCGAAGGTAAGACATTAGGAGATATTACGTATGTCTTTTGCTCTGACGAATACTTATGGAATATGAATAAACAGTACCTAAATCACGATTATTACACCGATATAATCACATTTGATTATGTGAAAAACGGTGTAATTTCGGGAGATTTGTTTATCAGTTACGACAGAATAAAAGATAACGCAGAAAAATTTAATGTTTCACATGAAACAGAATTGTTACGTGTGATGATTCATGGGGTTATGCATCTTGTTGGTTATGATGATATGACCGATGAAGATGAAGCAAAAATACATGAACGAGAGGATTATTATTTGAATTTGTGGAGAAAATGATTGAAGAATACGATATTATAGTAATTGGAGCAGGACATGCCGGCTGTGAGGCTGCTCATGCCGCCGCTAAATTGGGTGTTAAAACTTTGCTTATAACAATGGATATGACAAAGTTTGCTCAAATGTCGTGCAATCCTGCGATTGGTGGGATTGCAAAAGGTCAGATAGTACGTGAAATTGATGCTTTGGGCGGTCTGACCGGAATTGTTACGGATATGAGTTCGATACAATTCCGTATGCTGAACCGTTCAAAAGGACCTGCTATGTGGTCGCCGAGGTCGCAATGCGACCGGGTAAAGTTCTCGATTTTTTGGCGGAATTTGCTGGAAAAAACTCCTAATTTGTATTTTTGGCAGGATACAGTCAAAGATATTGCTGTTGAAAACGGTGAAGTTTGCGGTGTGGAAACAGTTTTTGGCGTGAAATTCAGATGCAAAAAAGTTGTTGTTACGGCGGGAACTTTTTTGAACGGATTGATGCACGTCGGTGAAAGGCAGTTTACAGGCGGTAGGATAGGGGAGATACCTGCGTGCGGTCTGACGGAAGCACTGCTGAAAGCCGGTGTTAAAACTTCGAGAATGAAGACAGGTACGCCTGCAAGAATTGATGGCAGAACGATTGATTTTTCAAAAATGACACCGCAAGCGGGCGACGAAAATCCCGATTCGTTTTCTTATATGGCGCATAAAATCGAAAAACTTCCGCAAAAAGAGTGCTATATTTCGTATACAAATCCTCAGGTTCATGACGAATTGCGCAAAGGTTTTGACCGTTCGCCGCTCTTTAACGGTACTATAAAAAGTACCGGACCGAGATATTGTCCGTCTGTTGAAACCAAAATCGTTACCTTTGCAGATAAGCAGTCGCATCCGGTATTCCTTGAACCCGAAGGTACAGATACTTGTGAATATTATCTTAACGGTTTTTCGTCGTCGTTGCCATACGAAGTGCAGTATGCGGCTATCAGGCTGATTCCGGGTTTGGAAAATGCAAAAATCTTCCGTCCGGGCTATGCAATAGAATATGACTATTTTGACCCGACCCAATTAAAACATACTTTGGAATCCAAGGTGATAAAAGGAGTATATTTTGCTGGTCAGGTTAACGGAACAACCGGTTATGAGGAGGCGGCTTGCCAGGGATTGATGGCGGGGATGAATGCGGCTCTGAGTTTCACGGGAAACGAAGAAGTTGTTTTATCGAGAAGAGATGCGTATATTGGTGTTTTGATTGATGATTTGGTAACAAAAGGCGTAGATGAGCCGTATAGAATGTTTACTTCAAGGTCGGAATACCGGATACTTTTGCGTCAGGATAATGCTGATGAAAGACTTACCGGATTAGGTTTTAAAATCGGTTTGGCTGGCAAAGAGCGTTATGATTATTATCAAAACAAGAAACATAACGTTGAAAAAATATTGGAATATTGCAAAGAAACTTCCGTATCGTGTGATAAAATTAATGGTTATATCGAAAGTAAAGGCGGTAAACCGTTAACACAAGGAAACAAACTTAACGCAATAATTCTTAGAACGGAAGTTAATTTGGAAGAGTTGAAAGATTTGTTTCCGTTTTTGAAGCATTTTAACCGTTATGAAATCGAAAGCGCGGAGATAAAAATCAAGTATCAAGGCTATATTGAAAGGGAAGAAATAACGGCTGAAAAATTATCAAGATTGGATTATGTTGTGATTCCTGATAATATAGAATTTGAAAAAATATTGTCGCTTTCAACAGAGTGCCGTCAAAAACTTTCGAGAATAAAACCAAAGACAATAGGGCAGGCGTCAAGGATTCCGGGTGTAAGTCCCTCGGATATTAATACACTGTTGATATATTTAGGGCGGTAAAAATGATGTAATGCGAGAATAATATGACAGCAAAAATCAAATTTATCTAAATATGACTATCCGCATTTAACATAAAATAACTTTTTTATGTTAGTAATAATAGTTACTTTTGTCTTAAACATCTTGATTATTATGAAACTGATAGAATTTACCGAACACTTTTCGAATGAAGCATCTTGTGAACAGTACTTAAAGGAAGTTCGCGAAAAACAAGGAGTTGTATGTACCAAATGCGGCGGCACAGCGCATTATTGGAATAAAGCCAGCAAAAGTTGGATATGCAAGCATTGTCATCATCAAACGACACTGACCTCAGGAACTGTTATGCACGGAAGTAATTTGCCCTTACGATATTGGTTTATTGCCATTCATTTGTTAACGGCAACAAAGAAGACGATTTCAGCCAAAGAAATGCAACGACAACTTGGACATAAAAGGTATCAACCCATTTGGGAAATGATGCATAAATTGCGCAGCGTAATGGGATTGCGAGATGCAAAGTACAAATTGTCGGGAGAATT
>JAFXZT010000188.1 GCA_017541145.1 Bacteroidales bacterium | reverse complement strand
ATGCCTATAACCAATTATCTTTGCTGGAACTCCTGCTACAATAGTATATTCAGGTACACTTTGGGTAACAACCGCACCTGCACAAACAATTGCGCCTTCTCCTATTGTCACGTTTTGTAATATTGTAGCGTTTACGCCCACAAAGCAATTGTCTCCAATTGCAATGGAACCTCCTTTGTAATCAAAGGTAGTTGATTTAACGTTGTGACTTCCTGTCATCAGTACTACCCGATGACTAATTGTAACATTATTGCCAATGATTATATTTCCGCGAGCGTCTATGATACATCCTTGATTAATGTGGCAGTTATGACCTATTCTTAATTTATTTGGTGCTAAAAAATATTGAGCCATATCAATTTTAGTTTTCCCCTTTATCTTCATTCCAACGCATAAATAACAAAGTTTACGAACATAATAGATTGGAATATAATTAACAATTCTATTTATTATATATAACAATAGGAATGCAAAAAGTCTTGTAATTATAGTCATTTTTTTATCTTTTTATTCAATTCCTAATATTTGGGATTTATATACCAGATTACCATTTTCCATAGTTTTATCATCATATAAATATATGGATCCTTGTACAACAAATACAAAATAAATATATAATAAGCAACTTATTGCATTATCTTTTATTTTATATAAGCCACTAATATATAAACACAAGATAATACCGAAATAATACGATAGTCTAAAAAAAAACTCTGACACATACAAAGTTTCTGTAAATAAAAATGTTAACATACATAATGTCATAAAAAAATATAGATTTGAATTTTTAATATTTTTCCTTTTGTACATAATATAACAAATCCATAGTTCAAGCATTACATAGATTAGTGCGCGAATAGAAAATGTTCCCACTTTTTGTGCTGCGCCATACCTGTCAAAATACTCAACCTTTAACACTCCTGTCGCTTCGATTAAAGGTATGATGTAGTTATATGCAAATATACCTGCAATGCCAAACAAAACAATTGAAAACAAATAGAATACTTTTAGGTTGTATTCTTTTTGTGAAATAATAGAACATAGAGGAACAAGAATAAAAATAATTGAACTGCTATGGAAGAAATATGAAGTTATTTGACACGCAAAGTATGGTAAATATTTTTTTTGCATAAATAATGAATACCCATAAAATAGAATAGACATAGCACAAAATTGCCTCATTATATTAACTGTATGTTCACAATAAATCAGACAAAATAATACCATAAATAAAAAAATACTGCAATTAATAGTCTTTTTGTATTGATATAACCCGAGAATTATGAAAGTTATCACGAATAATTCAGTTACAAACATTAATGATGAAGCCTCATTGCTAAATAGTTTTGTTATTAATGCTAATAGTAAATATCCTTTGTCAAATGTTGAATCGGTGTGTAAGAATCCACTAATATTAGATATTTCTGTTGCTTTGCCAAAATACATCGCAATATATACCATAGTATCAGTTCCTACGCCAATATCCCGTAGCCCTACAATTATAGCATTGGTGATAATTATAAGCGTAAGAAATAATTTGCATTTGAATTTATTTCTTTTATAATTCTTTTCCGCAATAAAAGCAAATAGCACATTAAAAATTAGCAAAATTGTCCACATAACGAGAGAATCAAAATGATTGACGTTTCCTTTTCCAATTTATAATACAGCGACATATAGGATACAGTCTAAATATCATTAATAATTTTAATACTTTTGATTTCCAATCTCCAATGCCAAAATTATAATTCAATTCTGGGTATATTTTCCACCATAATTGAAAATCGATTTGTTTCATTCTGAAAATATTATCTTTCACATTAGCTTTCTCTTTTTGCAGCCACCGTTGCCATTGGTTGTCATTATAAAATCCATTTATATTTAAATCATTTTCAATCATAGCATTTACATCTATGTGGTCTAATATATTTTTGGGGGAAATAGTTTTCGTAACAGAATTTGGATTAACGAAATAATTATAAAAAGAACTATCCATTCCAAATATTGTTTTAGTGTGAAAAGCAAATACTTGGAATACAAAATATAAATCTTCTCCTAAAGTTATATTTAATGGAAAACGAATATTTTCAATCGCCATTCTGTTAAATAATTTTGACCAGGGACCGTGCATATACCAAACAAAGTCAACAGGTATGTTTAGCCATCCTATTTTCGGATTAAATTTTTTTTCAATTGATATTGTATCAGTCATTTTACAGCCGCATACAACAACTTCCGCTTTGTTTTTGACAGCGAGATTGTACATTTTTTCAAGCATTTCCTTCTCTATCCAATCGTCACTATCCACGAAACAAATCCATTCTCCTTTGGCTTCGTCCAATCCTTTGTTCCTTGCAGCACTTACGCCTGCATTTTCCTGATGAAACACTCTGAATCGCTTATCATTTTCCGCATATTCATCGCAAATAGTCCCAGAATCATCTGGACTCCCGTCATCCACCAAAATACATTCCCAATCTGTAAAAGTTTGAGCAGCTATACTGTCAATACAACGTCGCAGGTATTTCTCTACCTTATAGACGGGTACTATGATTGATATCTCAGCCATATACTAAATAAGATTTTCCAATGCGTTTTTTGTTGCCTCCAAATACTTACGTCCCCATTTTAAATCAGGTTCTATATAGTTTCCTTCACCCCATTCGTTCCATGCTTTTAGGAAAACAATTTGTTTTTCGTTGTTTTTACTATACACCCTTTTTAGTACTTGGGTCAAATACTGATTATAGATATCCGGTGTTGAATTATGCCAAACTATTCCACCATATTTCGAGCGTGGGGTGTGATCCCAATTTGGAATGACAACTGGATATACATCATCGTCCGCATCTTCTCCTCCAACAAGAAATTTGACAGCATCCTCATATTGGAATACGGCTGGGCTTTTGAATAATAATCTATGTAATTTGCTTAATGCCCTTTTTATAAAGGGCTGCTTTCTACTTACAAGAATAAACCTATTCAAAGCAATCGCATCAAAACCATAATTCATTATTATTTCCTTATCTTTCTGGACGTCAAGAATTACAGTATTATTTTTTATAAAGTCTTTTAATTGATGTTTTTCGAATTGATTACATTTTACTAAACCATAATCAGCAGTTGCTGATGCAATAAAATGAATACCAGCCAAACCGTTTTCTTTTGCCAAATTATTCCATAACACAATAAATTCACTTACATCAGGAAAATCATTAGGTTTATAAACCATAAATGCAGGCTTCCCTGCTATAGTTATATATCTCTTATCTTTGAATAATGGTAATACCTCATAGAAGAAATCAATATAATCTTGTGTGCCTTTGTATTTTTGTTCTGCAAGAATCTGTTTTTCGCATGTTCCGTCATAATTCCAAAATTTCTTGTGCCAGCTTTCGTTTGCCCAGCATATCAT
>JAFXZT010000187.1 GCA_017541145.1 Bacteroidales bacterium | reverse complement strand
GATTCAGGGTCGAGCAAAACTTTCATCAGATGCACCCCGTGTATGACGTTACGGCAAAGGAAATAGAGGAGTTTTTGAAGGAGAAGTTGGAGGAGCGAGTGAAATGACCCCAATACGCTATGAGTTCATTAGTTTAATATTCATCACACTTACCCTTTATTTTATATTTGACTTGTATCACAATACTCATTAACCAATTTTATAAACTCTTCCTTTCGTCTATTAAAATTTTTCCAATCTTGTTGCAAATTATAGTTATCACATAGTTCTTCATATAATTCATCCAATTTTGTACCATCAGTAATATCTGCTGACTGTTTTACCTTGTTCAAGAATCCTATTTCGTTAAATTTAATATCAGGGAATTTGAACGGCAAAACCCTTTTATCGTTGAATACCCATGCCGCCCCCATTTCATTTTGGCAGACTTCACTTTGTTTGTAATTGTTGGAAATGAAACACATTATATAATCGCAATTTTTCATATTTTCGATTATTTCATTTCTGAAATCATCACCTGTACGGATAACACTGTGGTCTAAGGTACAAAATATATCTGACGTTCTAAATCCACAACCAAGAATGAGTATATTATCAACAAAACTGTTAATTACATTTTTGTCGGCAGAAGCATGACTAATAAAAAACTTTCTATTGTCATCAGATGGTGTTTCCATTTTTATAAGATAATCTAAGTATTCATCAATAACACATTGGTGCTTAATCGGAGAATTGTCATAATTTTCAATATGATTCCGTAATTTTAATGAAATATAAGGATACTTCACTTTTATAGCGTCGCACAAGTCAAATAAAATAGATTCATAATATTTATTTGCCCCTTCTGCAACACACCTTAATTGTCTATTACCGACATAGTTAATGATTCTAACATTTTTGTCAGAATATGCTTTACATATGACTGCTATTTCATAGATACTATTTCTCATGTTTATTTTGCATTGATGAATTACAATGCAAAGTTACAATTTATTTGAATAGAAAAAAATATTTGAAATTTTTTATTATAACAAAACGACTGCCAAAATCCAAGATTGACAGCCGTTTTGTCGAATTGTAGACGAATGAGTTTTTACTGTAAATTGAATTCTAAGGTTCTCGAACCTGTAGTTGTACGAAATGAAGATTCGCTGACAAAAGTTGCCTCAATTACTTTGTCCCCATAGGTGGCTTCGTCAAAGGTTAACTTCAAATTTGGGTAATCCAATGTGTAAGTTCCCGTTTCAATGTCTCCTATAATACCACCGGTAGGAGAACTTTTGCGTGCAGTACGTTCGAACTTGGTTTCCGATGTAAATCTGATAACCCAATACGCATCGTAAGATGGCAGGGAATAGCCACCTGAACTAACTCCACCGCCTTGATAACCATAAGCGGCATAGACCTTGCCATTGACGGAAAATTTTTCTTCGTTTTCACCATCTTTTTTGCACGATGACAACAACAAAGAAAAAATCATCAAAAAACTCAAAGTCAAATAGATTTTTCTTTTCATCTTTTGTGTTGCTTATACTCTGCTAATTCCCAAAAACAGAGAAACAATATGTGTCATTATTACCATAAAAAACAAAACGTGGGAATTTGCTTTTTGCTCGTCCCACGTTCAGAGGCTTTGGTCGTGCCCAATTGTCAGAAACGAGCAACGCTGAAACCCCACGATTATATGTACACACACAAGATATGTGTTAGATACATACTACGAGGGCATCACCGCTGCTTTGCTTTTGACAATTATCCGAAACGACCAAATTTCTGAACGTCAAGAACAAAGCGTAAGTAACGCCTTATTTTATATGGCAGTCTAATCCATCATTACTCTCGGAGAGATTTTGAGGAAAAGAACACCGCAAATATACATGATTTTTGGTATATAACAAACATTTTTCGCATTTTTTTTAACAGAAACAAAAATTAATCAATATTTTGCTCGCTTATGTCTCTTAATACTTTCCCACCCGGTACTATTTCTCTCGCTAAAATCATTCTCCATTTTGCAATTTCTGTATAGCCCCAATCCACAATCATTCCATTGTAACCACACTTTTTTAATATAAGCATGGCTGTTAGCATAATAAGTCGGTTGGAAATCATATCCACCAATTCATGTTGATTAAGAAATTCATATAAACCTTCTTTTGTTTTTAATGACGCACCATGCAGCAAAAAATTACGGCAAGTCAAACAATATGATTCTTCTGCAGAAAGTTTTATTCCAAGTTTCTCAAAAGGTGCTTCCAATTTTTCCGAATTTGAAACTTGATATATTTGTCCTAATTTTGTTTCTAATCTTGTATATGTTTTCTTATCTATTGCATTTTTAAATTTTGCAAGACTTTTTGATAATTCACGTTTGATTTGTGATAATAGTTCTTTATTGTCAATAATACTTTCACTTGATTTGTCTATTTCATTTTGTATAATTTGGCTTTTGATGGTTTCTAATGCAACAGCGGCTAAACATCCTCTTGATACACCATCGCTATTTCCTGCATAAATAAGTAATTGTGCAGAACGTCGGATTTCCTTGTTTATAAAGAAAAGTCGAACCATATTTTCAAATTGTTCTGACGATAATTTCAATTTATTCTCGGACACATTTTCATAATGTTTATACTCCAATAATGGATGATTGTTATATACAGAATTCCCATTATTTTCGAATCGGAATGTCAACGATTTTTTATCATTGGAACGCATTGCCACATACCATACAGAATCTGATATATAATAACCTGATAGTAACCCAATTGTAGTTCTTACGCACTCCGACACTTCTAAAAAGGTATCGTGGTTAACATCTTTTTGTGATTTCAGAATCAAGTATTGCTTGTTGTTGTCTGTTTTAATGAAGTATATCAGAAAACAATTTGAGTATATATCTAATTTTATACAATTTTTACATGAAGAAGTTTGATTTTCTGAAATGGTCATATCAAAAACAACACCTGCTTGATAAGGAGCAAAACGTTTTTCCAATATAGAGCAAAATGCGACTTGCTTACTATTGGACCATAAACTATCATCTAAATCCCCTCTGAAAGCAACAACATTAAGAACGGTCTTATAATTCCCATCCTTTGAAGCAATCTGTTGTTTACAAGATTTTATATCTTTATTTTGTATTAAGAGGTTCAGTCCTTTTGTGGCGAGTATAATATGGTGTGTAAAAAAGAACTCTCCTGTTATTTGTGATGTATATTTTTCTGACACATAAAATTCGATGTCATATGTTCCATCAGTGTTTATTGTCATTTTTGCAGGAAAAACCGCATTTGGAATTTCTGTTGCAAGTATAAAACTTTCCTTGCCATTCTCAATGATGTCAATAAGATTGAGAATGACATTATCCTCCTTAAATATGGTGTCATTAATTATCATTACCTTAATTAATAATATTCCATTTTCGGTTTTTATTGGACAACAAATATAAATAACTTTTCCAACACAAAAAATAGTTTTGTGAATTATTAATCGCCCATTTCTCACAACACCATTTTATTTTTCCAACTTCCTTTC
>JAFXZT010000186.1 GCA_017541145.1 Bacteroidales bacterium | reverse complement strand
CATCTTGCACAGGAATAGAATTAACCGAAAGCACAATGATGGTTCCAATGTCGTCGGTATGCGGATTCTATTTTGCAAATAAAGAGGCGAGGTATATCCGCGTCGGGGTGTAATGCGTTTACGCTCCGCAAATTTCAATCATTTTTGCTTCCAATCATATAGATTGGAGCAAAGTTTTTGTTTTGTCCGCTAAAAATAGCGGTATGTTGATGAGATTGCCGTTCATATTGAGGTTTTTCATACTATACCTTATGCGGATACGTGGATTATATTTTTTTTGATATTCAATTAGGCTTTTACCTATTGTGTTGGTGTCGGCTTTTACCTCAATAGGGATTATTTCGTTGTTGATATTTAAGATAAAATCAATTTCGGCGGTGTTGCCGCTTGTCCAATAACGCAAAGTTTTATTGAATTGAGTAACAAGACTTTGGAGAACGTAATTTTCGGCAAGTGCTCCTTTAAATTCCGCAAATGTTGATGATTCTGTTGTATATACCGATGCGTCTAATTCGGCAAGAATACGCAGTATTCCTTGGTCGAGGCAATAGATTTTGAACGACGAAAGGTCGTCGTATGCTTTGAGCGGTAATGCAATTTTGTTTACGGAGTTCACCTTATAAATAAGACCTGCACGTTCTATCCATATAAGAGCGTCTTCGTATTCGCGTGCTCGTGCGCCGGTGCGTACAAGTTGGTAGATGAATTTTTTGTTTTCCTTGGCTAATTGGCTTGGCAACGATTTCCAAATCAAGTCTATTTTGTTTGCAGTAGCGGGCGAAGTGTGTTTTATAAAATCGCTCGAATAATCGCTGAGAATATTTGATAAAATTTTATCTACACTATTTATGCCGTTGTTAATGAGTTCGTTGGCGGCTTCGGGCATTCCTCCGCAAATACGGTATGCAATGAATTGTTCGTTGAGTTTGTCGAAAAAAAAGTCAGGAATCAACTCTATGCTGTTGATGTCGCAAAAATATTGAAAAGTATTTTTGTCTTTGGCTTCCAAAAACTCGCTGAATGTGAGCGGATACATATTCAAACGGTCCACTTTGCCCACAGGAAACGACTGTCCCGAATGGTTGAGATAGACACCGAGCAACGATCCAGCACACACTACAGCATATTGAGGAGTGTCTTCGCAGAAATATTTCAACGACTGCAAAGCATCGTTACATTCTTGTATTTCGTCAAAAATAATTAGTGTTTTTTGAGGTTCGATTTTTTGTCCGTGAATGTACGAGAGTTGTTCTATAAGTCTCCTTGGGTCGCGTGTGGTGGCAAACAATTGTTTTACCGACTTGTCTTTGTCGAGACTGAAATATGCTGTATCTTCAAAATATAGCCTGCCAAACTCTTTGAGAATCCAAGTTTTACCCACCTGACGTGCTCCTGAGAGTATCAGTGGTTTGCGAGTGGGTGATTTTTGCCATTCTGCAAGGTCGTTAATGATAGTTCTTTTAAACATTTTCTATAAGTTTTTTTAGTTCAAGTGTGGAAAATGTGATTTTTTCCACAAATCAAGTATGGAAAATGTGATTTTTTTCACATTTCTCATATCAAAAATGTGATAAAAATCACATTTTTGGCATTTGATTGCAAATATAATAATCTTCTTTGAAATGAACAAATAATTTTTTTCGCAATTATAGAAAAAATAATACCTAAAACACAAAATTAACCGCCGCCGCGAACTGAAAACCTCGCAAATATAAATTATCCGTAAAAGGAAGCATATAAGTCATTTTGGTATCAATAAGCATAAAATTATTTTTGAACAATTCTATTCCAATTGCGGGACTTACGTAAAAGTTTTTGAGCGAACTTTTTTTGCCCGAATATGCCAAAAATCCGATATTGTAACCCGAATACAAATTGAGGAATTTTCGTCCGCCGCGACCCAAATGACGCGAATAGAAATCCTGTCCGAAACTGAAATTGAAAATGTCGGAATACATTAGCGTATCGTTTTGCGGCACTTCATCAGCCTTAAACGCACCTACGGTTATGTACGATTTGCCCTTGGTGAAAAGATATTTCAACATATATCCGTAATACAAATCAGCCGAAATGCCTTCCTTGGGGTTTTCGGGCTTAAAAACGCTGAATTCAAACCCCGGCATATTCACAAACCTGATTTTCATTGTGGCGCTCGGAGTTGTAGGCTCACGCATCAACCTAATATCAAGCACCACTGTTCCGTTTTTAGAATCCAATTCGCGTATTTCGTTTTGATATTCGCGGATTCTGTCCTCATCATCTGAATAACGGTCTTGCAAACGGATTTTTTCCTGCGGAATATATCGAGTGGTTTCTTTCAACTTGATTGTTTGACATTTCCATTCGTCCAAACGGTTTTTAAGGTCGGCAAATTGCGATTTCTTCATCACCAAGGTATAGGTTATCACAAAATAATCCTTAGTTTTTTCTTCAATTCTCACACAATTTTGCTCCACGAATTGTTCAAATTGCGGCGACACCTTTTCAAAATTTGGCGTATAAGTTTCCACCGTAGCATCGATAAACGTGCTGTCGGCTCTGTCCTGTGCGAATGCGCTGTTTGCGAACATTAGACAAGCAAATAGGCTAAAAATCAATAGGTTTGGTTTCATAGCAAAAGTTTTTGAATAATTGTCTTCAGCAAAGATAACAACGATTTTTTGAATTGTCAAAAATCTTTTTGTAATACTAATAAAAATTTGCGAGAAAGGCAAAAATAATTTATGTGTTTATAATTTGCAAGTTCTAATTTTCGGATTTTTATAATAATTACCCCAACATGTTCCCAATATTGTTAACCAATGTGCGTTAAAATTTTTGTTGTAAATAATTTGTCCATTTTGTTTGTCATAAAGGTCACGACAAAAACATATTTCATAAGAATACATCACAAACGGATGCACCCTTCGCATTACATTTATCTCAATCATTAATCCTGAACGTATGCCAAAGCATCGTTTATTTGTCCAAGTTAAAAAACTCGCTTCATTTTTAGACAACCAGTTTTCTTTTTTTATTTCTATATTGAAACACGAAAAAAATACTGGCGTAGAAACCCTTATAGGCAATTTTTCCAAGTTAAAACATGGGCGGAAATAAGTGCCGAAACTTCTTCCGTAAATAGAATAACGTGGATAATCGTTTATGTCATCACTGAAATCTTCATACATTATTCCGTCCCCAAAAAAAGGAGTGCCACAAATACCAACATAAAAACGATTATAAAATTCTGCCGCTCCATAAAATGTGGATAGATTTTGTAATTCGTTTGTTCCTAAATCGAACAGTGTCATTCCCACCGACCATCCGGTAACGATTTTTTTATGCTCTATACTATCGTTCTGTGCATTAGTAACTTCTGCGGACAGGAGTAACAACATTAATATTATGTACACGATGCTTTTCATGTTATCTTTTTGCGGCAAAAATAATAAAATTTAGATATTTCCATCGTTAATTTTTTTTAATTTTTCCACGAAACTTTGATAATGTTGTTTGTGGTTTACACATTTCTCCCTATCTTTACCCCCACAATTATTAACGAATTATATCAATGACAAAACCCTTAGGCAGCGAGATAACAATCGGCGGCATACGATTGA
>JAFXZT010000185.1 GCA_017541145.1 Bacteroidales bacterium | reverse complement strand
CCTGCTCCCGGACAACCGCCTATTATAGTGGTTTTCCCCGGTGGTGGCAAATAAAAAGAACAAAAGATTTTTTTCTCCGTTTTTTATAAAATTGAGCGGCAAAATGCCGAAAGCCGTAAAAAGTAGGTAGTTTAGGTATCTAAATTTAAAGTCAACCGGCAAGTTGTTAATCGCGAAAACAATGAGCCATAGTATTAAACAAATTTTAAAAATTAAAAGAAATGAAACGTAATTTTAAAAAGGTTGAAGATTTCAAGAATCTTCCCGTTGCAAAGGCAACAAACGAGTTTTCTGTGGATTTTGAAATTTTGGATTTTTCCGAAATTGAATCTATTATTGGAGGTAAACACAAAGATAAAGACAAACACATAGAACACGGATGTCAGGGTTTGTTTTGTCGTTGTAGTTAATAATAAAAAAATTGAATGCAGTAATATGCAAGTATTCTGCATTCAATTTCCTCAAAAATATTCTAAAAATGGATTGGAATAAATTGCATATCATAAAAGATAACCGTTGCTGTGTCGCTTTTTATGCTCCTGCGATGTTATTGTTACCTTTAGATGAGAACAAGGCTGATATACTATTAACCTATCAGAAATATATGGTTAACAATTCTTCAACTGACACAATAAACAATTTTGTCAAGCAAATTGAATCATTTATAAAGGCGAAAAATCTTTCTACCGATGAAGGTATTGTTGCATATAATCCTAAGAATATAACTAAAATAATGTTATGCGTATCTAATGATTGTAATCTTCGTTGCAAATATTGTTATGCAGCAGGGGGAAGTTATATGCAAAAGCGTGGTTTGATGACATTAGAAACAGCAAAGCGTTTTATCGAGTTTTGTAATAATCAATTCGAAAGCATAGACCGGATAATTTTTTTTGGTGGAGAACCATTCTTGAACATTGATGTAATAGAGTATATTTGTGAATCTTTTGATGAACAAAACAAATTAAAACCAAAATTTGGTGCCGTTACTAATGGCACTATATGCAATGAGCGTGTACTCAATGTTGTCAACAAATATTTTAGTTATCTATCCATAAGCGTTGACGGCCCCAAAAACATACATGACATCAATAGGGTAGATATTAATGGGAATGGCAGTTTTGACCGTTCTAAAAAATTTATATCAGCAATTAGAAATAATACTAAAGTAAACTTGGCTTGTGAAGCAACATTTACACAACAACATATTGAGAATGGATACACTCGAAGTAGTATAGCAAACTTTTTCTCTAAAGAAATTGGATTACAGAGTAGTATTATAGATGATATGCATATAAATAAAAGTGAAGTATTGAACTATTGGAAAAATATTAATTATGAAAATTTGAAAACAGAAAAACTTGATAACTTGACATCAGATTTTTGGAACTTATTTGAGTTATTCATCAACAATGAATGTAACCATAGATGTAGAATTGGGGCGGATATTCTAACTATTGCACATAATGGCGATATTTATCCTTGTCATCAACTAAATGGAAAAGAAAAATGCAAACTCGGTAACATTTTTGGAGATAATGTATTCAATTCAAATCATTATGAAAAAAACTTTAACCTTTTGATGTCGGTGGATAAAAATGACAAATGCAATAATTGTTGGTGTAAAAACCTTTGTAGTCCTTGCACTATTTCACGTTTTTTTAATGAAAAATTGTCGGTAATAGAAAGCAATCCGCAAAAAGGCTATTGTACATTTATAAAACAATTTATAGAAACATTATTACCTATAATTGCTTTACTTAGAAAAAATACTCATCTTTGGAACTTAGTCAAAAATAAAATGATAGCAAAATTATGAAAAAGCTTTTTACAACATTTATTTTAACGCTTTTTAGCGTTATCGCTTTTGCCCAAAGCAAAATTTCGGGCGGCGTTTTTGACGAAAATTTTTCTCCAATCGCCTTTGCCAACATCGTATTGACGGCTGCGGATTCGTCATTTGTCAGCGGCACAATTACTGACGAAAACGGAAAGTTTTCAATTGAAAAAAACGATAAAGCAAAATTTTTAACAGTTTCGTGTCTCGGTTACGAAACAAAAGTTTTAGGTGTCAATGAAAACTTAGAAAAAATAATTTTAAAAACTTCTGACACGGAACTTGATGAAATCACCGTTTCAGCCGGTCTGCCGAAAACAAGAATCAAAGACGGCGCAATGGTTACAGACGTTCAAAATACGCTGCTTACAAAAGTAGGCTCAACGGAAAGAATGTTGGGCAAAATTCCGGGCGTTATTAAGACAAATGACGGTTTTGAAGTTTTCGGTAAGGGTAAGCCCGAAATCTACATCAACGGCGTTAAAATGCGTGATAACAACGAGTTAGAAAGCATTTTGCCCGAAAACATCAAAAACGTGGAAGTAATCACGAATCCGGGTGCGCAGTACGATGCTGAGGTCAAAGCGGTTATCAGGATAACGACTTTGAAACCCGTCGGCGAAGGCTTCGGATTCAATTTGAAATCAGAGTATTTCCAAAGTCAAAACACGGATTTGTCAGAAGTCGTAAACCTGAATTACAGAAAAAACAAACTTGATATTTTTGCAAATTTACGTTACTCACTTTATAACGGTTTTGAAGACAATTGGGGCGAGATAATCAACAATTCTGACCACAGTTGGAACAACTATAACAATGCCGATTATAATTACAAATACGATTATATTCCGCTTTCGGGCGGCTTTAATTATCAGGTTAACGACAAAAATTCTTTCGGCGCAAAATACACCGCGACACTTAATTCGGTCAATGAAAGTGATTTTGTAAACAAACTTTCGGTTTTTAAAGATAACGCTTTTTACGACGAAGTTTCCGTCAGCGGCGAAACCGAACGCAAAAACGATGTTAAAAACCTTTTGAACACGTATTATAACGGTCAAGTTGGCGGTTTTTCGATAAATTTTAACGCCGATTTTATGAAACAAACTTCCGATAAATTTAATAATAATTTTGATTTGAGCGGCAATTACGAAGACCGCGAAATCAAATCCAAAAACTCCATAACAAACAGATTTTTAGCGCAAAAACTTGTTTTAGGGCATGATGTTTTCGGCGGAGATTTTTCGTTCGGAACGGAAACCTCGTTTACCGACCGAAAAGACGATTATTTGAGTTTTGCGGAAGAATACGTGCCGACGGCAAAATCTCAGGACAAACAGCAAAACGTTGCGGGCTTTCTCGAATACGGATATTTAATCGCCCAAAAAGTGCAACTCAAAGCCGGTTTAAGATATGAACACATTAATTTTGAGTATTTTAACGAAGGTGTAAAAGACGAAGACGCAAGCCGCAAATACGACGAGTTTTTCCCGTCGGCAAGCGTTGCAACGCAGTTAGGCGGTCTTCAAATGATGCTGTCGTATAACGAAAAAATCCGCCGTCCGACGTATTTTGAACTCAGAAATTCAGTAAATTATGTAAGTCGTTATCACAGAGAATATGGCGACCCGAAATTAAAACCTGCAATTATACGCGATGTTTCACTAATGACTTCGGCGGGATTTTTGCAACTCGGCGTGTCCTACACCAACACTTCAAATTATATTGCTCTGTGGCAGACGGTAGAGCCGCAAAATCCTGAGGTTGAAAAAGTTATACCGATTAACATAAAGCATTTGCCGACATTGGGAGTTCAGTTTGCCGCCGCGCCTGAAATCGGAGTTTGGGAGCCGAATTTTGAAGTTATGGTTCAAAAACAATGGCTTGACGGTGTTTCAGAGGGCGTAGAAAAATCTTTTTCAAAACCGTTTTTTAAGGTAACGTTTGAAAATGCTTTTTCGTTTGATAACGGTTGGTATTTTGAGGCGGATTGTTATTACAATGGCAAAGGCAATTACGAATATGTTTATTTGAGCCGTGATTATTTCAATTTTGAGTTTTATGTTGAAAAGTCGTTTTTGAAAGATGCGTTAAGCGTTGAAATCGGCGTGGCGGATATTTTTTACAAGATTCGTAACGACATCAGCATGACCACCGAAACGGGATATTTGGACATTCACAAAAAAAGCGACAGCCGTGAATTTTCTCTGACGGTAAAATACAAATTTAATTCCGCCAAATCAAAATACAAAGGCACAGGCGCAGGAAACGACGAAAAACAAAGAATGTAACATGAAACTCGTACTCCAACACGATGCAATGCAGTGCGGAATAGCCTGTTTGTCAATGGTTTTTAGCCATTACAAACGGGATTATTCCATAGAATTTCTTGAACAATACGCACAAGCCGATGCCGAGGGCATGAGCCTTTTGGGACTTGCGCAGGCGGCGGAAAAACTCGGACTTCACGCAGTTTGCGGTCGCAGCAACATCGCCACACTGAAATCCGCACCGCTGCCCGCAATACTGCATTGGCGGCAAAATCATTACGTCGTGTTGGATAAAATTTCGCGCGGCGGCAAACGATTCAGAGTTTTCGACCCGGGAATAGGAATTGTAAATTACTCGCGTGAGGAATTTCC
>JAFXZT010000027.1 GCA_017541145.1 Bacteroidales bacterium | reverse complement strand
TGAATGTACCAAATATCCAACATACACAACCATCGCAAACATCAGCCACCCTATGAATTGATTTTCTAAGTCTTTTGATGCAACAGTTTGGAACAACGAGTACACATTGTAATAGTACACAATCACAATCACCATCGTAACCGCAAAATATAAGATAACCATATCTAACCTATACCACAGGATTTGCAGGAAGGTCGGTTTTGGAGCGTTTTTTAATGAGTAGATGCTTGCGTTGATGTTGTCGATAAGGGTTCGGATGTTGTACTCCGCGCCCTGCTGTTCGTGCAGCACGTGTCCGCAATGTGGGCAGATGTTGCTGACGAGCGGGTATGGCGCGCCGCAGTCGGGACATTGTTTTATGTTGCGGTGCTCCTCGGCGACGCGGAGGTTTTCGGCGCGGATTTTTGCTTCTGCGGCGGCAAGTTCCTGTGCCCTGATGACAGCTGGATGCGGCGGGGGCGTGAGGGGAAGTTCGGTATTTTTCTTATTCTTTTTCGACATAGGCGGTGTGATGTTTTCAGGGGTAAATGTACGTTTTTTTGTTGACAATACAAAAATATTTTTGCGAATAAAGACAATCTGATTATATTTGCACAATAAAAACATCGAATTATGAATCTAAAAGAATGTATCAAGCCGGTTTCGTATATCCAAAACAACACCGCAGATGCGATGAATTATGATGCTATTAATATGCTGCGGCTTATACGCTTGTCGGAACAGGATATTGCCGCAGGTCATTATCGTCAGGCGGAAAATGTTTTTGCGGATATTAAAACAAAATACGGCATCAATGGTTGAAATAAAACATGTTATAAATAGGCTACACACAGTTTCGTGAACTAATCCAAGGTTATTATCGAATTGTTTATGAAGTAACATCCGATACGGTAATAGTACACGTTATTGTTGATGGCAGAAGAAATTTTGAGGATTTAATATTTTCAAAATTGGTGCGTTACTATGAAGAAAAGTCGTAGTTACAGGTGTATTACGCCTATTTCGGAAACGCTTTCCAACAATTCTCTTTCACAGACAAGGATTCACGTTTTTGGGCGTCGCGAAGCATTTTTTGCGTCTGTGGGTTGTGCTTGATTGGTTTTGTAGTGATTAATGTAAATGGATAAGTGGTTGATTTCAAGATGTCTAAATCCTTGTTGCCTGAGAGCCAATCTTTTAGCCAATGTAGTTTCTTGACAACTTCTTTTATTTCATTTGGCGGATGTACCTCTATAAAATAGATTACGCCATCGTATGCCACGGCGTAATCCCAACGGCTGCTTTCGGGATATTGTTTCTTCAAACAGGCATCAATATTTGCGCTGCCGTCCAAACGCGAAGTGTTTTGCGGCTCAATTTTCGCTTTGTCGGCGTTGTCGAGAGCCTGCAAACCTTTGCAAACCTTTGTCAAACACAATGCGCGTTGTGCGGGGATGTAGAATATTTGGTCAGTTTTTTCATCGCTGCCGGTGTTCCAAATATCAGATTTTTTACTGACTTACCGTCAAATGAAATCACAGTATCGTTGGTCAAAATGCCTTCCATACCCTGCCCGAAGTAGGCTTTGATTTTTTCGTCAGTTGTTCTTGGAAAAATCTCCTCGTATCTTGCCGAAATGCCTTTGGCCTCGTGCAGAAGTTTCAAAAGTTCGAGAAACAGCGTCTTGCCCGAAGCCTGCTGCCCCACAACGATTGTAAGGTCGCCAAACTCAACGTCAGCGTCCTGTATCTGTCCGAAATTATTTATTTTTAGTTGCATAATTCTCAATGTGTCTTTTCGGGGGGTAAATTTACTGATTATTTGGGGATTTGCAAAAATATTTTTGGGCTTTTGACACGTCGCAATTTTTTTATTTCTTTATCAGTGCTTCTTGTTCCAAGCCTTTTTGATATTTTACAATCAGAGAGTAAACGTATTTTACCTCATCATCTTGATTGTCAAGTGTAAACGTAATTTTTTGATTGTAATACAAATTGCGATTCCCGTATTTTTCAAATAGAGATTCAAGGTTTTCGGGGACATAGAATTTCGCTCTCTGTCCTAAATACTTTTTGAACTCGTTTACAAAAATGTTTAGCCCGCCAAAGTCAAAATCGCCAAAATGAAGATAATTGTTGGGAATCGATGTTAGCCAATTCCTTAAATCGTTGCTTTGATTCTGAGGATAACGGCTAACAAACAAGCACTTAAAATCGCTGAAAAGATACTGTTGAGAGTGGATATAACGAAAATTCTCTGCATTTTCCACACCTATTATAATAATGTCATCAGGAATAGCGAATCTATCAAAGTCAACAACGAAGGTAAAAAGACCTTCGGTAGGAGAAATTACGATTTCTTTTCCATTCAATGTGCATTGCATAGGTTCTAAAACGTTAACCAAAAAGCCTTTGAAGGTTCTGACTTTGGTTGTTTTGGTGTCATTGGATATTTTCACCAAATCACTTCGTGTAATGGATTCAGAATCTTTAAGTTCAGAAATATATTGCGCTAAATCGTTGATTCCTAATTCCCTAAATAGAAATGTTTTCAAAGCATCCGGATTGTTGACACTTAAAGTCTGTCTTGAACGCCCGTTCTTTTGAATGATGTTTTCTGAAATTAAGGTCTCGCATAATTCGCCCTTCAAACTGCTCGATGGTAAGGTTTCACCGTTGAGAAGTTTAAAGAGTTTTTCGGCATTTGATATTGATAACTTGCTCATTATTTGCTGATTAAACGTGTGACAGAAGTTTTGTTGGAATCATCTCGCTGCAAAATATATGTATATTGGTAATCAAGCGGATTGGTTGGGTTAGGCGACGAATTTATCAAATAGATATTCATTTCGCTCGCGAAATTCAAAATTCCTTTGACATTAGACGAATGGAGTTTTCCAATTTCGTCCATCATACAATGCAGTCGGAATTCTGATTTGGACTTGCGAATCGCACGTTCTTTGAAAACATTGAGCAACATAATGTTAATCATTGCTTTTATCAGAATATCAGTGCCTTCGCTGCCCACGTTGGAGAGTTTTTGAACCCATCCCGAATCCTGATTGTTTTCTACAATCCTGAATTCCAATTCAAACGAATCCGAAAGCGTGATATAATTTTCCTTGGAGTCTGCAATTTCTTTGCTAAGATATACAAGAAGATCTACCGCTTCGGAATTTTTCTTGTCCAAGTCGTTGTTCACATTAAACAAGTTGCTTTCAAAACCAAAACTACTGAAATTTTCGGTATTGAATTTCTTGATGTCAACAAGTGCACGATAAATTTTGTTTTCACTCTCCGTTGTGCGGAGTTCAAGAGAGTTGATTGCGCCGACGAAATTTCTGGTAGAAAATCCTTTGTTGATTTCGTTGATAATACCTTGAATCTCACCGGCTTTATCTATAAGTTTCTGAATTTCAGACCCAATTACACTTACAATGTTAGCAAAACGGTCTTCAAATCGTTTTTTAAACTCCGCAAATTTGTTTTCACGGATAAACTCGTCCAAATTTTCGGCAAATTTAAAATACTCCTGTTTCGTGCCGCATTTGGTTTGGAAACTGAAAAGATTATTTTCGTCAAAATATCCTGTAAACTTGTTGACATTTTCACTAATTGTTTCAAATTCCTTGGCGTAACTTTGATTTTTTGTGGTAATTTCAGCAATCAATGCGCTGATTGTCAAATCATTTTGGTTTACAAAGGAATAGTTTTCTATATAGGGTTTCAACGATTGGTAATCTTCGGTTTGAGTATATTCTTCAAATTTATCCAACTCGTATTTGATGCCGTTCAGTTTGATTTGTAAATCGCTAATTGATTGATTAACAGTTTTTAGCGCGGTCTCAATTTTTGTTTTTTGGTCGTGGAATTTTTGGGATTCAAATTTAAGGTCAGCCTCAAATTTGTTCCTCGTTGCCATAAATTCCTCCATACGATCAAAAAGTTCTTCTTTATCTTTTTGATAATCAGATACTAATTTACGGTTGTCTTTGATGTATTTCAATTCATTTTCTGCCGCATAAATCTGTTTTTCAAGAGCATTGATTTTGTTGGTGTCGGCACCTTTGTTTTTAAGTTCGTTGTCGCGGTCGGTTTGGGCTAACAAAATGTTATTTCGCATTTCATTATTTGCTGCAACTATCTCGGCATCAACTTTTTGTACTGTGTTATTGCACGTATTATTTCGTTCTTGCAACTGTTTGTCGCATACGTCATTTTGCACACTGATTTTAGCCTCAGTTTCTTTTACATAATTTTTTTTCTGAGATTCAATGTCGTTTTTTTCGGATATTGCTTTTGAAAGTTGCTGTGTCAAAACTGCAAGTTTCGCTGCTTTGTCGTCGACGGATTTTTGATGCAATTTTTCCAACTCAATCTGCATAATTTCAATTTTTGGGGTAGATTGGGTAATTATATAATCACATTGTTTTATGCTGTCGTTCAGTTTTTTAACTTCGTTATTACAGTTCTTTTGCAGTTTATCAATTTCGTTGTTTTTGTTGGTTTGACAATCTTGAATCTGTTTTGTCAATGTCAAAATATGGTTTTCAATGTCTTTGTTTTCTGCATTGTAATCATCTATTGTTTGGATTTGCTTTGCTGTTTCGTCAAGGTCGATTTTCACGCCATACAATGTTTGTTCCTCAGATGACAGCATTTGAGGATTAAGATTTTTGTTAAACAAAATATCTTCGCTAACCACTTGACCTATATTGTTTTCCCATTCTGGGTATTCGGTATTGAGCCACTCATAAAACGACCCTTTGAAATTTTCAAGTTTCGCTTTGATTTCGTCAGATTGCGATTTAAGTAGTTCTTTTTCGTTTTTGAGTTTATCGGATTGAATATCACAACGATCCGAAATCAGACCTTTTTCCTTTTCAAAATTTTTCAAAAGGCTGTCCTTTTTCTCTTTCAAAGTGTTTTTAAGACTTTCATTTTCAGTAATTTTGCGCTGCAAAACACTTATTTCTGATTGTTTGCTATCTATTTCTGTCTTGTACAGAATTTCTTTTTTGAATAATTCAAGTTCAATAGTCTGCTTTGTTATTTCGTTTGTTTTATCCGACATTAAGTTATCATAATACGACAACTGTTCTTTACTTTGAGTACGTATTTGTTCAACGACTTGTGCATTGTTTTTTCTAATTGTTTCGCAATCTGACAGATACAATTCTTTTGCCGAAATTTTTTCTGCTTCTTTGTTGGTTTTCAACTGTTTAAAGTCGTCTTCAAATTGCTTTTTGATGGCTTGAAAACGGCTTTCAACATCTTTAAATTTGTCTGTTAGAATATTCTTCTGTTTTTCGAGCGATTCTTTTTGCGAAATTACAATGTTTTCGTTTTCTACTCGGGAAATAACTGTCTGAATATCTTTTTTTTGATAAAATTGTTGCCTATTTCCTGCTTTCTCAATTTCGCCTGAAATTTTACCTATTTCTTGATTGAGTTGCGATTTGATGTTTTCAAAATTCTGGATTTGGATGTTTAAATCGTTTTCCAATTTTGTTTTTTGCGTTTTCTGAGCCGCAAGTTTCTGTTCTATTTCGGGTTGCGCATTTTGCGTCCTTTCAACTGCAAACCCCAATTGGGAAGCGTTTTCCTGTTTTTCTTTCTCTATTAAAATGAGTTTTGTATAGGAGCCGCTAATTTTTTCTGCAAGTTTTTCAACCACAGAATTTCCCCTTGAATCTTTCTCTGTCCAACGTTTAATGTCGCCGAGATGCTTGTCAAAATCTTTTAAATGATTGGAATAGCGGGCAAGTTCAATCGGTTCGGAGTCTTCTGCAAGCGACGAAATGATGGTCTGTTTGATAACTGACGCATCAAGTTTGGTATTCAAGAAAACATTGCTAATTGTAAGTGGCACTTTTTGATACTGTTTGCTTTCCAACAAATAATAATTACGGAATTTGCGGTCGAGTTCTTTATTGTTGCCGTAAATAATATCGCGATAATCAGAATATTTGCTTACAAGAGACGAAATTGCTACGTTTTTGTCGAAAGAATCACGTATTTGTTCCCAACTATCAAATGCCTTATTGTCAGCAATATAATTTTCTTTTCTGTACTCCGACCCGATAAAACGGAATGCCACTTGGTTTTGGTGTTTGAAACTCAAAACGGTAAACGCACCGTTATCAGTTTTAACTTCGTAAACAATGTACGAATTAAGGAAGGGATAGTAAAATTCTGTGTAAGATTTCTGCCCTTCGCGTATGCCGAGTTTACGGGTATCAGCATTGTAAAAAAACAAAATTGCTCTTAGCAAAGTACTTTTACCAACACCCTGGGTGCCTATAAAATGCACATTACCATCCAAATTGATTTCGGCGTATGGTATTGATTTGCCGGCAGAATTGATGAATACTATTTTGTTCAGATACCTCATTGCTGCACCTCCTCTTCGTCGTTATTGATATTAATGGCCATTACCAAATCTTCGAGATATTTGAATGATGCCAACACTTTGTATTCTCCTGATATCTCGTTACAAAGTTCAATAAAACTCTCTTTTTCAAGGTCTTCGATAATAGTTTTTACAGAGTCTTCCCAATTTTTGTTGTCTTTATTTATGGATTCAAGTTTTGTTTCCAAATCGGCGTCGATTTTGAGTTTGGTAACAATTTCCGATATTTGGAATCTTAATCCCGAGGAAAAGGCGTTGTTGAATGTTTTGAGAAAATCCAAATAATCAATCCATTTGTACGCCCTTTCGATTTTCTTTTCCAAATCTTGCTTGACCTCCTGACGACTGAAATAATAGTACTCGTCGCCTTTTTCCAATACAAAATTGATGTTGATGAAATACTCTCGCAGTATATCGTAATTATCCTCAAAATCAATGACTTCGTACAGTCGCACGATTTCTGGGTTTGAACTGTTGGAACTTATGAACTGTCCTTTGCTCAAAACCTTGAATATTTCCGCTGTCTGTTTTGGTATTGTACTCATAATCAACTATTTTTTATGACTTCGTTACAACAGCAATTTTTACGCCATTTTTTTCTTGAAAATCGGCCGTTATGGTTAAATCCTTTTCGTAAAGAGATACTATCTGACAGTAAATCAGAACCATATCTTCAAAACTTACTTCCTTTGGGTATTTGTAACTTTCGGCAAAATCCCACAGGCTATTGTATCCGGAAGCAAGGAAGGCATTCTTTATCAACTCGTGATTGATGATAATTTCGTTTTCGGTCTGAGTGTCAAGGTATTCGCTTGAAATTTCGTCTGCAACGGGACGTAGCATTTTTACGCCCGTTTTTTTTCGTGCTGCAATTTTGAGAATAGTCTCGTGTGCTGTTTCGTCTGTTTGCAAATAGTTCAGCGATAGTTTAAGCGGATATTGCGGTAACGACTCAAATACCACAGCATTATTCTGTAAAAGTACTTTTTCGATGTCGGTTGATGATTTTAATGTAACTTGGTCTTTTAAGTATTTGATTTTATGAAGTTTCTCAATTAAAACATTTTGCGCCTGAATTTGGTTGAGAAAGTTAATAATCTGCTTCTTGATTTCAATAAGATTGTGCTTCGACTTGTCGAGATTGATTTTGAGACTGATAATTATATTGTTGAGTTCGTCGTCGGCAGCGGTTTTAAAGAAAAGTTGTTCGTTTTCGTCCACAAGTTTTTCTGCTTGCGTAATCAGCGTATTTATGTCGTTGCTCTTCTTGTCAAAATTTTGGAGTTTGAGTTTTTTGTTTTTGTAGTTAGCCTCGTTTTTGTAAGTGTTGTCAACATTTCTTTTCAGACTGATGATATTTCTGATGGTAATGTTAGCGATATTTCTTAGCGTGTTTTTGATTTTACGAAGGTATTCGCGACGTTTGGTTTCGCTTTTTTCGTTGGCGTAGTAATTGATATTTTGTTTGATAGTTTCTATATTTTCGTTGATATATGCAACGTTGATTTCTTCGTTAGTATCCAAAACTTGTTCAAAAAAATTCAAGAAAAGACCATCCAACTCGTATGAGCCGGAATTTTCCCTAACAACTTCTTTGTTGACAAGAAACCTGAGTCTGTCGTCATCATCTTCAAGTATGTCAACCACATAGTCGTATTTTAAACCTGCGAGTTTTCGTTTTTGGAAAAAATCTGTCAATATTTTTTCCTCGCGTCTTAGCATCGAAAACAACTCTTTGAGACTTGTAAATTTTGACATAATGCGTTATTAAATTTTTCCAAAGATAGTTATTATTTTGATATGGCACGTCGTTTTGGATTATTTTTCGTGCATAAGGGGAAAAAGAAACAGCCACAGAGTTTTGGCTGTTTCTTTTTTGTTTACTCCTCCTCTCCTACTCCGCGAATGCGTCGCTGAACGCCTTGTAGTTTTTGGTGTCGAAGGGCGAACAATAGACTGCAAATTCGATGACGTCGAAGTATTGGGCGTATTCTTTGAGGGCGTCGGCGTATGCGCGGGCGACGATGTTTGGGTCGTTCTGGAATGCGCCGCATCCAAATGCGCCAAGTATCAGGATGTCAACGCCTTGTCCGGCGGCGACGTTCATGATGTGCTGTGCGCGTGAGAGGTGGAGTTCATAGAGTTCGTCGCGGGAGATGGAGACCGGCTCGGGCTTTATGTTGGGATGGAAACGGTCTGGTCTCGGCGGACGGAGGTCGGGCGCGGCGCAGGTGATGATGTCAACTTTGCACCATTCGTCTTGGTCGAGTCGCTCCATTGCGTCGTCGTCGCTGCGGATTATCACGATGTCGGGCGAGTAGATGATGTCGTCGGTGTGGAGCGGGTTGCGGGCTTTGCGGTTGGGTTCGTAGAAATTCATTGCAAGGCTCGGCTGCGTGAGCACCGGGAATAGTGTTGAACATCTGCAAATGTCTTCTTCTTGTGCGCTCGAACCGCGTTCAACGCCGCCGCCGGGATTGACGGCTGATGCGAAGTTGAGCACGGCGATGAGTTTTTCGCTGTTTGCCTCGTCTTCGGCGTAGCGCATTGCGGCTTCGAGCGATTTTGACTGCGTTACTTTGATGTTGCCTGCGCGGCTGGGCTTTTCGAGGTCGTAGTATTCGTCAGCCTTGATGATTTCGGTCTCGCGCTTGCTGTATTCTATGCAGTCGTATAGGTCTTCCTCCTCGTTGATGTAGTCGAGGGTGTCACGGAAGATTTCTGTTAGTTTTGTACGTTTGTCGTTGTTGTATCCTGGCATAATTGTATTTTGTTTAGGATTATGTGGTGCAAAGATATGAAAAAATTGGTTTATGGTTTTATTTTTTTAACAAAAAAAGTTGATTTTTATTTGTTTGTTTGCGTTATATGTAATATATTTGCAGTGTAAAATATGGGTTAAACACTGACTTTCAGCCTCCTTGCATTACAAGCTGATTGTACCTAAGACAAAACCGGCAAGGCAGTTTTTAGCCCTTGTGTAAGGCTACCATATTTTTTCTCTCTTTAATATGTCGTCAGTTTTTCTTGGCTGCGCAGTCTTTATCTCCCAAAATTCTTTTTCAATACTATAATTAAGAGCCATTGCCGCCGTATTATGTTTGTCATCTGTTTCGTGATAAACAACAAGCAAAATGGATTCGCCCGAACCTTTTCGTATTTGATTGAAATTATTTAGAATGTATTTTATGTATTCCTCAGCCGTCATCCCTATTTGTTCAAGTTCTTTTTGATGACGGGCGTAGATGTGTTTTAATTGATTGACGGAAATATAAATATCGGTGCATTTGATATGAGCCTCTTGCGCGATAGTAGATTTGATTCTACCTAATTTGGTGTATGGATGATGTATTTTCTGTTTCATTATCTGATTAAAAAAAAACGGAACGATGTTGTCATTCGCTCCGTTTTTTATTATTGTTGTATGCTATGGATGTCGATTACTCGGAAACAACTTCAAATTCTACTGTGGTCTTGATGTCCTTGTAGAGTTTGATAGTAGCCTTGTACTTGCCGACTTCCTTGATGTTTGCCTCGTCGAGGAGGGTGATTTGCTTGCGGTCAACCTCGATGCCTTTTTTGGCGAGGGCTTCTGCAATCTGGATTGTGTTGACAGAGCCGAAGATTTTGCCGGTCTGGCTTGTCTTGGCGCCAATCTTGATTTCCTTCTGCTCGATGAGAGCGGCGAGTTCTGTTGCGTCCTTGCGGAGTTTCTCCTCCTTGTGTGCCTGCTGCTTCTTGTTTTCGGCGAGCACCTTCTTGGCGGATTCAGTAGCTACCGTTGCGTAACCCTGCGGGATGAGGTAGTTGTTGGCGTAGCCGGGCTTTACGGTTACGATGTCATCCTTGGATCCGAGGTTTGCTACATCTTGTTTCAATATGATTTCCATTGGATTCTGATGCTTTTATTATTTCAACAAATCGGTTACGTAGGGCAGCAATGCGAGGTGGCGTGCACGCTTGATTGCCACGGAGAGTTTTCTCTGGAATTTGAGCGA
>JAFXZT010000184.1 GCA_017541145.1 Bacteroidales bacterium | reverse complement strand
TGAACACCAATAAATTTTGTGTTCCCGACATAAAGATAGTCATTACCTTTACCGAAATCGTAGTAAACAATTGAAATTGAATATACTTTTTTGATTTTGCCATAATCATCGCCGTCTTTCATCTGCTCGGTTATAGCTTTTGACACTCCGAAAAGTACACGCTCCATGTAATGAACGTAACGTGTCAACTGAATTTCAACGATAAAAATTTCACCGTCAGAAGATTTCGCTTTGATATCCACACGGTTGAATTTATCGTCTTCGTTGATATTATTACTTTCACTTTCAAGAATTTCGATGATTTTACAATCCGGTTTGCCGAGAAAAACCTCGATAAAACCTTCAAGAACTCCGAAATTTGCTTTGTCCCGTAAAAGTTTTTTAATCGCCCAATCGAAACGGATGTAGTTAATTCTGTTCATCTTACATGGAATTTTTAGTTGTTGCAAAAATAGTTTTTTTTCATTAAAAAGCCAAAAAATAAGTTTGTGTCATTTTTTTTTGAATGTTTGAAAAGTTTGCAATTTTGAGCTTAAATTTATTAAAAAATATTCTATTTTATGAATAGATTTAAATTTTTAATGGTTGCGATAGCTGCAACCGCAATGATGTTTTCTGCTTGCAAAAAGGACGACGACAAGAATGAAGAACCAAGTTCTTCTAATGGAATTACAGTTGGCGAAATCAGTTCGCCCAAAAATAATGAACTTATAGGAAAAGATTCATTTATAGCAACATGGGCTGCTTCTAAAAGTAACAAATCCGATGTAACATTTCAGTATGAAGTATTATCAGTATATTTTTATCAATGGGGATTTTACAAGAATAGGTCCTTTAGAAAAACTGCCTGAAGAATTTTCATATAATCATAAATACGTTTATATTAAATTATAATTCGAATAATTATTTTAGGATCGCTAATGATGTTGTCAAATATTGGATTTGCACAATATCAAATTATTTTATCTAATCATCATCCGGATATGAGTGATGATTTTTCCGGAGCGGATGTTACTATTGGTACTCTTCAAATTTGTAATAATTTGAATTAAAAAAAGACCTGTCTTAAAATCAGACAGGTCTTTTTTATTATTGTAGTGTGTTATTAGCTACGATTAAGCCAATTTGTTCAACGCCCATTGTGCGAAAAGTTCCGGTTTGAAACCGAATTTTTCGTCCAAAACGCCTGCCGGAGCAGATGCGCCGAAGTGTGTTAAACCAAATACGTCTTTCTTGAATCCCGGAATGATTGTAGCAAATACAGAAGGAAGACCTGCTGTCATACCAAGAACTCTTGCTGAAGATGGGATAACTGATTCTACGTAATCTTCTCCTTTGTTTTCAAACAATCTTGGAGAAATTACTGATACTACGCGAACATTTTTACCGGTTTTTTCAGCAATTGTAGCAGCTGCGCCTTGAAGTGTTGCAACTTCAGAACCGTTAGCTACGAGTACGATGTCCGGATTGCCTTCTTGTGTTTGACTTACGATGTAACCGCCTTTCTTAATTTGAGCTGCACGTTCAAGTTGTGAAGCAGCTTTGCCTTGAGGAAGGATATCGATATTCTGTCTTGAACCAATCATTACGGTTGGACATTCAGAGTTAGCGATAGCCATCTTGTAAGCTTCAACAGATTCGTAAGCGTCTGCAGGACGAAGTACGAGAGTTGACATCTTACCGTCATGATTATCAACTTGTTCCATCAAACGAATTTGAGCTTCTTGTTCAATTGGTTCGTGTGTAGGACCGTCTTCACCAACGCGGAATGAGTCGTGTGTGTAAAGGAATATTGCAGGAGTCTTCATCAAAGCTGCAACTCTGAGTACAGGTTTTTCGTAGTCAGAGAATACGAAGAATGTACCGCAAACAGTCTTAACACCGCCGTGAAGCATCATACCAACGCAAAGAGCAGCCATTGTGAGTTCTGAAACGCCTGCTTGAAGGAATGAACCTGAGAAGTCGCCCGGAACAAATGCTTTGGTTTTTTTGAGGAATTCGTCGGTTTTGTCTGAGTTAGAAAGGTCGGCTGATGCAACAACCAAGTTTTCGATTTTGCCGTACATCGCAGCAAGAGTTTTACCGAGAGAACCACGGGTAGCAGTTGCTTTGTCGAATGTAAGTTCTTCGAGAGAAGGCATTTCAAAATCGTTGTTGAGGTATTGCTGATATTTCTTAGCCAATTCCGGATTTTCTTTAGCCCATTCAGCTTCTTCAGCTTTTTCAGCTTTAGCAGCCTCAGCTTTTTCAGCGAGTTTCTGAGCGTAATATTCTTTTACTTCAGGGAAAATTACGAATGGATCTGCTGGATCGCCGCCGAGGTGTTTAACTGTCATCTCAAAAGAGCCGCCCGATTTAGATACAGGTTGACCGTGAGTAGAGCATTTACCTTCAAAAGAATTATTGTCAGCATCCACAATACCTTTACCCATAGCGGTTTCGCCAATGATAAGTGTAGGTTGATGTTGTTCGTTCTGAGCATTTTGAAGAGCTTGACGGATAGCAGCAGCGTCGTTACCGTTGATTTTTACAACTTTCCAACCCCAAGTTTTGTATTTTGCGTAAGTATCTTCGTCGGTTACAGCGTTAGTTGCTGTAGAGAGTTGAATCTTGTTGGAATCGTAGAACATGATAAGGTTCTTCAAACCGAGGTAACCTGCGATACGACCTGCACCTTGAGAAATTTCTTCTTGAATACCACCGTCAGAAATGTAAACGTATGTCTTGTGTTGAACTCTCTTACCGAATCTTGCAGCGAGGAATTCTTGAGCGATAGCAGCACCAATACCAAGAGCGTGACCAACACCAAGAGGTCCGGAAGTATTTTCGATACCGCGTTTTACATCGCGTTCAGGGTGACCCGGTGTTACGCTGCCCCATTGACGGAAGTTCTTAATGTCGTCCAAAGAGAACTTGTTGATAAGTGTAAGAATAGAATAGAGCATCGGGCTCATGTGTCCCGGATCAAGGAAAAATCTGTCTCTGTTGTCCCATTCCGGATCGTTCGGGTCGAATTTCAAGAATTCTGAAAATAATACGTGCACAAAATCTGCACCACCCATAGCACCGCCCGGGTGACCTGATTTAGCTTTTTCTACCATTGCGGCAGCCAACAATCTCACATTGTCAGCAGCTTTGAGGTCTATCTGTTTTTGTTCCATTTGTTTTATTTAATTATTTAAAATGTTATTTTGGAATTTTATTTATTTATTAATTTTCAATTTTTGATATATATTTCTTTAAAATATCTTTTACTTGTTGAGCATTAGCCGGCTTGTCGATAAATCCGCTGCAACCGGAGAATGTATAAGAGCGTTTGTCTTCTGCCGAAAAATACGGTATCTGCGCTATTGTAGTTACTTGCGGACTCATCTTTTTTATCAGTTTCATGGCTTCCAAACCGCTCATCTGTGGTAATTGGAGGTTGGAAATGATAAGCTGTACATCCGGATTTTTGCGGAAAAGTTCAAACAATTCTTTGCCGGTTTTGGCTCTTATTACATTTATTTTTTGCGGCTGAAGTATTTCGTTTAGTAAAATAAATGATACATCTTCGTCTTCGCCTATAAGTACTTTGGTACCTTGGTAATCTATTTTTTCTCTTTTAACATCTTGATTTATCGGTAACGATACATAAAAAATTGTACCGATACCCGGCGACGAATCAAACCAAATATCACCTTTCAACAACGATACATAACTGTTTACTAATGCCAAACCTATACCTGTACCGCTGTGTGATTTTGTGTAAGTATTTTCTCCCGGCTCAAATGGCTTAAAAATTTTGTCATATTGTTCCGGAGTAATGCCGACACCACTGTCTTTTACATAAAAAATCGCCTGATTGTCCATACTCGACGCTCCAATCTCTACGATGCCGTCTTTACTGAATTTCAGAGAATTGTTAACCAAATTATCCAAAATCTGACAGAGCATATTATGATCGGTTATAATATGAAAATCATCAGGATTTTTGTTGTTGATTATGATTTCGAGATCTTTAGCTTGAGCTTCCTGTATATTTTTTTTGTAAACAGTATTGAGAACCTCAGCAATATTAGTTTTGTAAAAATTGGGAGTAGCCGTTCCCGACAATGTTTTTGAAAAATCCAAAATATTATTGAGAATCGACAACAATTTTATAGCGTTGTTTTTGATATAAGCGAGATATTCGTTACGCTGAGCGGCATCATCGTTGTCCTTCACCAAATCTGTAAAACCGATAATCGCATTCATTGGTGTGCGAATTTCGTGAGAAATATTTGCAAGAAATTCCGACTTTGTTCTTTCAGCGAGTTCGGCTTTTTCTTTGGCTTCTTTGTATTTGAAAAGTGTTTGTTCCAATTGGAAATTTAAAGTTTTCATCCTGTTGTTGGAATCTTCCAAACTTTGGGTTCTTTCCTTGATTTTTTCTTCGAGATCGCGGTTTGTCGCAATTAGTTCGCGATTAAGGTTGCCGATTGTAAGATGAGTTCTTACTCTTGCCATAAGTTCTTCCGGCTGAATAGGTTTGGTGATATAATCCACCGCGCCGCATTTAAAAGCTTTAATTTTGTCGAACGAACTGTTAAGAGCCGACATAAAAATAATTGGAATATCTTTGGTTTTATCGTTGGCTTTCAGCTGCGAGCAAACCATGTATCCGTCTATATCTGGCATCATGATGTCCAGCAAAATAAGGTCGGGTCTATGCTCGTTGGCTATTACCATTGCCTCGTTTCCTATATTCGAAACCAAAGCACGATAACCCTTCTCCTCAAGTACCGACTGCACGTATGCTGTAACTGAGGGTGTATCATCTACAATTAATATTATTTCGGATATATTATTGACAGCCATATACTTAATATTCCATTTTAGTAATTCGCATTGTTTTATTTTTCAGATTACAAATATTATAATTTTAATTAATAGTACAAAGTTTTTTTTAATATTTTTTATCAAAAAAATTATTTCTTGCATAATTGGATTTTCTTATCTAAATTTGCGACTCTAAAAAATATCTAAAAATATCATTATCAAAATGGAACAGGAAAACAGTAACACTTTCAAAGACAAAATGAAAGCCTGGGGCAAATTTTTTGTTTCGGCATATTTCATCAAAAATATCTGCATTCTTGTAGTTTCAATTATTTTATTTTTTATTATAGTTTTCTTCTCTTTGAAAGCGTACACACGTCATTCCAAAAAAGTAAGCGTGCCCTCGGTGGAAGGTCTCTCTATTAATGAGGCTATAAAATTAATCAAAGACAGAGGTTTGGATTATGAAATATCTGATTCTGTGTATACAAGCAGCGCAAAACCCGGTACAATTGTTCCCGGCGGACAAATTCCTCCGGCAGGATATTCTGTAAAAGAAGATAGAAAAATATTTTTGACATACAAAGCATGGTCTAAAGAACCTACCAAAATGCCGCGTGTTGTAAAGATGTCGCTTGTTGATGCTCAACAGCAGCTTATTTCTTGCGGATTGTTGTTGGGTAAGGTTACAAAACAGCCGGGGCGTTTCAATGATTATGTTATTGAAGCTCGTTTCAAAGGTGCTAAAATCTCTGAAGGTAAGGAACTTGTAAAAGGCGATGTTATCGACCTTGTGGTTTCTGAACGTAGCGAAGACCGCTTGAGAGATGATTCTTACGATTATCTCGACGATAGCAATTCCGATTCTGACAGTGATGTTGACGCATTGGACAACGGTATTGATAATTTCTAAACTAATTTTATATTAATATGAATAAGTTTTTCAGAAGAATAGTATTTTTATTGGTGATTTTGTCATCAGTAAATTTTTCTGCATTTTCTTCCGAAACTTATTCTTTGCAATTGTCTGATACTCTGGAAATTCCATTTTTTGATGACTTTTCTTATTGTACAGACTTTCCCGATGAAAATCTTTGGGTAAACAAGGGAACAAATATTTCCACCAACTTGCCCAAAAATCCGCCGAGCATCGGAGCTTTGGTTTTTGACGCTCTTGATACTGATAAAAAGTTTTATAAATCAGCCTCTTACGGTAGCGTTTGCGCCGGTGATACTGTTGAAACCAAGCCTATTAATTTGTATTATCCTAACGAAAAATCAGTTTACCTCAGTTTTTATTATCAAGGCGGAGGCTACGGCGACAGACCGGAATCTACTGATTCTCTTTGTCTTGACTTCTATTCTCCTCTTGATGATAAGTGGACAACAGTAAAAAGATATGAAGGTGCACAATACAATTTTTTCAAACAGGAAATAATTAATATCAGTGAAAGAAAATTTCTTCAAAAAGGTTTTCGATTCAGATTTAGAAATTATTTCAGTCTTGGGTCGTCGTTGCAACCCGATTTGGTAAGCAATTGCGATTTTTGGATGGTTGACTATGTAAAACTCGATAAAAACCGTAATGAAGCCGATTCGGTTTATAATGATGTTTCGCTTACTGCGCTTCCGGTCTTAAAAGTCGGTGATTATCAGTCGGTACCGTGGCAACATTATAAATTTAATCCCGAACCCGTAACGCCGCAATATACAATTAATTATCGTAACAATGATGATAAAGCAAGGCTGTTGGATTCCATAAATTTAACATTGACTCACGATGGCGTAGATGATAAATTTGCACTTGGAACATTCAATATGCCGGGTTATATGGATTTTGTAAATACCAATTCGGAATTTTTGTATATCTTTGATTCCAAATTGGATTCGTCAGCCAATTATGAGGTAACCGTAAAACTTGTAAGCGATGTTACATCCATGGATTTTGCGGGCAACAATCAAATAACGGTAGGGAAGGAGTTCTACAATTATTATGCTTACGACGACGGCACTGCCGAAGCTGCTTATGGACTTCATGGAGAAGGAAGTACGGGCGGATTTTGTGCTGTAAGATTTGTAACTCTCAAGCCCGACAAACTCAACGGTGTCAACATGTATTTTTGTCCTGTTTTCAATGATGCTCAAGCCGGATTTTTCAATCTGAAAGTTTGGAATTGTGTAAACGGTTTGCCAAGTACGGAAATTTATTCCAAAGACAATGTTGCCGTACCAAAAGACAAGACAAATCAATTTGTATTTGTACCATTTGACGAACTTATTCAAGTGACAGATACATTTTTTATAGGTTGGGAAAAGCTTTATCCACAGATTTTGGCTTTGGGATTTGATAAAAATACAGCAGTTCCTAATAATAAGTTTTATAATCTTGGCGGTACATGGAAAAAATCTTCCGAATCGGGGCAAATTATGATACGTCCGACTTTCGGTTATCTGAAAACTCCTGTTAATGAGGTTGTTGACAACAATAAAACTGTTAAAAAAACAGTAAAAATTTTTCCGAACCCGGCTTCAGATTATATTACATTGCAACTTTCTTGTGCGGATTGCGTTAAAATACCAATAGATATCTATTCTATTGACGGAAGGAAAGTAAAATCATTGATTATTAACAGTCAAACTACAGAAATTGACGTTTCGGATTTGCCAGCGGGGATGTATCTCGTGGTATCGGGCAAGATATATTGCAGAGAGAAACTTTTGATTGTAAGATAATCAGAATCAAAATATTAGTAGTAAAAAAAAGTAATTTTAATACACAAAATGGTAGAAGAAGAGGAATTTGACGAAATAGATACAGAATCTGACGAAGAATTGGAAAGCGAAGTTATCGACCATGGAAATGGTAAGATGACAGAGCGTTATCATATAGTAGTGGATCAAGGACAAGAACTTGAGCGTATTGACAAATTTTTGGACAATCGACTTGCCGGAGTTTCCAGAAACAAAATTCAGGAAGCTGCCAAAGAAGGTTGTATCATTGTAAACGGCAAACCTCAGAAAAGCAATTACCGTGTACATCCGGGAGACGAAATTTCCGTGATGTTGCCGGGAGAGCATTTCGATTTCAAACTTGAGCCTGAGGATATTCCTTTGAATATCGTTTACGAAGACGAGGATGTAATTGTTGTTAACAAACCTGCCGGAATGGTGGTTCACCCTGCGCACGGCAATTTTACCGGAACTTTGGTAAATGCTTTGGCGTTCCACATCGGCGAAAACAATCATTTTGATACCAACGATACACGTCCGGGACTTGTCCACCGTATTGATAAAAATACTTCGGGACTTTTGGTAATTGCCAAAAACGAAGCTGCAAAAGTAAATCTTGCAAAACAGTTTTTTTATCATACTGTTAACCGTCGTTATCAAGCTTTGGTTTGGGGCGACATCGAGGAGCAGGAAGGCACAATCAGCGGCAATATCGGACGTAATCCCCGCGACCGCAAGAGTATGGCAATTTTTCCGGAAGAGAGCGGTATAGGTAAACCGGCTGTTACACATTATCGCGTACTTGAGCGTTTCGGTTATGTAACATTGATAGAATGTAAACTCGAAACCGGACGTACTCACCAGATACGTGTACACATGAAAAGTAAAAATCATCCGCTTTTCAACGACGATGTTTACGGCGGCAACAAACTACTTCGCGGAACAACATTTGCCAAATACCGAAAATTCGTTGACAATTGTTTTGAGATAATGCCCCGACAGGCACTTCACGCCAAAACCTTGGAATTCAAGCATCCGCGTACCGGCAAAATCATGAGTTTCGATTCAGAAATTCCGGCGGATATGGCAGAAGTTATCGAAAAATGGCGGGTTTATTCTCAAGCCGGTCGCACTTGGGCGGATGAGGATTAAGAAAAAAAGTTGGGGAATGAAAAAAAAAATTGATTTGGTAATAATTGTAAAAAAATAATACATACATTTACGGTATTATTTTTGAGGTTTTTTAACCTCGGATATAATTACAAAACATAAATTCCGTTATTATAGATAATAGCTATTAATCAAAAATAAAAAACGAATTATATGCGTAAGAAATTAATAATAGCAGCTCTGCTTTGCATATTTGGTATCAGCAGTTTTGCACAGGGACTTAATATGGGATTTACCATGGGAGCCAATTTCTCATATTTGGTAGGAAAAGACAGAATAGAAGGTTCTAAGAGCAGAATTGGAATATGTCCGGGTATATTGTTAGACATCCCTTTGGTCTACGATTCGTATCTGGAACTCGGTGCTATTTATTCCCAACAAGGAGTAAAAGTGAAGACAGACGAATATGTAAGAGCTCAGGTTCGTGTTATCTACACCGAAAAGAGAGATATTGATTATGTGATGATTCCGATTACATGGAAACAAAAATACGGTGATTTTATTACACAAGCCGGTCCGTTTGTGTCGATAGCTACCAAAGCAAGTCTTACATGGAAAGCCGATACAGTTACTCGTGAGGAAAATACACATACAGTGGCAGATACTGCGTATAGTTTTGTAAATAAATTACGTCCGTATGATGTTGGCGCATATTTTGGAATCGGTTATCAGACAGCAATTTCCGGAGGTCTTGATCTTTTTGTAATGGCAAATTATAAACTTGGATTCTTTTCTGTGGAAAACAAAACCAAAAATATGTACGAAAACAAGATATTGAGGAATCAAGTATTTTCGATATCAGCCGGACTTATTTTCATGCACAACAGAGGTTCCAAAACATATCGTCATCATAGTCACCGCCGCCGTTAAAAATAGATTATGAGATTAAAAATTGTAATAATAGCAATTCTGTCGGTCATAGTGTCAGGAGGAGCTACTGCACAACAATTCACCATGAAAGGCGGTGCTGTGTGGTCTAAGATGCATACCGGAAATCGTGAAATCAACGGTTATGTAGATCCGTTGGTGAATTATTTTTACGAGATGAATTATGCTTACCGTTTCCATCGCAACAAGTATTGGACAATCGGAATCGGTTATCTTGGAGGCGGTGGTACAATTCATGACCGAAATATGGCTCTTGAAGTAAATTACGATGTGGATGTAAAATTCAGTAATCTCATTTTCCCTATAAAATTCAAAATATCAACCGAACATCGTGCACATCCGCGTTTTTACGGATATGTAGGAGTAGCTCCGGCATGGATGTTTAGCGAAGACAGAACTGTAAAAGAAGATTACGACCGGGGAGAACCGCCGGGACCAAGAAAAATCGATCTTTTCCCATATAATGCTAACAAACTTCAGGGTTATATTCTCTGTGGTTGTGGTGTGTATTACAAACATATATTGCTTGATATAGGAGCTTTTGTAAATACATTCAACAATTACGTAGAAAAAATTGCGCCCGTGTCATACAATTCGGGAATAATGGGCAGTATCGGTGTACAGATTTCAAGAGCAAGAGACAAAAGATGGTAATTGATATGAAAAAGTTATTGATTTTTGCATTATTATTTTTTGTGACAGACTTTGTGAAATCACAAATTCCGTTTCAGAGCCGCCCTACAGCCTTTACTATCGATAAACGTGAATTTGAAATATCGCTTTTTTCGCCTACAAGATACGGCGTCGGAAAAAAAACAGAAGTATTTTCAAGTATTTTTGCTGATTGGAAACTTCCGAACGCCGGAGTAAAACATCTTTGGTATAAGAAACCGTCGAAAAACGATAACGGATTTTTCCGTGAGCGTGACATCTTTTTTGGTACTGTTCACAATATTAACTACCCGACAATGCTTTTCAAAAGCATTCAGGATCACAAACCCGATTATATCTCAGATACATGTACCGTTCCCAACGTGGTAACAATGCGTAACGAGTTGCGTGTAAGTTTTTTACTAAAAAAACGTACTTCCTGCAATCCTTCCAATTTCCTGTTTACTTTGAGAACCGGTATCAAAAATTCGTTCAAAATAAGTAAAGATGCTACAATGCCTCCGGTTGACAAAATGATTTGGTATCGTGAGACAGTAGTTTGTCTTGATACAATAGTTTGGTTTGCCGGTGTTGACTTGGATTTTCATATTGGAGACTATTTCAATATGTTGGTTGACTGTGATTTTTATTCAGTGGATTGGGGTGTAAAAGATTTCTCGGTAGAAAACAAAATCTTTCTTTACGCATATTTCGGAATGAGGCGCAGAGTAATGATAGAGGCAGGAGTAAAATTTGCTTACGGTACAATTTATGGAGAAAATAAATTTTTAGCTTTGCCGATGATAGATTTTTCGTACTTTTGGAAGCTGAAAAAGAAACGTGATCGCGGACTTTTCCCGGAGAACATGTTTTGAGGTATTAACAATTAAAAAAGAAAAGACTTTTATAAATTTATGGAGACAAAAATAGATTTAGATAATCTTGATCCGATTGATTTTTATGGTGTTAACGAAGAACGTTTGGAACGCATACGTGCGATGTTTCCCAAAATAAAACTTGTAGCACGTGGCAACGAAATCAAAATTCTTGGTGAAACCGAAGAGGTAGAAAGATTTTCTTTACTATTAAACAAGATAAAACAGCATTACGCTACATACAATACACTTACCGATGCAGTTCTCGACAGTTTGTTGTGCAACGATGTCGCCAAAGCAAAACTTACAGCCGGAGGTGGCGAACCGATAGTATTTTCGTTGCAAGGACAGCCGATACGTCCGAGAACCGAAACTCAAGTAAAAATGGTGAAAGAGTTCGACCGTAACGATTTGCTTTTTGCAACAGGTCCGGCGGGTACGGGTAAAACATATCTTGCTGTAGCTCTGGCAGTAAAAGCATTGAAGACCGGTTTGGTAAAACGTATAATTCTCTGTCGTCCTGCGGTGGAAGCCGGTGAAAAAATCGGATTTTTGCCCGGTGACATGAAAGAAAAACTCGATCCTTACATGCAGGCACTTTACGACGCTCTCAACGATATGATTCCACAGCGTCGTCTTGAAGATATGATTGCCGAGCGCATTGTACAGATAGCTCCATTGGCATTTATGCGCGGACGTACACTTGCAGAATCCATCGTGATACTTGATGAGGCTCAAAATGCTACAATTTCGCAACTCAAGATGTTTCTTACCCGAATGGGCGAGAACTCCAAATTTATAGTAACAGGCGACGAAACCCAAATTGATATTCCAAACAAAAGAGATTCCGGTTTGGTACATGCACAGCGGATCCTTCGCGGTATCAAAGGTGTTTCGTTTGTACAATTCTCAAAAACAGATGTTGTAAGACACAAACTCGTAAAGAAAATTATCGACGCTTACGATACTGATTTTGAAAATTATATGCAGCGTAAAACAGAAGAAGATAAAAACAAATAAAACAATAATTTTATTCAATCATTATGTCAAAAGCATTGGTTAATACTGATTTCCATTTCAATGGACAGAAAAACGTGTATCACGGCAAAGTACGTGATGTTTACAACATCAACGACGAAAAATTGGTGATGGTTGCAACAGACAGAATCTCAGCATTCGATGTTGTATTACCAAAAGGTATTCCTTACAAAGGTCAGATCCTCAACCAGATTGCTGCCAAATTTTTGGATTTGACAACAGATATCGTTCCTAACTGGAAACTCGCTACTCCCGATCCTATGGTAACAGTTGGAGTAAAATGCGAACCTTTCCCCGTAGAAATGATTATTCGTGGTTATCTTACAGGTTCAAGTTGGAGAACTTACAAATCAGGAGTTCACGAAATTTGCGGCGTTAAGATTCCGGACGGCATGAAAGAACATCAGAAATTTGAAAAGCCTATCATCACCCCGACAACCAAAGCTGCTGAAGGACACGATGAAGATATTTCAAAAGAAGAAATCATAAAACGCGGTCTTATCTCGGCTGAAGATTATGCTCAAATCGAAGAAATTACATACAAACTTTTTGAGCGCGGTACCGAAGTAGCTGCAAAACGCGGTCTTATTCTCGTAGATACGAAATACGAATTCGGTAAAAAAGACGGTAAAATCGTTCTTATCGACGAAATCCACACTCCGGATTCTTCAAGATATTTCTACAAAGAAGGTTACGAAGAGAGATTTGCAAAAGGTGAAGCTCAGAAACAACTTTCAAAAGAGTTTGTTCGCGAATGGCTTATGGCAAACGGTTTCCAAGGTAAAGAAGGTCAGAAAGTTCCTGAAATGACTGATGAAATTGTAGCGGGAATTTCAGACCGTTACATCGAACTTTACGAACATATCACAGGCGAAAGATTCCAGAAAGCAGATCTTTCTGACATCGCATCTCGTATCGAAAAGAATGTCACAAATTATTTAGGATAGTTTTCTAAATATTTGTATTTATAAAAGTACAAGTTTTGCATTTCTTACAACGGAAAATACAGATTATTTGCGATCTGTGTTTTCCGTTTTTTTTGAGTTAAATCCGGCACAACTTGCAATGAAATTGTTATGAGATTAACAATTTCTCTACCTCTTCTTTTGAAAGTTTTAAAATCGTAGAAATCATTTCAACAGATAAACCTTGTTTATTCATTTCGGTAGCGATTTGTTTGTTGCGTTGAGAAATACCTTTTTCGATACCGATTTTTTCGCCTTCAGCACGTCCTTCTATCTTGCCCCAAATTTTTGCGGTGAGAATTGCTTCCTTTTCGTTTGCAACAGCGTCAAGATGTCGAATATAAGCATTTTGCTCTTCTTTTGACATCCTATCAAATTTCATAACTTCCTTTGCTTCAATCAATCCCGGAACTTTTGTGTCTGATTTAATTTCTGAATTTTTCAAAAATTCCATCCATTCGTCCATCGCGGTTTTTACATTGTCATCGAACGACTTAACACGAATCATGTAATATGTCGGCATGATAGCTCCCGCGTTGTGACGCTCATATTTGAATTTGCGTGTTTTACCTTGCAATTCATCTTGCTCTTGTTCAAAAAGTGAAAGTTCTTCTTTTTCTGAAATTATCAATTCGTCTTTGCTGTGAACACC
>JAFXZT010000183.1 GCA_017541145.1 Bacteroidales bacterium | reverse complement strand
TTCTTTTATCCGCCAATACCCCGACTTATCACTTCCTACACGATAAATCATATCACGTTGCTTTAGCGTACGAAGTACACGTTTTACTGTGGAATAAGACAAATTCAATTGTTGGGCAATGTAACCAGTATTTACTTGGTCACGTTCCTTGAGTAAAGAAAATACTTTTCTTTCATTATCAGTAAGTTGCGGAGATTTTACTTGGTCATTTACTAGTTCATCTAATTGGTCAACTTGTTTACGTGGCATTTGAACACGTGCCATTGTTCTTTATATTCTGTTGTTTGCGATTCTGCCATGTCAATTTTCATAATCTAAACAAAAATATGATTTCTTTTTTATTCAGTTTGTAAATTAGACGAGAATTTTGCGGTCCCTTTTGTTACTTTTTCTTTTGAAAGAAAAGTTCTTGCCAACGTATTTCTGCGTAAATCAATGATTTTTTGTCTTTTCAAGAATCTCATCAAGCATTTTCATATCATCTTGGTCGGCCTGTAAAGCATCAATTTTTTTTCTTCGCTCATCAAATTTTTCATAAACCACCGAAACCATCTCCTCCATTTCAGCATTCGAGATACTTCCTTTACCCTGCAAAACATCTTTTCCATGATATGAAAGCAGACCATCAACATTGTTTCGCCAAAAGTTCAAATTGAGGTCTTTCCGTTCCTTCACCCTCAATTCTGCCGATTCAAGAAACAACGTTGTCAATCGATTCAGAGTGTCAATCTCATCTTCATTAAGATAGTTTTTTGCAATAACAATATCCTGTTTTCGAACAATGGAACCTTTCCACGAGGTCAAGCCCATATTCGCTTTTTGAGCATCGGCACGTGATACAATTATTTCAGCCGCTGTTTTGTGAGTTACCGCATAAAGCAGTTTATTTTGTGTCTCGGCAAAGAACATTTGCGTTGCTTTTTCGCGTGCTTCGTAATCGCTACTAAGGGAGAACAAATCCCTAAGTTTCTGATAAAAACGCTTTTCCGAGGCCCTAATATCGCGAATTCTCTCTAAGAGTTCGTCAAAATAATCAGGCTGACCATTAGGATTTTTCAAGCGTTCATCGTCCATAGTAAAACCTTTGACCAAATATTCCGACAAATGCCGAGTGGCCCATTGGCGGAACTGCGTGCCTCGTTTGCCTTTTACCCTGTATCCTACCGCCAATATCATTTCTAAAGAGTAAAAGGTGATATTATATTGTTTACCATCAGAAGCAGTTGTCAAATATTCTTTGACAACTGAATTTTCTCCTAATTCATTCTCTTTTAGTATATTAGAGATATGATAACTGATGGTTTGCTTAGAGGTGGCAAAAAGTTCTGCCATTTGCATTTGATTCAGCCAAATCTTGCCATCTTTGGCGTACAGTGCAACCGACGCCTTGCCGTCGATTGAGTTATAAATTATTATGTTGCTTTCTGTGTTGGGCATAATTAGTATAGTAAAGAATTATATTTTTATTATTTCATCGTGCCATTGTTCTTTATATTCTGTTGTTTGCGATTCCATAGTCCTTCTTTTTATTTGCGGTCTACAGAACCAAACTAATGCTCTTGAATCTTATCTCATTATTTTTTATAGTTTGTTTATTTACGAACAATTATAATTGGATATTTGATATTATAAAACTTGTATCTTTTCATTTAGAGTTTTAAGAAATTTAGCATAGGATAATTTTATATTTTCTTTTTTAGAAATTGACTCTATAATAAGTCTTTTTATCTTTTGCTTTTCTTCTTTGTTTTTTGCACAAAGTTCAATATTATCAATTGCATTTTTATTGTTGTTATATTTAAAGTTAGGATAGCCATTTTCTTTTATAACTTTTTCAATTACAGAACTTTCGACGAAATCTTCTAATGTAGAAATACTATTGTCAACATCTCCATAAGCAAGCCAACAATCAATATGTTCTGGATATGTTTTTTCGAAAACTTTTCTTTTATCAGAGGATGCTTTGTCTGAGTCAGCAACAATTATAAATTTTTTATTTGCTAAAATCAAGATAGAAGCAAGAATTTCTGCCCCTGATATGCCATGCAAAAAGGTTTTACCTATATTTTTAAAGTCATCTTGTGTTGTATACTTTTTGAATAATTCTTTATCTAACCATCCTTCAAAAATAATATTTTTCTCTTGAATACATTCAAAAACACTACTACCTATGGCATTACGCAAAAGCTCATCATCAGAGAATTCAGCGTTCTCTGTTTTTTTATGAATAGTTGTAATATCAGTATTCTTTTCAACAATTAAATGACGGTCCAAACAATCTGAGTCAATCATATATTGCGAATGTGTTGCATATATCACTCTTGATTTTTCGCCTATTTTTAGCAATTCTTCTTTTAAATATTTGGCACTTGTTGGATATAAACTTTGGTCGGGCTCGTCAATTAGTATAATGTCGCGTTCTCCTATTTTACCAGAACGGGATTGTGTAGAAAGATTCAGCAATATGCTAATAAACTTCTTGAAACCATCACTCCTATCCGTAAATGAATATTTTGCATTATCTGTCACTTTGATTAATATATTGCCTCCATCTGGAGTTAATTCAATAGAAGTGCTCCTAAAGTCTTTCCATATTTTGCGAAATACTTTTGTCACCTCTTTTGAAACCTGATCCAATAGATTGAAATAATCGCCATCTTGTTCGTAAGCTTCTTTAAACTCTTGTGCAACATTTGCTCTATTACACATTATAAATATATTCTCTAACGATTTATATTGCGATGGATTTGTCGTAAACTGATTTATTGCCACTTGATCTGGCAACAACAAATTATTATCATAATGCCAAAAAATACATTTATATGGTTTCTCAGAGTATATTTTCTGTATTTCTACTAAAAGTAAATCTCTTAAGTCTATTTTGTTTCCTTGTGGTTGAAACGAAATAATTGTTCCACTCTGATACACGTCTTTTTCTGGAATGACATTTGATTGTTTTTCTTTAGGATAATTAAATGCTGGCTTGGCATTATTTGCAACAATCACTTCATAGAGAATACAAGAAATTTCTGCTTGAATAAAGTCATTAAGAGTTTTACCTTCCTTGAACGTAATATCTTTAATTGTTGCATACTTTTTCAACAAAGACTCTTTGATTCTCAGAACATCATCTTCTTCAAATTCAAAGGTTATGTAAATGCGTCGAGTTTGTATTTTCTCATTATTTATCTTCTTCCGTTGGTCTTTTACCGTCAAAGTATATTGACCGAAAAGAGCTGCTATTGCTTTGAGTACATTGCTTTTCCCTGCCTCGTTTTTACCGAGTAAAATTAGGCAGTTCTTATCCATTACAATTGTTTCGTTTTTTATAGAACGAAAGTTCTCAATGTGTATTTCTTTGATTTTCATATTACAAGTTTTTATTCATTTTATAGTGTGCATCAGCATAGCTTTATCTTTTCACATTATCAAAGGGCAATCCAAATCCTATTCAGTGACATATTAATCGGTTATTTTTGCTGGAGTTTTTGATTGAATTATTCCAAGTTCTCTATCATGAGGCCTGTGGCTTGGAAATGATGTAAAGCCTGGCCTAATTATGTTTGTTCGTGAACAATCATAATAAACACTAAGTATTCCCGTAAGGAGAAATTGTAACCCTAGATGATTCTCGGTTTCTTCGTCATGTTTGAACATCACATATCTTGCATCTTTTGGATTTTCTTTTGTAGGTCTAGCTTTAAAAATCCCCCAATGCTTAAATGCTCCAATATAACCAACCATGTCATCAAACCCCAAATTATCATCATTCTCATAAATCAATTTCATCTTATTAAAAATCCAATCAAAAGTATCTGGATTTTGTTTGTTTATATTATTATCCATGGACACCAATGCGAGGTATGGACCTCTTAAATCTCCACATCTACATAATTTAGAGGCCTCTTTAAGAGCATGTAATTCATGTTCAATATCACTATCATTCAGGGTTTTCTTTACGGAAATAATACAAATTACTCCTTCAGGCGGCACAATAACAGTGTCATCACTCCTTAGAAACACAGGATAATGTGCACTATTGTATATTATTATATCTAGTTGAGTTGAATGGCTGTCTTTTTCTTTTTTTCTGTTCCTGTCATTTTTCCCAACTTTTACCGCTGGCCGAGCAATAAAACCTGTTAGGACCTCAAGTTCTTTAGGTAGATATTTAGATAGAAAACTGCGGATAAGATTCTCCACAAATCTTCCATCCTCGCCTTTATGTTCAGCACCAGAACCTTTAGGTGAGGGTATTAGGGTTTCAAAGTTTTTATAAGCATCAAGCATTGACAATGCTTCTTGCTGAAAATATTTTTGTATTGTAGTTCCGTCCATCTTATAAGATATTAAAAATTTGCAACTTTCGAATATGTTATTATTGTCTATAAATTAAACACATTAAGTATTTTATCTAATACCGATTTGAAATCATCATACCACTCTTCCTTAAATGTGTATGCATTCTTTTTGATATAGTCTTTGATTTCTGATGCAGTCCCTGTCGTTTTATTCTTAAAATCTCTGTATGTTTCATATGCATGAAGTCTATCGACAATATGTTTATACACTTCTTTCGGGAATAAATCTTCTAATTCAAATTTATTTGAGATATCATCTTTATAATATATTGCCTCTATCTTAGGAGCAAATTCCCTATATTCATCTTCTTTTTTTAATTCCTCAATTTTATCACGCCCTACAATTCCAGCTCCGTCATTATCGAACAGAAATACTACTTTTTCTATATAATCAATTTGAGAAAATAGAACATCAGTAAATATTTCTTTAACATCGCCTGTCCCCCCTGCAGATAGAAATTTAATCGCGTTTAATTTCTTATATTTAGGATTTGTATTTGACCATACTTCTATGGCTTTTGTCAAACATCTAACATCAGAAATTCCCTCTACGACTAGTATGTATTTAGAACCAACAACGCTAGAACCTCTTATAAAATCTAATTCTCCACCTGATAATTCTGTTAATTTGTTAACAATGTCTGCATTTATTTGTTTGCCATCTCTTATCAAGTACAAATTATCTTTATGCGACCGTTGAATTTCGTTTGAGAAAACAGGAGAATGGGTAGTAAGAATTGTTTGTCCTTCAAATCTCTCAATACATTCTAATAAATCTTTCTTTAATTCTATATGGATATGAGCGTCTGGTTCGTCTAAAAGTAACAACGAAGAATCATCTCCTAATACTTGAGTAATACATTCAATAAGAATCAATTTTTTGTGTCCTTCGCTATAATTGTTAAACGATATTCCATTGCTCTCTATATTTATTTCTGTTATGTATTTGTCTATACGATTACCTTTTTTAGTATTCTTTTTGGGTTGAGATAACAAATAAAGATTATTGAAAAATGTTTTTTCTTTAGATTGCTTATCAAATGAAGGAATTTCATAAGATAAAATAGAATTCATTGTCGCCTGTCCATTTTCATCTAGGCAATTTTCTTTAATTCGTTTTATCCATTCCATTGCCTTATGATTTTTGAAATTATCTGGTTTGCCAAAAGATAATCTTACTTTAACATTATTGAGATTATCAATATCAAATATTTCCTTTAAGAAATATTTAATACTTTCTTTTTCAGAACACATTAATGACATCAATGCAATGTCCCAGCAATATTTATTTATGTATACTAATTGTGGAATCGTTATTTTATTATCTACTGCTTTTTTGAAATATTGCATATAATATTTTTCATATGCCATATTCCACAATCTTAAATCTTCACCACTATAGCATGCGACAACAGATGACGGAAGCCGTTGATTTCTTCCTCTATTTAAAGGAATGATGTTATGCTCATCGGTATCATCTACTGTCCTATAGGTATATTCTCCCCCTGCTATTTGAAAAGTAATTATATAGCCGTTTACTCGTTCCGTAGATGGAATTCCATATAACTCATCAAAGATCAAACTTATTGCCTCAAGTAAGTTACTCTTGCCAGAACCATTCAAACCAATAAGGGCAATGTATCCAGTATTGGCAGAAAAATCAAATGTCTGGTCTTTGATATTCTTATAATCTTTAATGTATAATGACTTCAGTCGCATATTTAATTTTCTTATTTCATTCCTGCTTTATACAATAATTCTTCAATAACGGCTCTGTACTTAAACATATGTGGTTTTATGTCTTGTTGTGTACAATTATACCAAATCTTATGAGCAGAATAATTACCTAAATCTTTAAACAATGACATATCTTTCTTGGTATTTGCCGATAATGCCAATGTGATATTCTGTGTAGCATTTTTTATCATTCGGTCAAGAGAAATATGAAAATTACCCTTGGGGTCTATTATTTCGGATTCAATGCCTGCCTTTTGATAAGATAATACTAACAAGGCTTCTAGCAACCTACGCATTAAGACTGCGGTACAATCATATAAATTGTTTTCATAGCTTGCATTTATTTGCTTGCATATAGACTGGAAATTTGCAGACAGACCTTCAAACAAAGCATTGGGCAGAATTGTTTCATGTTGCTCTATTGCAACGGTGTCTTTTTCACTCCATTTTTTTATATCCGAAATCCAGCCTTCCATATTATTTGTCCATTGAGACCAGTTCCTCGAATTATTTAGTAATCTAGTTGCCTCACCTTTTAAATCATACAATACCGCATTCTCTTTCCAATGTTGTAATAATTCATTTGCATAATCGTGTAAAATCTGAGCTGCTCTATCTTTGTCCCAATACGAGAATTTATTTTTGCCTACATTCAAAAGTCTGGATATTTCTTGGTCTATTGGTGATTGTGATTTATTATGTAATATACCTCCAAGTTTATTTAAGAAAAAACCAACAGAATCTTTAGTTAGTACTCCGTTTTTATCATATTCAAAATAGGAAGCTATACCAATGTCAATGCATTCAACAATCAAGTCATAAGGATATTGTTTCTCCAACCTTGCAATATTTGCTTCGCCAACTTTGGTTAATGTATAGGGCAGGATCTTTGCCTTTATTATTGTCATAATTTTTTTGCGAGCCATACCTATTCAAATATCTCTTTTTCAAATTCTTCCAATGCTTCTTTTCTTAGTTTTTCAGCCTGTTGCTTCATTTGTTTAATCTGTTCTTTTTGTTCTTTTATATGTTCAACGATTGAATTTTGAATGTCAATTGGTGGAATAGGAACTTCTATTGCTTTAAATGTTTCTTCGTTAATTCTTGGCATTCTTGCTCCCCGATATGCATTTGCGATTTGCTGTTGCACAGCACTTGATGCCAGATAATACTTAAAATAGTATGGGTTAATGGTGCTTTTAATTGAAAACACGAAAAACTCCGAAGAACACACAATGTTTTTATTGTCAGATTCATTGTGCCAATACTTATTCAAATATGGACGTAATTTTCCATACAAAAAGAACCCTGTAGGTACACGAACCGTTTGACTCTTGATATCTGAGCCCTTTACAATTTTTTCTTCTAATAGTGTACCCGTTTCTTTTTCAATGCTTTCCATTCCAATGTATTGGTAGAGAGTTTGGGGATGATTAAATGTTTCAATCCGCAATGTATTTCCTTGTAAGTCTTGCATAAAACTATCTATACATTTACTCATTAGAACTGTATCATAAATACCTACAATATTATTTTTATGAGAAAAAAATGATACATCCCATCTTTCAACATCCTTGAACCTCACAAACTTCAGATGCTTATATTCTTTCTTTATTTCATCATCCCAATGGTATACATCTGTTTGGTCTGCAATTTGTTGATTGCTTACAACATATTCAACTGGCGGCTCGTTTGCCATTGACGTGGCAGATTCGGATACTTTGTACCCCTTTTGCTTAATGCCCAACTCTGACAACAAAAAGTCCTCGATATCTTGTTCTACTTGTACGGCTTGTTTTTCAAGTGCTTTCGAATGCTTAATCTTATCATTGTATGCCGACACTAACTCCAACTGTTTTGAAAATTCGGGCTTGGGTAAGGATAATTCTTTAAGTATATCAAATGATAAATTTTGACGAACAGAGCCCGTTGTATTATCCCTAATTATTTTATTAAACAATGGTGTTTTCATCACCATAAAAAGATAATCAGGGTATAATGAGGGTAAACAACTAAATACAACATACGCAGGACTTATATAGTCGTTGTAATGCTCCTGTTTTTTTATGCCTATTGAACCAACATTGACACGATATGGATTATAAGCTATCCAGCCTACTTCCATCTTCTTATATTTTTGTTTTATATTTTCTCCTTTTTCTGTATAGGCATCAAAAATACCTGTTTGATTATTGACACCTAGTATACCATATTTTTTATTTTTTTCACTGATGTTATATTTTTTTCCTTCCTCATTGATATGTCCAATCAACTTGACAATATCATACTTAGACTTGAAAGAAACATTGAGATACCTTTTCAGATCCCATTGAGTGACATCCTTAAACCTTATGAATTTCAAGTATTTATAATCAACAGATGTCATATTACTTATTTTTTTAGTCCGTAAAACACTTCGGGTTCTGAAACAATACTATTTGTCATCCTAACACGATACATTTTCCCATCGTCTGACAAATTATATTTGGTCTCTTTTATTGGCACATTCCACAATTTCATTTCCTTTCTATAAGGTGTAAATTCCTCTGCCAATGGTATCAACTCATTTTCAATTACAGCTCCTGTTGTACTAATACCGGCTTTTTGTACATCTGCAATTGGAACCTCATAATCAAATTTTTCTTTGATTTCTGCTTTGATTTCAGATTGTTTTTGTTCCATAATCTGCTTCTTTTGGGCAAGCAAGTCTTTCTTCTCCTCTTTTGACAAGGCATCTTTTCCTCTTTTTTCAAGTTGTTCTTCTATGCTGGACAATTCATCGGCATATTTTGCATCAAATCTCTCCGTTGCATCTGTTTTTATCTTTTCATATTCCTCCGCTTCTTTTTCAGTAAACTTCTTGAAAAACAATAGACTTGGTTTTACTGTTGCACCCGAAGCAATGAAAACATCCTGAGGAATGGAAACTATAAGCAATATTTTTGCTTTGCTTTCTACAAACTCACGAACTTTCTGAAGATTGGAATTATTCAATACACCTTCTGGCAATACAATACCCATTCTTCCGCCAGGCTTCAACAAGTTTAAACATCGTTCTATGAAAAGCACCTCGGTCAAACCGTTATCAATTTTATAAAGACTTAATAACGACTTTCCAACATTGTCGTTCACTTGCTTCAACGCATCTTTGTAAGCATCTCCGTATCGGTCTATATATGCCTTGATTTTTTCTGCATCTGTAAATCTATCGGCTTCAGATATTTTCAATTCCTTGTCAACTCTGGCTCCAAATGGTGGATTTGTAAGAATTATATCGAAGCGATTCTCAAAAATACCATTAACATTCAAAAGTCCGTCATGATGATGCACGCCACCATGACCGTCACCGTGCATAATCATATTCATTTTTGCAGTACGTGCCATACGTGGATTTGCATCAGTGCCATAAATGCAATCGAACGACAACGAACGCAATCGTCCCTTCTCATTATTTATGTTCAGTTCTTCATTTAAACGAGTAAAAGCATTCGAAACCTTTGTCTCTATTTCCAGTTTTCCTTTATCTGAAAGTTTCTCATAGCTTTCGCCATAACAATCCTGCTTTATAGTTTCTTTTTGTGCTTCCACATCTTTCTCAATATGTTCTCGGACATATTCAAAGGTTTTTATTAGAAAACCACCACTCCCACAACATGGATCACAGACATATTCACCTTCTTGTGGGTCAAGGATGGAAACCATAAAATCTACAATAGTTCTTGGAGTAAAGAATTGCCCCAATTCTCCACGAAATGTTTTTCCTAAAAATTTTTCAAATGCAATACCTTTTACATCATCGGATGTCGTAGAGAGATTATATATCTCTAGTTCTTTCACTATCTGTTCAAAACTATTTTCACGAATCTCAATTTTGGCGTTGTCGTCAAAAAGATGGTCTGACGCAAACTGTTGTTTCGTTTGTGTAAATAAAAACTGATAAAAATCTTCACCTCCCTTGGGCTTATACCTCTCGTAACTTTCTTTATCCTTCTTAAACGTTTTCAAAGAAAATATCTGGTTCCCCGTATTGTCGCGTTCAAATCTTATTTTTATAAACAATATCTTGCTTATTTCATCAAATGCGGCTTCTGGAGATAATTTGTCATTGTTGCGAATAATATTGTGGCACTTAAAAAGCAGTCTGGAAAATTCCTCACGAGTAAACGCTTTTGTTTGGTTCAATAATTTGTCAATTTCTTTCTGATTGTTCGCCTTTATTACGTCAGGAATATCAATAACCTCTTCAAGCTTATCTGGAATCTCGCCCTTGACAATCTTAAATATTCGGGTTTCTTTTAAATTAGTTGTAACAAAAAAATCTGCGTGAACCCAAGACGCATAATTCATACCTTGATAATAATCTTCTTTGTGTATCGTAACAGTTTCAGCCTTGCATTCAACAACAATAAGAGGATATTTATTTTTGTCCTTATCCTCTTTATTTCGCCAAATGACAATATCTGCCCGTGCAGCACCTTGTCCCCTCTGAGAGTTTGTCACTTGCATTTCCTGTGCCATTTGTTCAAGAGAATATCCGTATGCGTCAACCAATCGACATATATACGTTTGTCTTACCACTTCTTCAGGTTTGTTTACAAGCCATTTTTCCTTTAGAGGAGCAAAAATTTTATTATCTTTTATCTGTATTTCCATTTGTTTCAGCGTTTTTTTTCTTAAACACGAACTTTTTCAATTAAACACAATACATTATCACCATACAAAAATAACACTTTCAACCTATTTTCAAATGAAAATAAAAGATTTGTTTAATAACAAATTTTTCACGGTTGCAAAATTTTGAAACCACCTAAACCATTTAAAAAGCATAAATATAATTCACTGTAATTCAATCATTTATAATTTCTCTTGGAGGCTTGGCAAACAATCTCAACTGGTTACAAATTGTAACCGTTTGATTTTATTCCCTAAACATTCATCTGTCACTTTTTATCAGGAACTTTCTCAAGCAGTTTTTCATTTCTCAATCACTTCCCAATGACCACCTTTATCTGGACCAATTCGGCGAATCTTGCCTTGCTCTTTTAGTTTTCGGATGTTCCAGTTTATGCCATCACGAGTCAAACCACAAGCTTCACACAAATAATCTATCGTTACAGAAGAATTAGACTTCATTATTTTTAGAATTTTCTGTGTAGTTTTCTCTGTAGTTTTCTGTGTAGTTTTTAATTCTCCTTGATGTGCTTTTAGTGTTTTGAGAATTTCTTCCAACATAAAATCTATAAAAGGTCCAGATTCACCGGCCTTGGTACTTTTAGAAATCGCTTCATAGTACTTTTGTTGGTTGGAATACACCATATTCTCAATAGGAAGATATTCAAACACAGGGTTGAGTTTTCCCAAAATAAGTGACTGCCACAATCGACCCATTCGTCCGTTACCATCAACAAATGGATGAATGAACTCAAATTCATAATGAAACACGCAACTGCGAATTAGCAGATGGTCTTGGGCGTGTCGCAGCCATCGGAACAAGTCTGCCATCAACAGAGGAACACGTGCCGATGGCGGAGCCAAATGTACAAGCCCTTGATTGCCGAATACGCCTACACTACCACTACGATAGTGTCCTGCATTTTCTACCAAGGCCTGCATCATTATTCCATGTGCTTTCAGCAAATCAGTTTCCTTGAAAGCATCTAATGTAGGATACAACTCGTAAGTTTTGATGGCATTTTTCACTTCTTGAATTTCACGCAACGGAGCTACAACTTGTTTCCCGTTAATAACGTCTCTCACTTCTTCTTCCGAAAGTGTGTTGCCTTCAATGGCCAAAGATGAATGTATGGTTTTTATTCTGTTTGCTTTTCGTAAAAGCAGACCGTCAGATTGTTCCAACCGAATAGCAAAACGTTCCACTTGTGCCGAAATTTCAGCAACAAGATTGATTGCCTCTGCCGATACAGTAAAAGGTGGTGTGTATAGTTCTTCTTTTTTCATTTTGCCAATATGC
>JAFXZT010000182.1 GCA_017541145.1 Bacteroidales bacterium | reverse complement strand
CCTCAAATTTTATATCATCATTTTTTGGTGTCCAATCTGTGATTAAAATTTTACCGGTATTATCATTAAAACACAGTAAATCAACTACATTTGTATCAATAATATCAAGAGTTTCGCCGTATTTGAATTTTATATTTGTTGAAAAAGCACGCTTTTCACGACCGGTATCATCAGAAATACTATCTTTATCATAAACATAAAGTTTTACTTCTTGCTCATTTCCGCCGAAAATTGTAGCAGGAATTTTCATTGTGCTATTTTCACTCCAAAATTCTTGTTCACCTTTTTTCAACATGAATTTATATCCGTTATCCAAACCGCCTTCTATGTCAGAAACTTTTACAACTGCCGAATCATAATAACAAGTGGCATCCATTATCGTGTCAATATTAACTCCGGTAATATTTGGATAAGATTTCAACTTTACTGTTCTTGTAACCGGAATAAAATCTTTGTTGCCAGTAATTGTAATTTTGGATAACTTATCAGTGGTTGAAATCGTATAAATTTGTTCATTAACTAGAATAGAATCATATAATTCTGCATTACCTATCCTTTGGCAACGTAGAAACTTAGGTGTTTCTGATACAAATTTCATATTTGGTGTAATTTTGATTTGTGACGTATCAAGATTTGTTAATTCTGTGTTGCCACCAAATGTATAAAGAGACAAATTTACAGCATCACGGATTTCTCCTTCATACCAAAATTGAAATTCGTCTTTCTTATTTATGATATCATTAACATAATTATATGCCAATTCCGGATAGATAAAAGATTTTGTAAGTGAGCATCTTTTTTCTTCCTCTATTATGACATTATATAAACCATAATATTTCCCTAAATTGTACGGTCCTGTAGAATTAGAATTTATTTTATCACTCAAAGAAGTTTTTATATTTTTAAAACTAATTGTTTGTTTTTCAAGTAATTCAGGATAATAGAATTTGTCATCTACAATTACTAATTTTGACTCATCAACTTTTACATAAGGTAAAATCGGACTTATCTCATTTGAAACTGTTAATTTACCAACCTTTTTACTCTCAAATTCAACTTCAAAAGCAAAACTCTGTGTAGGATCAATAATTTTGCATAAATCATCATATTTAATTGAGAATTCATTATTCGGAATATCTTTATAATGATGTTTTACTCCTGATTGTACAAAATAGATTTGAATTAAACCTTTATAATAGCCTTTGTATAAATTTTCAATCTCAAAATTTAAAATATCTGTTGCACAATAAAAATTACCTAATTGTCTCTTTGCTCTAAGACAAGGCGCAATTTTATGATGCTGAATTGAAACAAACCAAGGATAAAGAGAATTTCCAGTAGAACCTTTTAACTTTGTTTGAAATTGCCAATTATCATTATCAATTTCAAATATTTGGGAATTGATTGCAAATTTTGAAATTCGATTACTATATATCCCAGATAATTCACTAATTGATTTTTTATCAGAACATGAGGTTTCTGCGAAAGAATTATTCTCTAAGTACTGATACCATTTTACATTATATCCAGACAAAACTTTAATAGTTACAGAGTCATCAGAAAAAGATGGAGAAACTGAAATATAATATGCTTGTCCGAACAAATTACAATTTAGTAAAATCAACAATAAAAAAAATAATACTTTATTCATAATTCAGTTGGTTATTTCAATTAATTTTTAATTTAATGAGGTTGTCTAAAAGGTTCATTAGAACGTAGGCGGCTCGCCTGCAAGAACTTGTAATGCGAACGAACTGTCTCATTACACCTTTTTAGACAACCTCATTAAATCATAAACCTCAAATTTTACTCGCTCTGTTTAACCATTAACTCTATCAAATAACAATATTCAGTAAAATTCTTTGATTCATATTCTACACCTTTATCAGCAAAATCTTTGTCGAAACACATATATTCTCCATTTTTCAAAAAAGGATAAGATGCTTCTTTTACTTCATTTAAAACCAATCGATTGAAATTAATTAAAAACTCACTATTAGAAAGATCGTTAGAAAATTCTTTCCAATTTTCGTATGTAACCATTTCTCCCAAATATGAACAAGGATTATAGCGTTTTAATCTACCTGAGGGAGCAAACTCAAACACTGGTTCTAGATATGGAGTTTTTACATACCCAGGAAGAATAGCACATTGCTTATCAGTATTCATAAAATCGTTTTTTTGATAAACAATAAAATTGCCATCATATACAAATTTATTTCCATCAACAGCAGCGTACAAATGCAATGTGCCCTTTTCTTTGTACTTTCCGGAAAGTTCATATTTTATAGCAGATTTATAATTAAAAATAACAAGAGTTTCACTATTTTTTTTCCCAACTTCATACACATATTCTTTATTATCATTTGTTGTTTTGTACGTATATTTTCCATCAGAACCGATAATCACTTCATATAAGATAAAACGACAACTGCAATCTTTATCCCAAGAAATAGTTACCATATCATTCCCTGATTTTACAACTCCAATATGATGTTTCTGTTCGTATGTCGAATAAAACGGAATTGTAAAGTCATCATCAAATTTATATTCGTATTTCTCTATCAATGAATCTTTTGTATTTCCATACGAAATATATGTATTGATTTTGTAATAATATGTTTGTCCTTTTTCGAGGGTTACATTTTTTGTAAATTTCGGTTCTGACAATTTTTCTGAAGTTTCATAATTTTGACCGTCAATTGAATAGCAAAGTTCATATTTAAAACTGCAATCTGTCAATTCTGTTTCTGTATCATTGTACGATTTTGTGGTTTCGTCATAGATATGTGAAACTTTTTTAACTGACGGTTTTTCCCATTTGAAATCGATTGTTGTGGCGAGTCCAACATATTGATATTGTTTAGGGTAAATCACTTCCGGTGCAGTCACCACAATTTTTTCAGTGTTTTTATTTGTTTCCGTCGGTGTTGTTGGTGTTTCCGGTTCGTTGTTTTCGTCTTCTTTT
>JAFXZT010000007.1 GCA_017541145.1 Bacteroidales bacterium | reverse complement strand
CTGCGGTCAAATTTATTTCGAATCTACAATTAGTAGAAATTAAAATCTCGCCTTAGACTATGATACATAGGTGAATTACATACTTATATCTACAATTAGTAGAAATTAAAATCTCGCCTTAGACCACCTTTACTTACTGATTTTTGGTACGGTAAATCTACAATTAGTAGAAATTAAAATCTCGCCTTAGACGAATGAAAGATGAAGATAAACGCAGAGAATCTACAATTAGTAGAAATTAAAATCTCGCCTTAGACTCGATCCGGATAAGAAGCTCGAGTATATATCTACAATTAGTAGAAATTAAAATCTCGCCTTAGACCAAGCTTGAGAAAGAATTTGAATCTTTGGAATCTACAATTAGTAGAAATTAAAATCTCGCCTTAGACAATACCATTAGAAGATTTCCTCCGAATACATCTACAATTAGTAGAAATTAAAATCTCGCCTTAGACCTCGATTTCGATTACAATTAATATTAAATAATCTACAATTAGTAGAAATTAAAATCTCGCCTTAGACTTACATCCGCTTCAGGGACCCAATATTATCTACAATTAGTAGAAATTAAAATCTCGCCTTAGACTCTGAAAACGAGGATATGGAATTTATTCGTATCTACAATTAGTAGAAATTAAAATCTCGCCTTAGACTGACATTAAGGTTTATTGAAGTTAAAAAGAATCTACAATTAGTAGAAATTAAAATCTCGCCTTAGACTCATTTCACCAGAAGCTCTTGATATAAATCTACAATTAGTAGAAATTAAAATCTCGCCTTAGACCGAAATATAAACTAGATGCGAATAATTGGACATCTACAATTAGTAGAAATTAAAATCTCGCCTTAGACTTCTACCAATTTTACTGTTAATAAAGATAACTACAATTAGTAGAAATTAAAATCTCGCCTTAGACTGATGGATTCATGTTTGATTTTACAAAAAACTACAATTAGTAGAAATTAAAATCTCGCCTTAGACAGGCGTCTCGCAAAAAAGTCCAAGGCGAGATTGCAAAATTATATAATTATTTCAATTTCAGCAAATTGAAACACAAAATTTATCACGTTAAAAAATATTAATCATAAGATTTTTACCCCCCTTAAAACTTGCGGATTTCAAAGAGCCTGACGGTCAACGATTTGGAATTTTAGAAAAAGTAAAGCGTACTTTATTTTTCCGCATCTAAAATCGTTATTTCCATATAGTTTCGTTTTCCCAACTATTTGGAAACCCCATAGAAGGCGCATAAATTTTCGGATATTTGTTCAATAATTTTTTAAGTTCATCCGCCATATTATTATTCGGCGCAATAACATCCAAAAAATGCTTGATTATACAAAGGTCAAAATATAAACAGCGAACCCTTGCATTAGTAAGCCACGCGGGAACATTGTGACGTGGAAGTACAGGATTCAAAGATCGCCATTTGTTCCAAACTCTCGCATGATGACAGCATAAGTTTCTTACCAACCCAATGATGCTCACCCACGATTCAAACACCGACGGCTCCAAATTAAACCGCCGAGCGATTGTTTTTTTCAAACGAATGTTCTTTATGGACTTGAAGGCAGTAGCAATCGTTCCAAAAGTCAAAACTTCCGTAATAATCCATGACGGCGGCAAAGTTTCCAAATATTTACTCTTGAAACTTTTCACAAACTGTTCCTTCGACCTGTCGTACTCTTTCTTTATCACCGACAAATCATAAGCCTGTCTCCGTGGCGTCGAAACTACAAAATATGCAGGATTTGTAAACCAAAAGTTATCCGACAGAACTTCTACACCCAAATTCGCAATTGAACTCCTTATTGCAATTTCAATTTCCGAAATCGCCTTAAATAGGAAAACTCTAAGTTCCTTGTCAAAATCATACAGAGACACAACGTCATCAAACTTTACATTGTTATGAAACAAATGACGTTCTTTTGGATTTTTTAAAAATGGATGAAGATACGCAGACAACCTATAATAGCCAATAATGCCGATACAACGCTCCGCCTCACGTTCATCGGCAATCAACAACCCACGTTGTTTTAACATGAGAACCAAATCCTTTGGCTTTTTATATGGTTTTGTATAATGTATTTTCGGCATAATGCACTACAAAAAAACCTCCTAAATGAAATTACTTCCACATTAAGAGGTTTTAAAAAAATTAAATGACCCACATATTTGAGCATTCCGAAGAAGAGGCTTCGCAGGTTCTTATTGACCGCAAAGATATAACAAAAAATTAGAATAAAGTGCACATTCTAATTAAAATTTGTTAAATATACACCACGTCAGTGTCACGATGTATGGCGTTTCCAAATTTTTTAACACTTTTTTTGTCAACGTCAAAAATCAACACCGAATCTCCGCCGTCAAATTTTGGAGCCCAATCAGCGGTGATTTTTTCTATAAGATTCTCTAACAGTCGATTAACGTTGACAATCTCGTAAACAGAATATTGTAGCCGTATTGCGCCACTCTTCTGTAAAAACTTTGAAAACCTACAAAGAAAAAAAATCCTCATCCATATCCATAAACGCATTGTAATACTGACAAAACAAAAAATCGTTCAAAGCGGTGATATTGATAAAGTTGTCGGGCATAAAGTTTTTTTTATACCCGACAATGATGCACAAATGGTGCAAAAAGGATTATGTTGTTATCTTGAATTGATAAACTGCCTCTCTTTCAAACGGTAATGACGTTCATCCAGTTCCAAGAATAATTTTTCAAAAATTGCGGCATAATCAATTTGTCGGAATTGCATATATACATCATCTGTTGCTGATATATAATGGCTGCCGTTATTAAGACAATTAATCATTGACTTATAGATCATAATTTCCTCATTACTGAGATTTCCTGGCAATTCAGTAGATAGTCTATCTATGATTTGCGATGCAGAATCAGAATCATCCAACCCTTCAAATTTGCCATAACTTTCCAAAATTCGGCGGCAAATATTTGGCATCAAGAATGTAATATTCTCAGAATTGTCGTTTTTTAATTCAAAATATGTATCCCATAACAAAGAATATTCATTCTTGAAACTTTTCACGTAATTTTGCTGAGAAATGTATGCTCCGTTTTTTACAATCTTGTATATATGATGTAACGTCATATAGTCTTTTTTAAACTTGATGCGAGTAAGAAGCTCGCGCAAAAAATATGCGTTGTGTGTAAAAATCAAACCTTGCTTAATATATTGGTCTTTCAATTTGTACACGCCACAATCCGAAATGTAATTATTATGCACATCTCTTTCGAAAGCGAACAGATTGCATATCAAAATAGACACCAAGTAAATTGAATTGGCATCCATACTCGTAATCGGATCATCAATCAAAATGATTTTATTAGGCGGATTCAAAGCTTCATCAAAATTATCAAAGCCCAAACAAGTTTCGTAAAAATACAAGAAAGCTAGCAAATGCTTTTCACCTTCACTTAATGTCTCAAAATTCTTTTTTGTATCCTTACTGAATGTTCTAAGAATGCGAAAGATAGTCCTATCTTTATCCTTTGCGACCTCCAACTGAATATCAAAAAAACCGTATGATGACAAAAAAGTGTTGATTTTTTGTGCAACAAATATTGGATCTTTTACATTCTTCAATTTGGTTAAATTAACAATTTTATCCTCAATTGAATTTTTTATTTTATCTATAAAAACATTGAAAAAATTGTTTATTTTGTTTTCGCTTATTTCTGCATAAAAATCATTGTTTGCTTTTGCATTTTTGGGAAGGAGATTTCTTTCTCGTGTTTCTTGCAATGGCTCTTTTAATGCGAAATACAAACAAAAACAAGGATAGCAACATGTAAGAAATTCAGGAAAATTATTGCAAATTTGCATATTGAATTCGCAAAGTCTAATCAAAAAAGTTTTTTTGATGTCGACAAGATTGCTAACTCCTATGGCAGTTATAAAATCTGCAATATAGTTTTTGTACTTGTTTATATCGTCGGAGCCCAATGCCTTTTTGTCAAAATCTTTATACAACTCATTTTCATACGAAAAAAATTCTTTATAAGAAGATGTTTGAATCATATCATTGTATTCTCCTGAAAACACAAGTTCTCTTCCCCGAATAACTTTTGGTATTTCTATCGCATTATCAACATGATATGCCTGTAATGCGGATTTAAAAGAAACGTAATCTTGTATCTTCGCTTCAACAAGTTGCTTTTCTTGTTCTTCAGACTCACCGGTTGTTACGGCTAACATTCCGTAATAATTTGCAAACCTTTCTTTGACAAACTCTTCATCAAATTTCAAAAACTTTTCGCCTTCCGCTAATTCAGGATGAGCGAGAATATACTCCTTTAGCGTAGATTTTCCCGAGCCGTTTGTTCCATAGAAAAAACTTACGGGACGGTAAGTATTAGTATCTTGATTTAAGAAATTAAACTCCACCCCATTTGTGTCGTATGACTTGTAATCTTTTATTGTAAATGACTTTATCATAATTTATTACCTCCTATGTTTTTTGTTGCCGCCTTTTGACGGTTTGTTATTCTGATACGTATTTTTTAATTTTTTATCAGATTTAGTAGTTTTTTCTACTGATTTCTGATTAACAATTGAGGAAGAAATTTGAATAGATTCTTTTTTCAAACTCTTTTTTGTTTCTTCATCAATAACTTTTTGAATTTCAGGCGTAATTTCTATTGCCTCACTCGAAATCGCTCTTTTGCCAATGTTGAACGCAGCAATTTTGTCGTTATCGTCCAACAAACCGAACATATCAGTACAGCGGTCTGATTGTTTATTGTTATTTTTATATACAACAAAACCGCAATGAGGACATCGGAACTCTCCTTTATTTAATTTTGCATCAGCAAGTTGATCATCATTTGCGTACGCCTTCTTGCCACATTTCGGACACGTAGAACTTGTACCCTCTTTGTCAACAAATTTGATTATTCCAAATTGTGTAAATCCGTCTTTGTCTTTGGTTGTATAACTACGTTGTTTCAATAATTCTCCAATAGGCGGAACTATACAATCATTCTGAAATTTTTTATACAACGCAATTTCAAGAGGTCTCAAAACATCTCCTTCAAACTCCTTTCTGTGACTTTCATACGTTATCGGGTCAAAATTTTCCATACAAATATGTCCAAGACCATATTTTTCTTTGAATTGGTCATATACATATTTAATTACTCCTACCATATTGGCAACCATTGACCGCCTTGTATTATTGATATTATCGTCAAGACGAGTCTCATCGAACAAAAACTTGTCTTTATGACTCCTCATATATCCGTTGGGGTCGGAGTAAAAATCCTTATATTCGTTGAAATTATTGGTTAGTTTCACTTTGGCATCTTCAAAAGAAGTGATTACACCGTGATTTCCACGCCAATGGTAAATAGTTCCATCATATACTTTTGATTTCAATTTGATGTAACAATCCTTGGCTTTCTCACCCTGATGTGGTTCTAACAACGCCGTCAAATCTTTTCTAAGCACTTGATTGATTATGCGCTGAGCGTGAAGTATACGAAGATTCTCAAAAGTTTTGTAATCACCATTTGTAACAATTACGCCACTTATTACTTTGGCAGTTGTCAAGTCAATAGATGCAACAGAAACTTTTTCGAAAAGAAGTTTCTTTGTATTTTCAAAATCATCAATTTTGACTTCTAACGAAGTTGCATCATTTTTTTTAAAGAATGTCTTGATATACAAATCTCTATTTAGATAATAAGATGGATTCAAAATCAGTTTGTATTGTTTAGGAGTACCATCCTTCAAATAACCCTCCTTTTCATAATCTCTTTGACTATATATGATTCTGTAGACATCGAACAATCCAGGCAAAAGAAGATTATTTTTCCTTTCAACAACCGACAACGTCGCTAATTCTATACTACCAGCATCAATGCCCAATGCAAAATTCTTACAAATGGTTTTGTTTATTTCTCCGTTAAATGCTTTTATTTCGTGTCCTTTGTCCTCAGTACTTTTAAAGGCATAATTGATTTTTTGCGAATTTGCATTTTCACACATCGTCAAAGCCAGTGTAAAGTGAGGACGAAGATAGCGATTGTTTTTTTTCGAATCAGCACCATACTTCTCTATACGCGACTGTTTAGCATCGCGCCAAAAAACACGCAATTCAGGATTAAGCCTTACCTCGAAATTAGATTCAAGATTCTTATTTGACCAAAATTTTTTCCATAATTTGGTCATTGTATTAGATTTGTGATTGATATATTTTTCGGCTTCGTTTTTTGCATAATATGCCTCAAATACCTTGTTATTTTTAATATCCAATGAAGTTAATTTAAATTTCAAAGCCTTACAATCATTCACAAGAAACGAATCTATATCAACATCCGTTTTAATCGTCTTTGAATAGCAAATTGTATTCAATGCAATTTCAAAATCGTTGAGAGTGTTATAATTTCCTTTCAGTAAAGATTGCAACTCAAAACTCTGAGTGTTCAACGTACTTGTATATGTAAGGACACATTTATAGAAATTAATTTTATCTTTATCAGTTTCCATTGCTTGCTCGTACTGAACGTTTAATTTGTTATAGTCGTCTTCATTTTTGCTTGCATTCTTTTTCACAGCCTTAATAAAATTTTTATTAACTTTATTAAAACACAATTTTCTCAATGCAGAAAGAGTTAACGACTCAAAAAAATGAATGCGATACTTCACTTCCGTATCGTTTTTAATCGTAGGAAGATCACTAATATGTTTATACGCTTTTTGGATTTTATCTTCTTCGGTGCGTTCTATCATATAAAGGAATTGTTCGTTATTGCAATCTACAATCAACGACCAATATTTTAATCTTTCAATAGTCTGTCTTTCCTTATCAATCGCAGCAAGTTTGGCAATAGACTGTCCTCGTTTCAATGCAAGTTGTTTGTAATCATTACACAATTGCTCGTAAGCGGGAATACAATTGTAAGTTTTGATTTCAAATTGATTGCTAGCATCTTCAATTTTAAAGAACTCACTGATAAGATGTTTATACTCTTTATTTTTTTGCTTTACAGCCTCTGTTACAACCTCATCAGAATCACTATCAAGATTTAAGGTAGCGATATTCTCAGTAATAAATGTTTGTTGTTCCTTTGTCAATTTATCCACTGAAAAATTCTTAATAGAAAGAATATCAGAGCATAATCTTTGATTACGAGTTTCACGTTTCAATGATTCAAAGTCGTATGTTTGTGTATGAGTGAATGGTTCAATACCAAATGCCTCGCCATAATTCTCATTTCTAAGGCATTCAAGGAACTTGCTTTTGTTCTTAGCCTTCCATTCCTTTACAATCCAATATGCCTCGTCCTTGGATTTACCTGACAATGGTAATGTTTTCCACTCATTAAAATTAGGATATACCGACAAATCTATATCTCCATCCAAGAAATTATTTGCCGCTTGTTCATCTTCGTCGAAATCTGTTGTTTTTTTGTTAACAGTAAAATAATTGAGAGAACCAGACAACAATTCAGCACCTTTGCTTTGAAGTGGTAGGAAATATGAATAAATATTGTTTAATTTTGACTCACAATCATCCAATTCATTTTTGATTTTTTTCACCAAATTATCTATGTCTGGTTTATTGGTAGAAGTCAATGCAAAAACAAAAGTTTTCATAAACTCAAAATATGTACGCCTTTTGAGTTTTGAAATCTCTACCGCAACTGCAGCATTTCTAGAATGATTTTCTTGGGGCTTATTTTTGATTTCTTCAAGATTGGATATAACCTCCTCAATTTTAATAAGCCAATCTAACTCGAAATATTTTTTTAGATATTCAAGTTGATTAACACCGTAACTTTTTGGCAATTTTCCTATCGTTTCGGCTCTATTACTATAAAACTCGTCCTGCATATATCTCCTTAGCCAGGTATATTTTACCTCCAAAAGTTTATTCCACACATGCAAATTGGTTGCTTTATCAATAACATATATAGTGTTATCTTTCTTGTATTTGCTTTCATCGTCATACGGCTTAAAACACTCTCCAGTCTGAGGATCAACATTATGAAAGAAAACACAATTTTTGAACGAGGTTACCACACCTTTAATTAGGGTAATAAAGTCATCCAATAATGACACGTTGTCAGTATTTCTTTTGTCCTCGTTAGTTTTAACATCTTTAACGAGTTTTTTTTCGTCAAACATCGGCTCCAGCTTGAACCTTACCGTCTTTGTAATTTGATATTTAGTATTGTCCATTTTTTTTTAATACTAGGTTTATAAGTTATGCAGCAAATATATAAATAAATCTATTCATTCAAAATAATTTCCTGTTATTTCGATTCTGTCAACTTTCTCTTACTTGAAAAATTATTTGTTAAAAAATTTTGTTTTGTTATAACTATTTTTCATATTTGGAATTAAATTTTTATCAAACTAAAATTCGGCTCAAAATATGAATAATGAAGCAATTTATAATAAAATCAATGAGTTAGCAAAAAAACTCAATGAGGAAAATAATACTCTTACCCGTTCTGATCTCGCTTGGGAACTCAAACAATTTGGTGTTGAAGATGATTCGCCGGAAATTTCTAAATTCGTTTGGGAATGTTGTAAAAATAGTAATAATTCCGAACTTTTCAAGGTCTTTGTAAATAACAGTAAAACAAATACTTTGATCGATGAATTTCAGATTCCGGCGATGCTCGACGAAGGTCGTGAAGATGACGCTTTTTCGCTTATTCAAAAGAAACTTTTTGATTCCAACAACGCTCTGAAAGTTTTGGATGACCTTAGTTCTGAGAAACTTAAACTCGAAATCATGCAGAAAACTTCTGACCTTATCAATTTCGTTTCGGGTACAAGTTCTATCAACAAAATTCAGAGTGAAGCTCAACATATTTTTGAAAAATATTCGCAACTCACTGCGTCTTACGGCAATGCAAAGATTTCGATTAATAATATAACTCAGGATTTTTGTGAATTGCGACAATCCACAGCCGAGATGTATCGTCGTTATGCTTTGGCACTTACTGATATTTTCGGTGACAATATTAGAAGTAAAATGCCTCAGATGTTTGATTTCAATTCCATTCAGTTTCTCGATGTGGAAAATATGCATCAGGCTGTTGAATTGGAATACAATTCTATTTACGGAAAGTGCGGCGAACTTGCCGGAGAATTGTCTGATAATTTCTCTAAAACATTGAAATTGTCGGCGTCACAATACAGCAAACAAGCTGACAAACGTTTGGGATTGGCATTGGCTGGTGTTAATTTGATTTCGCATTATGTTAAAACCAATCAAAAAACTTCTGAAATGCGAAAAGAAGTTGCAACATTGAAACAGTCTATAGCTCATGATGTTGCAACAATTCGCACCGATCAAGTCCGACTTTTGGAAATTTACAAAACTCTCAACGATGTTTGCATCCCAAAAGCTGAGATTTTTGCAAAAGCTGCTCCGACGGTTTTCGATGACGAGTTGAACGCTCTTGTTGAAAAATTGTATTCAACTCCCGAAGCCAAAGACCTGAAAGCCAAGCGAGATGCTATTCTTGACGAGCTTCATACTTTGGAACGCAGAATTACCGACGCTCAATTGAGTATCAATTATTATACGGAACATATCAAAGAAAATAATCAGACGCTCAAGAGTTTGGAACACGAGTATAAAAAAGCCAAGGCGTCCAAACCTCAGCAACCGTCGGGATTTAGCAAGGTGATTTCGCTTGGAAATGCTCAAAAGCAGTATGAGCGAGATATTTACGATTGGGTTCAGAATTGCGAACCGCTTGTCAACAAGTACGAAGACATGATTGTAGATGTAAAAATCGAAGGTGAAGAACTTTCTGCGCAAGATACTGCTTTGGAAGTTGACAAAAAACGTTATGCCGAGCTCAAAGCAAAACAAGAAGACATCACCAAAAAACTTGCTGCAATTATTCAGTCGGATCCGGTGTTGAAGTCCAAGATTATCAATCATTTGGATGACATCATTAAACTTTTGCATTTGGCGAAAGAAATTTCGGCTACCAAGTTGGACGACCGACTTGTAAAAACTTCTACCGTAAAGAAATTCAAGGATATCGAATTGCCTGACAATCTGAAAGATGCGGTTCAGAGTTTCAAAAATTCAGTAAAAGACAATATTCATTTTACAGAACAAGATGCTCGTGACATTGCCGGTGCGGGTGCTACACAAGAGCAAATTTCAGAAGTTAAGGCTCACGGCGAGGCTATTTTTGCCGATGGTTTTGCGCTTTGCAATCAGTTGGCACAACTCGAAGCCATGAAAATGAATTATACTTTGGCGCAAGGTTATTACGAAGAAGAGTTTGCCAAGATAAAACAACAGTTCAACGAAAATATGAAAAACATCGACAACAAAAGTGCTGCTATTGTGGAAATTGCACGCAAAATCAATACGGCAGAAAACAAGGAAGAGCTCAAAAAAGGACTTTTCCAATTGTTGGATTCCGATGCGAAAAAGTTCACAGAAAAAGATTGGACTGATTTCTTGAACGGTAACAAAATTATTGAAATATAACATGTTATGAGTAGGAGAGAGGAATATAAAAAAGAGATGGGGCTCACCACGGAAGATGAGCACAAGGAGTTGAACAACAGTCTTCAGAACGAGCTGTTGCGCCGTCAAAAAAAGGTGCAGGCGAAGATAAAATTGGAAACCGAATTTTCGTACAAACTTGTAAAAGGAATTTCAACATTGTTTGACAAATTTTATTTGGACGGAATACTCGGATTTGTGCTTCCTGAGATTGGTGATTTGATAACTTCCATTGCTACAATTCCTTTCTTGTACGTTTCGATTTTCAAGATTAGGAGTATACGATTAACATTGTCAATAATGTATTACGCTTTGTTGGATATTTTGGTGGGATTGATTCCGTTTATTGGTGACTTTGCGGACTTGTTTCATAAGTCATACGCCAAAAGTTACCGTTTGATAGTCGGTTTTGTGGAAGACGATCCTGATATCATTCGTGAAGTAAATAGAAGTGCCACAAAGTCATTTTTATTTATTATTCTATTCTTGATATTGATAGTTTTGATTTGTCTTTGGGCAATGAAAATTTATCACGGAATTTTCGGTTAGAAAAATATATTTTCGGGCATCCGGGTGCAAAAATTATTTCTTTGTATCCGGATGCTTTTTTTTGTTTGATTGACTTCGATATTTTACATATTCAGTTGCCGCCAAAAGAAAAATTCCTGTAGCATAATCCCGTGAATAATCGTGTCTTGGTACGTATTTGATATCTTTCCATTCCGGCAAATCAAAGATATAACCCATTTTGTTGTTATCTGTAATTGCTTGATTATAAACAAAATCCCATGCTTTTTTTATTGTTTTTTTATAATTTTTATTTTTCAACAATCCTGAATTGATTCCTTTGCATAATGCGTAGATATTCAGAGCCGTACCGGTGGATTCCATGCCGCTGGTGTAAGAAGTGTCAATAATACTATTGTTCCACCATCCGCCCGGAGTTTGAAATTTTTTGAGAGTTTGAGCCATTTTTATGTAGCGTTCTTTGTATGTTTGGTAATGTTTGCAAGTATCCGGAATGTCAGATAAAACCATTGCAAACGCCGAGAAAACCCAGCCGTTGCCGCGTGACCAAAAATCTTTTAATTTATTGGGAGTCTGAAACCGTGGAGAAATATATTTTTCGTCGCGATAATACAATCCGTATTCTTGGTCATACAATTTGTTGTCCATATAAGTAAAATATTGAAACATCTTGTCCAAATATATCGGATTATGATCCAAATTCCAAAGTTTAGTTAACACCGGCATTTCCATAAACAGAGCGTCAGTCCAATACCAAAACGAAACGTCGTTTCGTTCCATTTGATTTTTGATTACATATTTTAAGTATTTGATTTTTTCCGGAGTATTTTCGATTTTACTGAGGTCGATATAGACTTGAAAACATGTCATATAATTGGCATTCAGTACATTAATTTGATTATTTGTCATTTTTTGCCATTCCCAAATTGCAGGATAAGTACAACTTGTACCTCTCCAAACATTATGTTTCGTCCATTCTTTGGTAAACGACAGTAAATTAGTATCTTGCAGCAAATCGTAAACCGCGATATTGCCCATGTGAAATACGGCCTTGTCCCAAAAAGCATTACTTTTTTTAGGAATTATTGTTTGCCATGTAGAGTCTACTTTGTATATTGTTGATTTTATTTCGTTGATGTAATTGTTTTTCTGTGCAAAAATTTGTACGACAAAACTTATTGCCAAAAAAGTTGTTAATATCAGATTTTTCATGTTTCTTTGTTAATTAATAATACAAAATTACAACAAATTTGTTAATTATGAAATTATTTTTATTAACTGTACTTTTATTTTGCGCTACAAGTTTTTCATTTGGACAATTTAAAGTCAATTCAATAGATGTAGGAATCGGATATAGCAAAACATCGGTAAATACTGCAATTTTTCGTACTAATGCGATTTGCTCGTTGTCTGATACTCAGTTTATTGCATATTACGATACGTTAAAATATCTTGTAATTGGCAAACGTCATATCAATCCTTCAAGAAAAAATGTTGAGCCTTTTGAGCTTACTCAAACCAAGTATTTTTTGAATAAAGGAAACGACGCTCACAATGTTATCAGTATTGAATTAGACGGCAATGGGTATCTTCATGTTTGTTATGACCAACATTCTTCTAAACTGAATTATTGTACGAGTGTTGAGCCGTTCAGTACTAAATTATCAATGCCTAAACTTATGATTACCAAAAATTTATACAGCGTTGAAAAATCGGAATCCGTGGTTACTTATCCGGAGTTTTACAGATTGAGCAACGGCGATTTATTTTTTGTTTATCGTTTTTACAACGATTTGGTAGTCAATCGATATGATTGTCAAAATAAAAATTGGAATCGATGTATTAATTATTTGCTGATGAATCTTGGACGTTCGCGACCGTATTGGCAAATTTATCTCGGTACTGACGATGATTTTAATATTTCTTGGCTTTGGAGGATGAATGAATATTCTACTTTGTCAAATAAGGATATTTTCTACATGCGTTCCAAAGATTATTTGCGGTCATTTGAAAATATCAACGGAAATTCAGTAAATGTTCCGGTAAAATTAGAAAACAATTGTTTAGCATGGGCTGTCGGTGAAAATCGAAATTTAATAAATCAGACTTCAATTTGTACCGATGGGGAGGGGCATCCTTATATTGCAACATATTTCAGTACCGATTCTGTTACGGATTATCATTTGATTTATCATGACGGCGATAGTTGGAAAGATGTAAAAGTCAGTAATAGATCTACAACATTTAATTTGAATGGTATAGGCACGCTTCCGATTCCGATTTCACGTCCAAAAGTTTTGGTTGATGACGATTATATTTATTACTTTGTGAGAGATTCTGAGCGAGGTTCTGTTGTTACGATGTATTATGCAAAGCGTTCGAAGAAAAATAAAAAGTTAAAATTTAGTGTTCAGGATTTAACTAAATATAGTGTAGGAGCTTGGGAGCCTTGTGTTGACATGGATTTATGGAAATCTCATCATAAAATTCATTTATTTGTGCAACAAACATTTCAAGTTTTGGGCGATAAGCGTAATATAGATTCGAGCGGTACAATGGTTCGTTTGTTGGAAATAATTCCGAAGAAAAGGTAATTGAAAAGCTGTGATTTTTTTAGAAAAAAATCGGCTAGATTATGAAACCATTTTTTGTAGGAATCGTTTATTAAAAGATGTTAACCTTAAAAAGTATCCAATATTCGGACACGGTAAATAATGTGAGTTTGAGCCGCAAGCATTGCGTCTCTACAACCGTGGCGCGTTATGGAAACCGATACGTAGAGCCGCAAACATTGCGGCTCCGGCAGATATAAAAGGTTAAATAAAAGAATATAATTAACAACATCATTAACTTAAAATCATCTAAAATCATGAAAAAAACTATTATTAATTTCTGTGGCATTAAAATAGTAGTGCGTGTATTTCTGCTATTATTTTTTACTATTTTAACATCTTCTTCAATAGCTCAAATCACTTATGGAATCTATAATAATTCAACTAGAACTTTTACAATCGGTTACGGTGCAACCCTTCCTACTAATGCTGTTGAAATCAATTGTGAAAGAGGAGAATGTATTATACCTTATTATAACGTAGAAAAAATTATTATTGAAAAGTCATTTGCTGAATATAAACCTACAACATGTAGAAATTGGTTTTATAATTGTTGGAATCTCAAAAGTATTGAAGGTCTTGTTAATGTAAATACTCAAGAAGTTAAATATATGTCAAGTATGTTTCAATATTGTTCTAATCTTGAAAGTCTTGATTTAAGTAACTTTGAAACAGATAATGTTGTGTCTATGGATACTATGTTTTGTAATTGCGATAAATTAGCAAGTCTTGACTTAAGTAGTTTTAAAACAGATAATGTAACAAATATGTCAGGGATGTTTCTGAATTGTAGTCATTTAAAAGCAGTTTTTGTTTCCGATAAATGGTCTACAAAATCAGTAACAAAATTTAATTATATTTTTGGTGGTTGTAAGGTTTTATATGGAGAAAAAGGAACACATTGTGAAAGTAATGATATTAAATATGCATGTATTGATGAAGGAGAAACTAAGCCCGGTTATTTTACTCGAATAGGAAATGAAATTTATATTCCAATTGTTCCATACGGTGTTTATGATTCTAATAATAAGACTTTAACGATTGGATATGGTGAAATTCCGGAAAATGCAGATGAGATTAATACAAAAATTGATTATTATGATGGTTGGATTGGAAGTGGAGTTCGTTCATGTTATAATAACAGTGTTGAAAAAATTATTATTGAAAAGTCATTTGCTGATTGTAAAATTTCGACATGTAGATGTTGGTTTTATGGTTGTAATAGACTTGTAGAAATTGAAGGTCTTGGTAATGTAAATACTCAGGAAGTTACTGATATGTCAAGTATGTTTTCAAGTTGTTATAGTTTGACAAGTCTTGATTTGAGCAAATTTAATACATCTGCAGTAACTGATATGTCAGGTATGTTTTCTTATTGTAATCATTTAATATGTGTTTTTGTTTCCGATAAATGGACTACAAAATCAGTAAAAAAATCTGACAACATTTTTTATAATTGTTGGAGATTGTATGGCGAGAAAGAAACTAATAATGAAGGTGATGATATAAAGTTTGCTCGTATTGATGGGGGAAAAGAAAATCCCGGTTATTTTACGCGAAGTGGTAATACTCCTTATTATCCGGAATTATTTCCTTACGGTATTTATGATTCTAAGACCAGAACATTAACAATAGGATACGGTAAAATTCCGGAAAATGCAGTTGAAATTAATACAAAATTTTATGGAGGATGGATTGGAAATGAAGTTCCTTCATGTTATAATAACAATGTTGAAAAAATTGTTTTTGAAAAGTCATTTGCTGATTATAAATCGACAACATGTAGAAATTGGTTTTATGGTTGTGAATATCTCAAAAGTATAGAAGGAATAGAAAATATTAATACTGTTGCAGTTACAGATATGTCATGGATGTTTTATGAGTGTAGAAATTTGACAAGTCTTGATTTGAGTAATTTTAATACTGCTGCAGTTACTGATATGTCTAGAATGTTTGATTTTTGTAGAAATTTATCAATTCTTGATTTTAGTAGTTTTAATACAGAAAAAACTATTAATATGTCTTGTATGTTCCACTATTGCTCTAGTATTACAAATCTTGATTTAAAAAATTTTAATACCGTCAATGTTACTAATATGACAGGGATGTTTATGGGATGTTCTAAATTAACAAGTCTTGATATAAGTAATTTTAAAACAGATAACGTCGTGTTGATTGATTCTATGTTTTATGGTTTGTCTGTTAATGCTCTTGATTTGAGTAGTTTTAAAACTGATAAAGTGACAAGTATGCGTGAAATGTTTCTGGATGTTATAATCTAACAGAACTCGATTTGAGTAATTTTAAAACAGATAATGTAACTGATATGTATGAGATGTTTTCTTATTGTAGTAATTTAAGAGATCTTAATTTGAGTAGCTTTAAAACAGATAAAGTGACAAGTATGCGTAGAATGTTTTATGGATGTTCTAATCTAACAGAACTCGATTTGAGTAATTTTAAAACAGATAATGTGGCAGATATGTCTTGGATGTTTGCTACTTGTAACCAATTGCAAACTGTTTATGTTTCAAGTAAATGGACTACAAAATCAGCCACTAAAACGGGAAGTCGTTCGAATAATTTGTTTTATAATACTGAAAATTTGATAGGAGAGAAAGGTACTCGTTTTATTTCTGATGATATAAAATATGCTCGGATTGATGAAGGTGAAGCTAATCCCGGTTATTTTACTCGTAAGGAAAAACAAGTTGCTGAGCAGATTAAAATGCTAACTCTTCCTAAAATCGAATATTGGGATGGCGAGAATTTTAGCGTTGATAATGGTACGTTTGAAGTGATTTTCAATTATGGTGATAACCAAGTTGTTGATCTTTCTGAAGCTACAATCTCCGGTTTCGATTCTAAAATTGTTGGTGAACAAACTATTACGGTTTCGTATCTTGATTTAACTACTGATTTCCAGATTATTGTTAATTCCAAAAATCCTTATACCAAACCGGAACTTAAAGATAATTTTTATCAAATTTCAAATGCTCTTGAGTTGCTTTGGTTTATGTACGATGTTAATAACGGTGATGTAAATTCCAATGCTGTACTTGTTATTAATATCGTAATTAATGAAGATTGTTTGGAGCAAATTAAGCAGATGCTTGGTTTGTCGAAAGAGGCTACTGAAATTGTTGAGTGGCAACCGATTGGAACAGTGGAAAATGCTTATAACGGAATTTTTGACGGACAAGGGCACACTATTAGCGGAATTTATGTAAATCAAACAGAGAAAAGTGATGTCGGTTTGTTCGGCGCTATTACTTCGGATGCTGTGATTAAAAATCTTGGTATTGTAGATTCTTATATCTCAGGAAAAGAAAATGTTGGAGCTATTTGCGGTTCTAATGACGGCGCAATTGTGAATTGTTATTCTTTGGCAACAACAGTCAGCACTGATGCTTCAAGTGGAATTGCCGGTGAAGTTTCGGAAAACGGCATAGTAGAAAATTCATATTATCTTGCTGAAAATCCTAATGTTGGAGATTCTCATGCTAAGACTTTGGAACAGTTTAAAAACGGTGAAGTTGCAGAATTGCTTTCAAAAGGTACAAGTATTGCTGGCGTTGATTATAGCGGCGATGCTTTTGCCGGTGTGGTTGATTTAACTGGTTCTGATGAGCAAACAAATACTGAGGATCCTAAAACTCCGGTTTCAGAAGCGATTGCAAAAAAAGATGCAAAAATATGGGCGTTTAATAAAACTATTATTGTAGAAAATGCGTCAACAGAAATTTACATTGTAAATTCGTTGGGCAAGCAAATAGTTTCAAAATATCCGACTTCCAATCACGAAGAAATCACAATATCAAATTCTGGAGTTTATATTGTAAAAGTGGGATTAATAACTCAGAAAGTTTTTATCGAATAATTACTTTCTATCTTTCTTTCGCAAGTGTTGTAAATGTTGATTGGAATTCATTTACAGAGCTTGCGAAAGTTTTTTTATGATTTGACCTTTCTAATAACATTATACAAGTAATCGTACCTACCGGTTTGTTGTTAACATAAAAAACATTATCTTTGCTGAGAATAAATATGTCATAATTATGGAACAGAAAATAAAACTTTTACCATCAGGTATTAGCGATTTTGAGGTCATTCATCGCGATAACCTCTATTATGTTGATAAGACAAAATTTATCTCCATCCTTGAAAACGGCGACAGATATTTGTTTTTCGGGCGTCCGAGGCAGTTCGGTAAAAGTCTGTTTGTTAGTATGTTGGAAGCTTATTACGACATAAAAAACAAAGACCGTTTTGATGAACTTTTTTCAGGTCTTTGGATTCACGACCACCCGACGGAGTGCAGGGCGTTTTATCAGGTGATGAGATTGGATTTTTCATTAGTGAATGGCGGAATTGACGATATTGAGACAAATTTCGATTCATATTGCGGCAACCGTATGGTGGAGTTTGCTCAAAAATACGAAGATTTTTATTATAAAGGCTTTGCCGAGGACATCAAAAACGAACCGAATAAAACAGAAAGAATCAATATAATAACCTCAAAAGCCAAAGAATACGGCATTCCCCTATACCTGATTATTGACGAATACGATAATTTTACAAATACGATTCTTTCTTTACACGGCGAAAAAACTTACACCGCTATCACTCACGGCGAAGGTTTTTACAGAGAACTTTTCAAAAAATTCAAAGCCGGATTTGAGAGAATCTTTTTAACGGGAGTTTCGCCCGTAACGCTTGATGACCTTACAAGCGGTTTTAATATTGCGTCATACGTTTCGCAAAGTGCAGAATTAAATCAAATGCTCGGCTTTTCGGAAACAGATGTCAAAGAAATGATAAAATACTATCATTCTGTCGGAATGATAGAAGGCGATTTGAGGCAACAAACCGACTTTATTATTTCGACAATAAAACCGTGGTGCAATAATTTCTGTTTTTCGTTAGATAGTTTTCAAAACAACGAACCGTCAATGTATAACGGCATGATGGTGATGTATTATTTGAAACGTTATATGAACGAAAAAAAGTTTCCTCACGATATGACTGCGCCTAATTCGATGATGGATTACGGGAAACTTGACCATTTAGTAAAACTCGAAAAACTTATGGGAAACACTCTCCGCGACAGTTTTATTCACAAAGCCGCTAACGAAGAATACGTTTTAGGCGAAGTCAAAGAACATTTTCCCGCAACTGAACTTATTGAAGATGAGAATTTTATTTCATTGATGTATTATTACGGAATGTTGACGATAAGGGGAAGTTTCGGTTTCAGAATGAAACTTTCGATTCCTAACAACAATATCCGAAAACAATATTACAAATATATTCTCAATCAGTACAACAAAAGCGCAAAAGTAGATATTTCGCATTTGCAAGATACTTTTGACAGTGCCGGAATGTTCGGACAGTGGAAAGAAATGTTTTCGTACATCGCTGAAAAATACAAAGAATGTTCATCAAACCGCAATGCTATCGAAGGAGAAAGAAATATTCAAGGCTATTTTATGGCGTATCTTTCGCTTTGTCCGTATTATTTGATGTGTCCTGAAATCGAATTTAATCACGGATATTGCGATATTTTTCTAATGCCTGACAGACGTTTTAAAGACGTAAAACATAGTTATATTATTGAATTTAAATATGTTAAAGCTGATTCGTCAGCGCAAGAGGTTTCAAATAAATTTGATGAAGCGGTAGCGCAATTAAATATTTACGCCTCGGACGAAAAAATTAAAAATATGACTTCGGGAACAGATTTGCACAAAATCGCAATGGTGTTCAAAGGGTTGGAATTGGAGAAAATTGAAAAAATATAATAATAAAAGAGATTGTCTAAAAAAAACGGCTGCCGCAATGCGACAGCCGAAAAAATAAATTAGAATGTGTATCCAACATTAATTGATAAACAATGATTTGGCGATTTATTCATTATATATGTTGTTCCAAGTTCATAGGATGCACCTAAATAATAATTCTTGTAACTAACACCAAGTCCGCTATTTATACCTAAATCAAATCGTTTATAACTATCTTCACCGCTGAAAGATTTATATGTTGTATATTCGGATTCAAAACGATTATTTTTAGGTGTAACGCTTGTTTCGTATTTGTATTTACCGCATATACCGTAGGCAAGGTACGGACCTATCTGAAATTCTAATTTGGAATTTTCTGTTAATCCGATTTTGAAGACTGCTAACAAAGGCATTTCCAAATAATTAAGATTTACTTTTGGCATTACTTCATCAGCTTTGAAACCCTTCATTGAATAATAAATTCCGGGACGAAAAGCAAATTTTTCACTTTTCTCAAAATCAATTGTTACGCCAAAATTAGCTGCTGATTTCCAATCAAATTTTTCGCAATCATCTTGTAAGTTAATTACTTTTGCAACTTTGCTTAAATTATATCCTGCACGAATACTAATTTGTGATTGCGCAATGCTTGATAATACAGTTGCAAATAAAATGGTAAATAATAATAACTTTTTCATTTACTTATTTATAATGTTATAAATTATTTTTTAATTATTTATCTAACTTCAATATGGCTTGAATACTCGTTCGATTTTTGTGAAAAATGCACCTATGATATTTTCCTGTTTTTTTACTTTGTTTTATATCAACGAATGTGATGCAAAGGTACTAATTTGAGATTCGTTTGTCTAATTTTTAGGTTCTTCACTACTACGTCAGTCATCAAAAAATACTACGTCAAAAATACGTCAAAATGGCTTGGGTATGTTTAATAATAAACAGATTCTCTGTTGTTACTAATTTTTGATTTTAATAGTAGCGAATTTTTTTTATTCAAATTTTCTGCATTCTTCCGAAATTATTTCCCAATATTCTTGAAATTCGGTGTTTAGAGCGTCGTAATTTTTCTTAATGATTTCGATGGCTTTGTCCGAACGGTTGGGCAGCGATGTTTGACACGACATCGTGGTTAGTGCTGCTTTTATTCCTCTTAAATTCTCGTAACTTTTCAACCTGTCGGTTAGTAGTACGTGAGGAATTATTAGTTGTACTTTTCTTGGTAATAAATAGTAATAAGTCAGACAGTTACTATAAAATTTGTTAGCGAATTGACCTAATGGAATTTCTGAATATTTTCCCCAATTAATTGCTAAAAAATGGTCGTAAACCACATCGATTACTATTCCAGAATATTTGCCGAATGTAGGACGCATTTTTTGAATCGAACTTTGTACTATCTGGTTGGAATCCGTAAAACTGTCGATAAAACGGTGCATACGCATTCCTTTCAGCATCTGGATAGGATATTTGGTCTGTAGATTGTGCATAGGACCTTTTATCCAGTCGCCGGCAAAGTTACCGAGTTGTACAAGCGGATTGTCACCCGATAAATATATGTGAGCCAAATAATTCATATTTAGTTGTTATTCTCTTCTCAATGCGTCAAGAGGATCTATTTTCGATGCCTTGTTGGCAGGATAAATTGATGCTATGATGCTTACTATTATCGAAAATACAATAGAAATGCCAACTATCGATAATGAGTAGGAAAAATATTCGATATTACTGTCAATAAATGTTCCGAGGTGATGGTTGGCGATGTTGCTGGCTATTTCTGATATTATTTTTCCGCCAATTACGCCCACAATTCCTCCGATTGTTCCTATTGACGCTGCTTCGTAGTAGAATATTTGTTTTATTTGCCATTGTGTAGCACCTAGCGATTTCATGATTCCGATTTCCTTGCGTCGCTCGTATATCGCCATTATCAATGTGTTGACTATTCCGAATACTGAAATTAGTAATGCAATGATTCCTATTGCGGCAAGTGCTGAATCCAAGATATAAAACAAACGTTCTAAATCATCGAGCTTGTCACCGATGGAAAATACGTGTAATCCTTTGTCTTCGATGTCGAATTTCGCTTTTTTCAGCAGGCTGTGATCTTTTACTCTTACATGGATTGACGCATATTTACCGTACTTGTCCTGAGTATCGTTCATCAGGTTGTAAACATAATTCAAATCGATACACGGCACCCATTCGCAAGTGAGCGGCGGCAAAAATATTCCTCCGCTAAACATCCCCGACGAAAATGAATTGGTTTCTACTATTCCTTTGATTTTCAGATTTGTAACTTCGTTTTTTATTGGTAATTGTTTTGACGTAGAGGTCAACAAATCAATCTTTTCGGGGTCAAACACCGTGGTTATTACATCCAAATCTTGTCCGATTACCGAATCTACAGGAATTACAGTAAGAGAATGTTCGCTGATATGTTCTATATCCTCGTTAGGCAAAGCAAAACCCAATTGATGAAGTACATTTTTGGAAATTATCACGCACGGGTCGCTGTCGGTTTTGTAAAATGTTCCGATTTTAATATTGTCAAACGGATGAAAAACACCCATTTCGCACGGTACGGCTTTCAGATTTGTATTAATTTTTTTGCCACGAAATTGTATAGAAGCCGGTTTAATAATTTCCGGAAAAACCATAGCCACTTCCGGCATACGTTTCAGGTCGGCAATGGTAGAATCAGTAAGCGGGACAATTTCTTCGTCTTTAGGCGAAAGTATACTTCTTCGGCTGTTAACATGATCCATGTCCAAGTCGCGCCCGCTTACAGTCATACCCGTAAAGAGGTCGTTGGTTTCCATTTGTTTGGCGATATTCATCGAAACGCCTCTTCCCAAAGAAATCATCGTACTAAGTGCTCCAACACCAACTGCCACTCCCAAAATTGTGAGAATAGAGCGGAAGATGTTGCGCCTCAAGTTGTTGAATGATATTGAAAGTATATCAGAAATTGTCATAGGTTGAATTGCGGTTTCTGTGTTGATGAATCGTCCAAATTGTAGACCGGTTTGTTGATTGTTGTTTTTATAATTTCGCCGTCAGAAAGCAAAATGGTCTTGTCGGAAACACGGTTTGCAGTTTCTTTGTCGTGCGTTACCATTACAATTGTGATTTGATGTTTGCGGTTGAACATCTGCAACAAATCGATAATTTCTCTTGAAGTAGCCGTATCAAGGTTTCCCGTAGGCTCGTCGGCGAGAATTATCTGAGGTTTGTTTGCCAACGCTCTTGCAATTGCAACTCGCTGAGCCTCACCGCCCGAAAGTTCCGACGGATAATGCAAAGCTCGGTTGTACAATCCCATGTTATAAAGCAATTCGCAAGCTCTGGTTCTGCGCAAAGCACGCGGAAAACTGCTGAATATCAACGGCAACATCACATTGTCAAGAGCCGTGTGCGAGGGTATCAGGTTGAAAGACTGAAATATCATTCCGATTACCGATTTTCTGTAATTGGAAAGTTCGCGCTCTTTCATTTCCAAAAGATTACGATTGTCATAGTACACAGCACCCTCTGCATTGGTATCCATTCCGCCCAACAGATTGAGTAGTGTGGACTTACCACTGCCGCTTTTGCCTACTATCGACACATATTCTCCCTTTTCAACATCAAAACTGATGTCGCGCAGAGCATAAATTTTGTTGTCGCCCTTCTTGTAGGTCTTGCTAAGATTTTGTATTTTTAGTAACGTCAATTTTTTTATTACAAAATTATGCTTCAAAATTAAATTATTTTTATTAATTTCACAACGTCAAACAAAGAAAATTTTTTTTAAATTAAAATAATAAAATGCAGTTCAAAGATTATTACAAAATACTCGATGTACAGCCTACTGCCACTCAAGACGAAATTAAAAAGGCATATCGCAGATTGGCAATGACTTACCATCCGGACAGGAACCCCGAAAATGCCGAAGCTGAGGAAAAATTCAAAGAAATTGCCGAGGCTTACGATGTATTGAGCGACCCCGAAAAAAGAAAAAAATTCGATTTGATGCGCGATGGTCAAAACGAATCCGATTATAATTATAATAAAGCGTCAAGAACTTCATCTTCAAATATCTCTGATGATGATAATTTTGACTTTGATTATTTCAAAAAGAAAACCTCTGAATATTCAGAATTCTTCAAGAAATTTTTCAACAAGAGCAATCTTTTCAAAGGAGACGATTTTTCGGGTAGTATAACAATTTCATTACAAGAAGCTTACACCGGAAGCCGCCGACTTCTTACCGTTTTGGGCAACAAACTGAGAATCGATATAAAACCGGGTATCAAAAACGATCAACTCCTGAAAATTCCCGAACAAGGTTATCCCGGAATTTCGGGCGGAAAACGCGGCGATCTTTATGTACGTGTTAAAATCGAAAATAATAATATGTTTACACGACGCGGCGACGAACTTTTTACCGAAGTTTATGTTGACATCTTTACGATTTTGTGTGGCGGCGAAGTAGTAATTTCTACATTGTCGGGCGATATCCGCATAAAAATCCCTCGCGGAATGGAATACGGTAAACAATTGAGAATTAAAAACAAAGGAATGCCTGTTTATGGTACTGACATGTTTGGAGATTTGTTTGTAAAGGTGAAATACCATATACCTACAGATTTGACAGATGACGAAATTACCGAACTAAAGGCAATTCAATCACGAAGAAATAAAAATTAACTTTTAAATAATACTGAAAATTTTTATTATTCAAAATTTGTTTTTTATATTTGCTCCCGATAACAAAAAGTAATAAACTCAAAAAAATAAACAAAAATGGCACCACGTAAGAAAACAACAGAAACTACAGCAGCTACTACACCTAAATCTACAACACGTAAGGCTGCCGCTCCCAAAAAATCAACTAAATCTCCGGAAGCAAAGTTTCATTTGACAAATCAAGAAGCAGAAAACGCTGAGTTCGTAGCAGTTGCCGGTACTTTCAACAATTGGGACAAAGAAGCCAACAAGTTGAATAAAACTACCGACGGTTTTGAGCTTTCACTTCCATTGCCAAAAGGCAGATACGAGTTCAAATATGTTTTGAACGGTGAGAAATGGATTACAGCTCCTACCGGCGATAAAGTAGACAACGGTCAAGGTGGCGAAAATTCTGTTATAGAATTATAAGTTTTTTATTTCTTAAAAAAAATTTTGAAAGGCAAGGTGAAATAAATTTCATTTTGCCTTTTTTTTTACGTATTATTGCAGTTGGAAATTACATAACATCAAAATGCAATTAAGAGCAGAACATCTACTAAAAATTTATGGTAAAAGAACAGTTGTGAAAGACGTGTCAGTCAGCGTTTCACAAGGTGAAATCGTGGGACTTCTCGGTCCTAACGGCGCGGGAAAAACAACTTCGTTTTACATGATTGTCGGGCTTATTCAGCCTAATGGTGGTAAAATTTTTCTCGATAATATAGAGATTACAAAGCATGCCATGTACAAAAGAGCGCAACTTGGCGTCGGATATTTGCCTCAGGAAGCTTCGGTTTTCAGACAGATGTCTGTTGAGGATAATATACTTTCTGTAATGCAAGTGCGTAACTTTAGCAAAGAATATCAGAAAGAAAAACTTGAAAGTCTTATCGAAGAATTTGGGTTGGGACATATTCGCAAAAGTTTGGGTATACAGCTGTCCGGCGGTGAACGTCGTAGAACTGAAATCGCCCGTGCTCTTGCCGTGGATCCTAAATTTATTCTTTTGGACGAACCTTTTGCCGGTGTTGACCCTATTGCTGTAGAAGATATTCAGGGTATTGTTGCTAAATTGAAAAACAAAAATATCGGTATTCTTATCACTGACCACAATGTGGACGAAACTCTTTCGATTACCGACCGTGCGTATTTGCTTTACGACGGCAAAATACTTCAAGCCGGTACACCTCAGGCACTTGCCGACGATCCCGAAGTTCGTCGCGTTTACCTCGGAAAGAATTTCGTTTTGCGTCGTCCTGCGTTTATTGCAAATGCTGATGATGCCGAAGATCCGTATGAGAATAAAACTGAAAATCAAAATGACTGATGTTTTGAAACATCAAACTGTATTATATCGTATAAAATAAAAGTGCGGCAATTGTCGCTACAAAAAAATATTATTATAAATCATGAATTTGAAACTCAACAAGCCAATTGCTTTTTTCGATTTGGAATCTACCGGACTTAATGTAGCTCATGATTGTATAATCGAAATCAGCGTTATTAAAATAAATACAGATCAGAGCGAAGAAACTTTGACCGCAAGAATAAAACCTACATGCCCAATCAGCAAAGAAGCTTCTGAAATTACTGGTATTACAGAAGAAGATCTCAAAGATTGTCCTACATTCAAGGAGTTTGCTCCAAAACTTGCTAAGTTCTTGGAAAATTGCGATTTAGGCGGTTTCAATTCCAACAAGTTTGACGTTCCACTTTTGGTGGAAGAATTTTTGAGAGCCGGAGTAGATTTCGATATGAGAAAACGCAAATGTATTGATGTTCAGGTAATTTACCATAAACAAGAACAGCGTAATCTTACAGCCGCATACAAATTTTATTGCGGAAAAGATCTCAACAATGCACATTCGGCATTTGGTGATACTCAGGCAACTTACGAGGTTCTTAAAGCTCAACTCGACAAATATTCTGATTTGCAAAACGATGTAGAATTTTTGTCAAAATATTCGGCTCAAACCAATAATGTGGATTTTGCCGGACGTATGATTTACAACGAAAACGGTGAAGAAGTATTCAATTTTGGTAAGTATAAAGGTAAAAAAGTAGAAGACGTACTTTCAAAAATAGATTTTACTTATTACGATTGGATTATGAAAAATGATTTTGCGCTCAACACAAAAGAATGTCTTACACATATAAAATTGAGAATGGCGCAAAACAAACTCAACGGAAAATAAGATGATTTTAAAAGATATCGGTGAGTTTGGTTTTATAGACAGATTCAAAGGTAATTTTACTAAAAATCTGCCCGCAGGTATGCAGGGAATTGGTGACGATTGTGCCGTAATTCCTTCTGAATCATACGATTACGTTGTTACAACGGATATGCTTGTGGAAGATGTACATTTTATTACAAAAGAGATTGGCGGTTATCAGCTTGGCAAAAAATCGCTTGCTGTAAATCTTAGTGATATTGCAGCCGAAGCCGGCGAGCCTGTCGGATCGTTTTTGTCGTTGGCAGTGCCTTCTACGGTCAGTGTGGAATTTCTTGATGAGTTTATGAAAGGATATGCTTATTTTACAGAGAAATACAATTGTCCGTTGCTTGGCGGCGATACCACGAAATCGCTTGGTCCGTTGGTAATTAATGTTACAGTAATTGGTAGAGTGCCAAAGGGAAAATTCAAAACCAGAAGTTCAGCGCAAAAAGGTGATTTTATTTGCGTTACCGGACCTCTTGGCGATTCGGGAGCCGGATTGGATTTCTTGTTGAATCCCTCGCTAAATCGTAATGACAACGCTTTGGAACTGATTCACCGTCATCATAATCCGGAACCGAGAATTCCTGAAGGGATGTTTTTCGCTTCAAGACCGGAAGTACATGCCATGATGGATATTTCAGACGGAATCGGTTCGGATATGAAACATATTTTGGACGAATCCAAAGTTTCCGCATTAATTGAGCTTGAACGTTTGCCGTTAAGCGATGTTATGCAAAATGAATACGGAGAACAACGTTCCAAGATGTACAAATATGCCGTTACCGGTGGCGAAGATTACGAATTGTTGCTCACGGTGGATAGTTCGATGTTCGGTACTCTGAATTTTGACTACAGCAACAAATTCGGAAAAGAGCTGTTCAGAATCGGTAAAATCATAGAAACCAGCGAGAACTGTAAACTTTTTCTAACAGAAAACGGTTGGCCGGTAAATTCGTTGGGTAGCGGTTTTGATCATTTTATGGCATAACATTTTTTTGGAAAAAATAAAATTCTTATATTTACGCTTCGCAATTTAATTTTGCGGAGCGTTTAGATATTTGTTGGTAAGTTTTTTGCATATTTTGCATTTAACTTATTAATTTTTAGTCGGTAAATCCGATTAGAAAAAAATATAACAAAATTTAGTACAGTTTCAAACATTAACTTATTGTCCGAAAGGCAAGTATGATAGGTAAAAAAATATTATTAATATTTATTTTCCTGATAACAACCGTTGTGCTCAAAGCCCAGTCGGGATCAGGTTATGGCAGAGAGGTTGACAGTCTTTTGAAACTGGTAGAATCTGCCCCTGACACTGCATTGGCTCATTTGTATACCGAACTTGCTTGGAAACTGCGCTATATCAACACAAAACAGGCTATTTATTACGCTAAACAAGCTATTCCTTACGCCGAAAAATATCACAATCATATAGAATATTGCAGGGGCTACAGTTACGCCGGAATTGGTAACCGTTTCCTCGGAAATATTTCCGAAGCTCTTGAATATTACCGAATTGCGCTAGAATACGCCATAAAATACGACATCGTTTCGGAGATTGCATACGCTTACAATAATATCGGAAATTTGTTTTTAGACCAAAATTGTTACGAATTGGCAGAGGGGCATCAGCAAAAAGCAATTGAGATAGCTAAAACGATGTCTGATAGTACATTAATGCTATATTCGTATCTCAATCTCGGTCGTATTTGTCAGCGTCAACGCCGTTTTGATGATGCCATGGCTTATTACGATACTTTGTATTATCTGAAATCCGTGAGCAACGATTTCAAACTTCCGATGGCTGTTGTCCGTAAAAATATTGCTGACCTTTATTATGAACAAGGCATACTCGACAGTGCCAAAGCTATTTACAATGAGTGTCTTGCTTGTACAGATTGGTCGAAACACAATAGTATTGTTGCCGAAACTTATATTAATTTGGCGCGATTGTATCTTAACAGTAAAAAAATCGATTCTGCATTATATTGCGGTTACAAGGCGTTGGATATTTCTTCAGAACAATACTCAAGGCTTTCACTCAAAGATACTTATCTGATACTTGGCGAAATATATTTCAAACTTGGTAATTACAAACAAGCCGACAAGTTTTTTATAAAAGATATGGATTTTACGGATTCTATCAGCAATTCGCATATCAGTAACAGTTTGGTCGGTATACAATTTACAGTTGATAAATATCGTCGTGAGCAGGAACTTGAAATTAAAAATCAAGAGCGTGAATACAAAATTATGGTGCTGAATATCTGTGTTGTAATTTTGTTTTTGGCGGCTATTACATCTTTTATGATTAATTTCAATAACAACAAAGCCACCTTAATCAACGACAAACTTGCCTCTACCCGCGAGGATATGAACAATAGTATTGAGTACACAAAAAATATTCAGAGTGCAATTCATCCTAATATTGAAAAATTCGGTAATATCTTTGCCGATAAATATGTAATTTTCAAACCGAAAGAAGTAGTTTCCGGTGACTTTTATTGGCAATATGAAGATTCTGAATATGAGATGATTGCAGTGGCAGATTGTTCCGGTCGTGGAGTTCCGGGAGCTTTGCTTACAATGCTTGGAGCTTCGGCACTTCAGGAAATTGCGGCCACCAAACAGCGTAGTGCTTCCAAAATTTTGGAACTGTTGCGAGTAAATATCAAATCGTTGTTGCACCAAGAAAATTGCGAATTAGCGAGCGATACCGACGGTATGAATATTGCGTTGATTGTTGTTAACAAAAAAACAATGATAATGGACTACGCCGGTGCGATGTTGCCGTTGTATTATATCCGTGAAGATGAGATTTTTAAGATAGAACCTACACGTTCTCCGGTAGGATTTCATTTCCGCGAATTGCCTTTTGAATCGGTGAAACTTCAGTTGAAAAACGGTGATTGTATTTATCTTGGTACTGACGGTTATGCGGCTCAGGTTGGCGGTGATAACAACAAGAAAATAAAATCACGACGGTATAGGGATCTTTTGGTAAAATTTCATAAATTGCCGATGCGTTTTCAGGCAATTGAACTTATGCGATTTTTCCTCAATTGGAAAAAAGATAATGAACAGATAGACGATATTTTGTTGGTCGGTTTCAAAGTATAACCCAAAGTTAGAAAAACAATGAAGTGGCTTAAATATTACATCTTATTTTTATTTGTGATGCTGCAAACATTTGCGGCAAGCCACGTTTTTGCCCAAAGAGCACGTTCAATCGACAGTTTGCGTATGCTTGCAAGGGAAGTTCCCGACACTATGAAACCGTACATCTACAACAAGATAGCTTGGCAAGCACGCTATATGTTGCCGATTGTTGCAATTCAGTACAGTACACAGGCGGCTGATATGGCGATGAAATTTGGTATTTACAAGGAGCTTGTAAAAAGTTATAATTATCTTGGCGTAATACATCGTAATATCGGTAAATATGAAGAGGCGATACATTATTACGAAATCGGTTTGAACGCCGCTGTAGAATACAAAATTCGAGATCAAGAGGCTTTCGGTTACAACAATTTGGCAAATATTTATTATATGCTCGGCAATTATCCAAAAGCCAACGAATATGTAAAACAATGTATTTGGAATGGTGAACAGCTTGAAAATAATGAGGTTCTCGGCTACGGTTATCTCACCATGGGATTGATATATTCTGATCAGGGATTTTATCAAGAAGCTTCAGAATGTTTCAAGAAATCAGCACGTTATAGAAAAACTGTTAACCTGAATCAGATGTTTGTTTCGCTGAAAAATTTGGCTTTGGTTTATGTAAAAATCGGAAAAACTGCCGAAGCCAAAGATTTGTATTACACATATCTCAACTATTCAGGAGCCGGTAGCGAGTATGTGAATATTGCAGATTTGTATCACAAACTTTCGCTTATTTATTACGATGAGCATCAGATAGATTCTGCATTGTATTGCGGTAAAAAATCGCTTGAGGCTGCAAAACTTGGCGGTTTTCGCGAAAGCAGTGATGCCGCATATCGCATACTTTCAAAAATTTATCTTACAAAAGGCGATGTAAAACGTTCAGCATATTATCATCACGACCAATTGCTTACTCACGACAGTATTTATCAGGCGTCGTTGGCTTCAAAAATCGAGGATTTGAAACTTACAGAAGACTATTTTGAAAATGAATTGGAACTTGCAAAATTAGAATTCGATTTAAGATTTCAGATTATTTTGATTTCGGTTTTGATTTTTGTACTTGGAATTGTGATTGGTATCAGTGTTTTTCTTGGTAGAAAGTACAGTAAAGTTCGCAAACTGAATATCGAATTTTTGTCACAACAAAATGCAATGAATGTGAGAATTCGTTATGCTCAGAAAATTCAGTCGGCATTATTACCTTCCAAACAGAGTTTCGGAAAGTTTTTTTCTGACAAATTTTTGTTGTTCAGACCTCAAAATGTAGTTTCCGGTGACTTTTATTGGCATTATGATGACGAGTATTACGAAATGCTTGTAGTTGCGGATTGTACAGGTCACGGCGTACCGGGTGCAACAATGAGTATGATCGGGATGTCGTCGCTACAGGAAATCGCTTTAAGTGGTGAACGTAGAGCGAGCGAAATCCTTGAACGTTTGCGCAAAATGGTGAAAGATATTCTGCATCAGAACGATATGACAAAAGGTCAGATGGACGGAATGGATATCGGGCTTATGGTAATCAACAAACAAACTTACGTGCTTGAATATTCCGGCGCGTTTATTCCTTTGTATTATATTCGTAACAACGAGTTTTGTCAATTGAAAGCAACTCGCAATCCTGTAGGGGTTTACATCAAAGAGCGACCGTTTGTTTCAGAACAATTGCAATTGAAATACGGTGATTGTTTGTATTTGAGTACCGACGGATTTGTTTCACAATTCAGCGGATTCACCAATGTAAAGATGTCATCACAAGCTTACAAAGATTTGCTTATGGAAATACATCTTTTGCCGATGAACACTCAGCTTGAAATCATGAAATCGTATTACATCAATTGGCAAGGTCCTGCCGAGCAAACTGATGATGTACTTGTTGCCGGCTGGCGATTGTAGGGAGAATTTCTGAATTTTAATTTATCACCTAATTAAATGAATTAAAACGAATTCTATAAATTAAACAACTAAAAATACTAATCTTCGATTTTGAAAATTTCTTTGCTGTTACATTGCAATTTTTTTGTTTTTAAATGAAATTTCTATGAACAAAGTTAAAATTTTTTTAATTTTTTTTTATATAAATTTGAGCGTTTTCTTTTGCGTAATAATATAGTTTAATAAATTACGCATATAATACAAATAATAGACCTATGAATAGCATTAACTTATACTTGTGTAACTTATTGATAATCAGCCCCCCCCCCCCTCGCGGTTAATAAGGGCTAAAATTATTATATTTATTCCACCATAAATAGGCGATGTTTTCTCTATGCGAGAAGGCATCGCCTAAGTGCGTTTTATATATACAAGATTATTAACAACTCTAAATTAAATTAAATATGCTAAAAAAAATATTAACAACATTCGCCTTTATCATGCTGTGGTGCTTAAGTACTGTAGCGTGGGCTCAAACGAAGACGTTAAACCTAAACGAAGGAAAAATTACGATTCGGTCTGATGGTTACACTCAGGGTAATGCTGGTGGTCATACTGAAAATGATAAGGTTTCTGCTGTACAATATACGGGAGATTATGTTCTTACCGGTTCATGTACAGCAAACCCTGCATTGCAAATCCGAAATTGGTCGGGTGAAAAGATGATTGTCAACATCACATTGGACAATGCTTCGATAATTGGTGACGAGTGGTGTTCCGCATTTACTGTTGGTGGAAATGCAGATGTTGACTTATACCTGACAATAAAAGGCAATTGTAAGGTTTCTGCTTACAATCATGGTGCAATTCAGTTATTTGCCAATACGACTTTATATGTAAATATAACAGATACTGAGGGAAGTACTTTTTCTCTTGAAAGTCGTTATGAACCACAAAATCATCCTAATTATGAGGTTCCATCCAATTATCCTAATGGTGTAATCATTTTTGAGAGAAATGGGGTAGTTCAGGACAATAAAGGTAATACACTCAACAAGAGTTACGTTATTTTCAATACTAACGGTGGCTCAAGCGTAAAAACTCAGGAAGTTGAATCGGGACAAAAAGCTACAAAACCGGCTAATCCTACAAAAGAAGGAAAATCTTTTGCTGGCTGGTATGCAGATGCTGATTGTACTACTGAGTTCGATTTCAACACTGCAATTACAGAAGCTGTAACTAATGTTTATGCAAAGTGGGAAGATCCTGCCGTTGCCAGCGTAATAAATGGAACTACAACTACACGCTACTCAACTTTTGCCGAGGCTCTCGAAGCTTGGGTAGATGGTAGCACGCTAACGCTTCTTGCTGATGTGGAGATTTCTGATCAAATCTATGTTACTGGAGAAAAGACTTTTGACCTAAATGGTTTTGGTCTCAGACAGACCGCAACACCTAAAACTATTTTCTATATTGATGGTGAAGCTAATAAACTTACCATAGAAGATAGCAATCCAACCCGTACTGGCGGAACTACCCGTCCGGAAGGTATTGCCGGTGGTTATATTACTGGTGGTACAGGATATCAGGCTGGTAATTACAAACGTGGTGGTGCAATCTTAATAGATAACTTCGGTTATTGTAAAATGACTGGCGGTACACTTACTGGTAATACTGCCGACTTTGGTGGTGCTGTTCAATTCTGGAAAGGTACATTTGAAATGGTTGGCGGTACTATTACCGGTAACAGTGTTGCAGAATCAAATACTTACCATGGTGGTGGTGCTGTATGGGCCGAAACAGAAACAGCAACATTTATTTTGGGTGGCACTGCTGATATTTATGGTAATAATGGTGATGGCGGTTATGCTGATGGCCAGGTAATGGTATATGCTGCTCGATTGACAATTTCTGGAGGAAGTCCAAAGGTTCACAATTCTGCCGGAAAGAGAAATTTACTTCTTTATGATAGAGACGGTTCATATCCAAAAGTGAATTTTACTGGAGCATTATCTTCAGACGCAATTATTTATGTATGGGCAACAAATGCATTCAGTATCTTTACAGATGGAATTCCTGACAATTCTGCTGCATATTCTTATGTAAACTACTTCGTAAGTGAAGATCCAGACAGAAATGTTGTAGTGGATCATCCTACACACCAACTTGCTTTCGCTAATGCAAGCTATGTTGCTAGCATTTCAAACAGCGAAACAACAGTATACTATCAAACATTGGAAGCTGCCGTTACAGATTGGGTAGACGGAACAATCTTACATCTCCTAAATGATGTAGAGACCGAAAGCACAATCAACGTTTCTGCTGGCGACCATACGCTCGACTTGAACGGTCATGCTCTCAAGAAGACTGGCAGCAGCGGTAGTGTATTGTTTGTTGGAACTGGTGCTAACTTGGAATTGGTTGATAACCATAGCGATGGCCCAGTACATTACTATACACCAAATAAATCTGGCTTAGCAACGCTGAGCGAAACGGAGACTGAGTATTCATTTACTGGCGGCTACATTACCGGCGGTATTGGCTCGACCGGTAACTATGGCGGACGTAAAGTTGGCGGTGGTGTAAACGTTGATGGCGGCACCTTCACTATGAACGGTGGTACTATCTTCGGCAACGGAAAACACGAACAATGGTATACCGGCGGTGCAGTACAAGTTACCGGTGACGGTGAGTCGAAGGGCGTCTTTACGATGAACGGAGGTGCTCTTATTGGTAACGCAGCGCAATTTGGCGGCGCTATCGAAGTTATAAGTTATAAGCCATACGGTCATGGACCAGCCGAATGTACAATAAACGGTGGCGAAATAAAACATAATACCGTACCTAACGAAAATTCGGCTTATTCAGCTATTCGTTTATGTATAAATGAGTATGCTGCTGACTTAAATATAAATGGCGGTATTATAACAGAAAACTTTGGCCCTGGCGGAGCAATAGGTGGAGGTAATTTCTCTATTTCAGGTAGCCCCGTTGTACGTGGTAATTTTAATGGTGATAAAGAATGTAACCTTAATTTGAAATACGGCATAATCAATGTTACTGGTGCCCTCGGTGAAGACGCTATCGTAGGCGTGACTATGGAGACTCCTGGCGTATTCACCAGCAGCGAGAATACTGCTCTCAACGACCTTTCTAAGTTCTTCAGCGACGATGAGACTTATGTCGTTAAGAAGAACGACGATGGTCAACTTGAACTCTATATTCCGCCAGTAGCAAGCGTAACGGTTGATGGTACAACAACAGTGTACACCAATTTCGCAGCTGCACTCGAAGCTTGGGTAGATGGTAGTACACTCCAACTTCTTAGCGATATTGAGACTGTGAACACAATTGTTGCTCCGAGTGGTACTCTTACTCTTGATTTGAACGGTCATGGTATTCTTATGACTGGAGGCAAGACAGTTCTCCAAGTTGGCAATTCCGACGATCCTACTACAAACCTCACTATGATAGATAGTGATCCTAATCGCGTTCACTATGTAACCTTGGAGAATTATGTTGCTAAATCTGTTGCAGATGATGGAACCGAAAGCATTACAGACGGAACAGGTACTGTAAAGATTACTGGTGGTTATATTGCAGGTGGTCAGACAGGACTTTATTGCGTTGGTAATAGAAGTGGAGAAACTTATCAAGCCGGTGCAGGTATTTATGTAGGTCGAGCAACCTTTACAATGAAAGCCGGAACTATCATTGGTAATAAAACAACTGGTAGTGGTGGTGGACTTCATGTAGGTGGTATTGATTCACATGCAATAATGGATGGCGGTAGAATCTGTTATAACTGTAGTAATTCAGGTGGTGCTGTTAATATTGGTATTAATGGATGGATTAGTCATCAGCCAGGCGTTGGTAAATTTACTATGAATGGCGGTTTGATAGATTCTAACTATGCTTTGGCTCAACAGGCTGGCTATGGTGGAGCTTTCCGCATTAATAACGGTAAATTACATCTTAACGGTGGTAGTATCATTAATAACAAAACTGCGGGAACAGCTGTTGCCGGTATTTTGTATGATCATAAAGGTGGTTGTGAGGGTAACATAAATTACATTTATGTTTCTGGTAATGCCGTTCTTAAGGATAATTATAATGCAAATGGCATTTGTAATATTTATCTGACTGATGGGGCATATATAACCGTTGAAGGTGAAATGGGAGAGGATGCCTCTATTGGTGTGAGCATGCAAACACCTGGCGTATTCACCAACAGCACGAATACGGACTACAACGACATCACAAAATTCTTCAACGATGATGAACTCTACATTGTAAGGAAGAACGACGATGGACAGTTGAAGTTAGCTATTGCACCTGTGGCAACTATAATCGCAAGTGACGGCACAACTACTGAATACGAAACTCTTGAAGAGGCACTTGATGCTTGGGTAGATGGTAGCACACTCAAACTTATCAGAGATGTAAAGCCTACAAGTACAATCACAGTTCCGAGTGGTACTCTTACTCTTGATTTGAATGGTCATGGTATTCTACGAACAGGAGAGGGTAGTGTTATAAGTGTACCAACCGATGCTACTTTGAATATCGAAGATAATGACAATTCTGTGCATTATATAACTCTTGAAGACTACTATGCAGTTTCTGTGTCAAAGGTCGGTACAGAAGTAACGCCTGTTGAAGGAACTGGTGTAGTGAAAGTAATTGGCGGCTATATAGCAGGTGGCTATTATCCGGGTTCTGGCGCAACTCCAGCTGGTGCTGGTTTGCATGTTGAAGGTACTGTAAATATGTCTGGTGGTACTATTATTGGAAACCGCACCGAAAATTATTCCGGTGGTGGCATTGCTACTTCTTATAATGGTTCGGTTTCGTTGTCTGGCGATGCACAAGTTATTTATAATAAGGCATTAGGCTGGGGTGGCGCAATTTATAATCTTGGATCACTTTCAGTATCTGATGAAGTTGCAATTATGCATAACTATGGTTTCAGCGCTATACATCAATATACCTCAATGAGTATTTCAGGTAGTCCGCAAATCTATGATAATGTTGCAACTTATACCGGTAGAGGTATTCGTGTAGAGCAGAAATTGTCTATCGTAGGACCATTGACTGGAGCCAAGATCTCTGTATGCCTTAATAATATTGGCGATCAGACACAATCTCGCGAAGGTCAGTTAACCTTGACGAGCGAATATATTGACGCCAATACAGCAGCTCAGTTCGTTTGCGAGAATGATGGCGAATCTGGCTTTACGATTGTCAGAAAGGGTCAAGAGTTGTGGGTAACTACAGGCTACAGTGTCAACTACTTCGCTAATGGTGGAGAGGGCACAACAGTCGATGAGAACAACCCATACGAAAAGAATTCAACTGCCACAATTCTTGAAAATGCGTTCACCACAACGGAGGGTATACAATTTGCAAATTGGAATACCAAGGAAGATGGCTCTGGCGATACTTACAAACCGGGTGATTCATACAAAGTTATAGGCAACTTAACACTGTATGCACAATGGAAGCGTACAACTTACACTTTCACCGTTACAGCCAACAATAGCGAAGGTGGTACTGTGGAAGTTTATGGTGATGACATCATCAAGAACGAAGACGGTACATACACTGTAGAACCTGGCACTGAAATAATAATAAAAGCTACTGCTGCCGAGGGGTACATTCTCTCAAGTTGGAGCAACGGTGCTGAAGTAAACGAAGATGGCACTATAAAAGTAGTAGTAACAGGAGCTGTAAACATTGTAGCTAATTTCGGAAGACCTTTTGTTATGGCTACTAATCATAAGGCAGAGGCTGCCGATAGTGAAGTGCAAAATGGTTTTGAAATATATACTTATGGATATTGCAATGGTAGCAGCTATCGTCTGAAATACTACCTCAGTGTCGGCGAACCCGATCAATACAAAGTTGAATTTGATGACAACAGATTTACTGACGTTGATTGGACTTACCTTACCACAATAGGAAACGAAGGCACTATCGACCTCAATATACCTGCCGACCTTACTACCGGTGATTACAGCATGAAAGTTTTCTTCCGCAACAGCGAATTTTTGGCATTCGAGAGCGACCCGATAATAGTGTCATTCCACGTAAATCTGCCTGAGACATACACTGTACCTCTCTACGAAAACGTGATAGCTGTAGTAAATACATGTGAATGTTTAACTGACATCCAATGGTATCATCGTGACAATAGCAACGCAGCATGGCAAGCCATCAGCGGTGCAACAGACTATTACTATCGCCAAGTTGGCGGTTTAACGGGTGAGTATTTCATAAGCACCAAGATGAACGGAGTATCTACTTACACCTGTCCTCAGACCGACGTAAAGACACTCTATGGTGCGCCTAAGAAAGTTGCCACAGTTCGCGTATCGCCTAACCCGATAGCAAACGATGCAACGGTTTCTATCGAAGACTCAGAAAACTTTGAACACAGCTTGCGAATTGTCAATATTATGGGTAAGGTTATTGAAGTCCGCACATTCAACGGTAACAGTACTTCCATAAACTTGAGCGCATATCCTACCGGCACTTATCTGATAAGTGTTGATGGTATCGGAGTAAAGGTGATTAGGAAGTAAACATGTTAAACACTAATAAATGAAAGTATATATGAAAAATAAACGTATAATAACCGTCTTCACAGCTGTAGCATTGTCCATCACGGGCAGTGCTCAGCAATACGAAGACAACAACTATATAGGAATTAATTTCGGTGGCGGACTTAATTCATTGGTTTATGATGCCGCAAATGGAGACAAAAATGCAGGTGGTGGCATCGAAACCGGTTTGTTCTTTGAACATTTCTTTACCGATAACATCGGTTTGGGCGTAGGTCTGCAATATTCATTGGCGCATGCCTCAGCAGTCTACAACTACGAAGAGAAAACCACCGGACTTATTCACCCAAGCAACCCGAACCTTAGTTTCGACCTCAACACAACATACAACAACTGGAAAGAGCGTCAAAGCGTTAGCATTCTAAGCATACCTGTAGAGTGCTTATATCGTAAGTCAATCAATGACAAATGGGACTTCATTGGAGGCTTAGGTCTTTCGCTCGATATGCATGTCGGCGGTAAGTACGAAGCCAAAGACGGCAGCTACACACTCTCCGGTACATACCCTGCTCTCGGTACGTATGTAGTAAGCGATATGCCGGAACATGGTTTTACTACATACGATGACGTTTTCGATGCTAAATTTGAAAACAAAACCAAAATCGGTAGCAGCCTGATTGCCGATGCCGGAGTACGTACTAAACTCAAAGATCATTGGGGATTGTACATGGGTCTATATTTTGGCTACGGATTCACCAACATCATAGACGAATCAAAATCAACCCCTATGCTCGTAATCAACGAGATAAACCCGACACAGATTGATTACGCCGGCTCGTTCAACTCTCAAGCAACCGACAAACTGCATACAGTTCGCTTTGGAGTGAAAGTGGCAGTAGATTTCGGTTGGAATAAGGGTACAAAAAAGGTAGTAGAGCAAAAGCCCGCAGTAGACAACGAGGCAGAACGTCTTGCCGCAGAGAAAGCAGAAGCCGAACGCTTAGCTAAACAGAAAGCTGAAGAAGAACGACTTGCAGCAGAGAAGGCTGCTCGAGAAAAAGCAGCTGCCGACAGTGCTGCAAAAGCCAAGATTGTTGCTGAGCAAACAAAAGCTGAAGCCGAGAATCTCCTCAAGAACATCAATGCTACAGTATACTTTGGTAGTGGAGGTTCCAACATCACACTCGATGACAAGACCAATGCAGCTATCCAAGCTATCTGTAAAGCAATGAATGCCGATAGAAGTCTCAAGATTGTCATCGCGGGTCACACCGACAATACGGGTTCATTGGAGGCAAACATGAAGTGCGGTCAGAAACGCGCCGAGGCTCTGCGCGATTATATGGTTAAATTAGGTGCACCTGCTGAAAACATCGAGTGCGAAAGCAAAGGTCCGAACGAACCGATTGCCGACAACAAAACCGCAGCAGGACGCTCTAAAAATCGTCGCGCTTCTGTAACCTTCAAGTAGGTTATTAAAGAGCATTTTTAGAGTAGATTTTTTTTAGATTTGGCGAGTTTTTCAAAAAATAACTCGCCAAATTTGTTTTTTATATGGTCTTTTTTCCCTTTTTTTTAACATGACCATTGTTTTAAATTGTAGAAATATCATGTGTCTTATTTTTCTCATCCCAATTTTTTTGTAGCGGAGAAAATCAAAAAATAAATCCTCTAAAAATTTATACATCATTATGTTTATATTTATGCAATATTATTTTTAGAGAAAATAGATAAAAAAATTTTGTTTAGTCGGAATTGTTCTTTATATTTGCCACCGATTTATTGAAAATTCTACTTACGATGTTAGCAAACACACACATCATTTCGCTACTAGTCATTAAAATTATTCTCCTATCTCTAATTAGTTAGGAGGATGTGAGACGGTGCGTTTGTATATGTAAACACAAAATGCTAACAACGGTAATAAAAACCTTGATAAAAAAAGCCCTTCTCGCATCAAGAATTAGTTTTGATGGAGAAGGGTTTTTCGTTTTATGGTTTTTTGACATTTAATTTGCAAAAAAATACTAAAATAACAAAAACATACACAATATTATGGATAATAGAGTCTATATTTTCGACACGACATTGAGAGACGGTGAACAAGTACCCGGATGTCAGTTGAATACAGTAGAAAAAATTCAGGTTGCAAAACAACTTGAGGTTTTGGGCGTAGACGTTATTGAAGCAGGTTTCCCTGTATCAAGCCCCGGTGATTTTAATTCGGTTGTTGAAATTTCAAAAGCAGTAACTTGGCCGACTATCTGTGCGTTGACCCGTGCTGTTGAAAAGGATATTGATGTTGCAGCCGACGCTCTTAAATTTGCTAAGCGTAAGAGAATTCATACAGGTATCGGAACTTCGGATTCTCATATAAAATACAAGTTCAATTCCAACAGAGAAGAAATTATCGAACGTGCTGTTAAGGCTGTTAAATATGCCAAAAGATATGTTGAGGATGTGGAATTCTATGCCGAAGATGCCGGTCGTACCGACAACGATTATCTTGCACGTGTTGTAGAAGCTGTAATCAAAGCAGGTGCTACAGTTGTTAATATTCCGGATACCAACGGTTATTGTTTGCCGGCTGATTTCGGTGCTAAAATCAAATATTTGTTTGAGCATGTTGACGGTATCGAAAAAGCAATTATTTCTACTCACTGTCACAACGATTTGGGTATGGCTACTGCAAATACTATGGCGGGAGTTTTGAACGGTGCGCGTCAGGTGGAAGTTACAATCAACGGTATCGGTGAACGTGCAGGTAATACTTCGTTGGAAGAGATTGCTATGATTATTAAATGTCATCATGATCTCGATCTTACTACAAATATCAATACTCAGAAGATTTATCCTACCAGCCGTATGGTTTCGAGCTTGATGAATATGCCTGTTCAACCTAACAAAGCTGTTGTCGGTCGCAACGCATTTGCTCATTCTTCCGGTATTCATCAGGATGGCGTTTTGAAAAACAAGAGTACATACGAAATTATGGATCCTCATGATGTAGGTATCGATGATAATGCAATTGTTCTTACTGCCAGAAGCGGTCGTGCTGCTATGAAATACAGACTCGGTGTTTTGGGTTACGACAAGTTTACCCCAGAACAAGTGGATGCTATTTATGCTAAATTCTTGAATCTCGCCGATAAGAAAAAAGAAATCAATGATGATGATTTGTTGATTCTTGCCGGTGTTGATACCAAGGAAAGTCATCATATCAAATTGGAATATTTGCAGGTTGTGAGCGGTGTAAATGTGCGTCAGGTTGCAAGTATCGGAATCAGTATTTCCGGCGAACAGTTTGAGGCAGCTGCTTCGGGCAACGGTCCTGTTGATGCTTCTATCAACGCTTTGAAAAAAATTATCAACCGTAAGATGACTCTCAAGGAAATGACAATTCAATCGATAAGTAAAGGCAGCGATGATGTTTGTAAAGTTCATGTGCAAGTAGAGCACGATGGAATTCTTTACTACGGATTTTGCGCCAATACTGATATTGTTGCTGCAACTGTTGAGGCTTATATCGATTGTATAAATAAATTTGTAGCAAAAAAAGAGAAATAAACAATCATCAAATATTACTAAATTAATCATAATGAATACATTATTTGATAAAATATGGGATTCGCATGTTGTTTCTATTGTAGAAGACGGCCCAACCCAACTCTATATAGACAGACTTTATTGCCATGAGGTTACCAGTCCGCAGGCTTTTGACGGTTTGAGAGCTCGCGGTCTTAAATGTTTTCGTCCTGACCATATTTACTGTATGCCTGACCACAATACTCCTACTCATGATCAGGACAAACCGATTGAAGATCCTGTTTCAAGAAAACAAGTAGATGCTTTGGCTCGTAATGCAGAAGAATTCGGTCTTACTCATTTCGGTATGATGAACAAGAAAAACGGTATCATTCATGTTGTTGGTCCTGAAAGAGGTCTTTCGTTGCCGGGCATGACTATTGTTTGCGGTGATTCTCATACCTCAACTCACGGAGCTGTCGGTGCTGTTGCTTTCGGTATCGGAACTTCTGAAGTTGAGATGGTTATGGCGTCTGAATGTATACTTCAGCAGAAACCAAAAAGTATGCGTATCACTGTCAACGGTAAACTTCAAAAAGGTGTTACTGCCAAGGATATTGCATTGTATTTGATGTCACAACTTACAACATCGGGTGCTACAGGATATTTTGTAGAATATTCAGGTGATGCAATTCGCAATCTTACGATGGAAGGTCGTCTTACACTTTGCAATCTTTCGATAGAAATGGGTGCGCGTGGCGGTTTTATTGCTCCTGATGAGGTAACATTTGAGTATCTCAAAGGTCGCGAGTATGCACCGAAAGGCAAAGATTGGGACAATGCAGTTGCTTATTGGAAAACATTGAAATCCGGCGATGATGCTGTTTTCGATAAAGAATTGGTTTTCAAGGCTGAAGATATTGAACCGAGAGTTACATACGGAACAAATCCGGGCATGGGTATCGGTATTACTCAAACTATTCCCGGCGTTGAAACTTTTGATGAGGCAGGTAAAAAAAGTTATCTCAAGAGTTTGGATTACATGGGATTTAAACCCGGTGAAAAACTTTTGGGCAAAAAAGTTGACTATGTATTTTTAGGAGCTTGTACCAACGGTCGTATCGAAGATTTCCGTGCATTTGCCGATATCGTAAAAAAATCAGGTAAAAAGAAAGCTGAAAATGTAATTGCATGGCTTGTACCCGGATCGTGGCTTGTGGATGAGGAAATTCGCAAAGAAGGTCTTGATAAGGTTTTGAATGAAGCCGGTTTTGAAATTCGTCAGCCGGGATGTTCTGCATGTTTGGCTATGAACGATGACAAGATTCCGGCGGGAAAACTTTCGGTTTCTACATCAAATCGTAATTTTGAGGGTCGTCAAGGTCAGGGTGCCCGTACTATTTTGGCATCTCCGTTGGTGGCTGCTGCGGCTGCTGTTACCGGTGTGATTACAGACCCGCGTGAATTTCTTTAACCTTTTAATTTTCTGAAAATTATGAAACAAAAATTCGATGTCATAACAAGTACATGTATTCCGTTGCCGTTGGAAAATGTGGATACGGATCAAATTATTCCGGCTCGTTTCTTGAAAGCTACTACTCGTGAAGAAAGCTTTTTCGGTGACAACCTTTTTAGAGATTGGCGTTACAATTCTGATGGTAGTATCAACAAAAATTTTGTTTTGAACGATCCTACTTATTCCGGAACAATTCTCGTTGCCGGCAAAAATTTCGGTTCTGGTTCCAGCCGTGAACATGCCGCTTGGGCAATTGCAGGTTACGGTTTCAGAGTTGTTGTGTCAAGCTTTTTCGCTGATATCCACAAAAACAACGAACTGAATAATTTTGTATTGCCGGTTGTTGTAACCGAAGATTTCTTGGCTGAACTTTTCGATTCAATAAAAGCTAATCCGAAAACTGAAGTAAAAGTTGATTTGCCAAATCAGACTATCACAAATCTCGCTACCGGCAAATCTCAGCATTTTGATATCAATGGTTACAAAAAACATTGTCTTATCAACGGTTTGGACGATATTGATTATCTTTTGAGTGTAAAAGATAAAACCGAACAATACGAAAAAACTGCTGCAAAATATTAATATTCAGTTTGTTTTTGTAAAAAGATAAACTGTTGAAATAAAAAAATATCGGAGGCTTTCTCTTGCCGGTTTCCTAAAAAATATCGGGTAGGGCAGGAGATAGCCTTTTTTTACAAATTATTTTGTTAACTAAGCTTCATACTACAAAAAAATGGTAGAAATTCTTGATACAACATTGAGGGACGGAGAGCAAACCGCCGGAGTCTCGTTCAACGCGCATGAAAAACTTACAATTGCGAGGTTGTTGCTTGACGAAATTCAGGTTGACAGAATAGAAGTGGCATCTGCCCGGGTTTCTCAAGGCGAATTGAAAGCTTTTTCTGAAATTTGTTCATGGGCAGAAGATGTTGGTCATATCGAAAAAGTTGAAGCATTGGGATTTGTGGATCACGGAGTTTCTATTGATTGGATTGCAAATGCCGGCGGTAGAGTTATAAATCTTTTATCAAAAGGTTCGCTGCGACATGTTACAATGCAGTTGAAAAAAACACCGGAGGAGCATCTTTCTGACATCAAACATGATATAGAACTCGCCAAAAAACGAGGTCTTGATGTTAACTTGTATTTGGAAGATTGGAGCAACGGAATGAAAAATTCTCCTGATTATGTGTATTTTATGCTCGATAATCTTAAAGATTTTCCTATCGACCGTTTTATGTTGCCCGATACTTTGGGAATCCTTACTCCTGATATTACAACACAGTTTTGTACTGACATCGTAAAAAAATATCCGCAATTGAAATTCGATTTTCATGCTCACAACGATTACGATATGGCAGTTGCAAATGTCTACGCTGCTCTAAAATCGGGTATTACAGGTATTCATACTACTGTAAACGGATTGGGAGAACGTGCCGGAAATGCGCCTTTGGCAAGTGTAATTGGAATTCTTAACGATCAGCTTGAAATCGATAATAATCTTAATGAGCATAGTTTAACACATATTTGTCACCTCGTAGAAACACTTTCCGGTGTAAGAATTCCGGACAACAAACCGATTGTCGGCGAATCAGTTTTTACTCAGACAAGCGGTGTACATGCCGACGGCGACAGCAAAGACAATTTGTATTTCAACAAACTTTTGCCCGAACGTTTTGGACGTGTGCGCAAATATGCTCTTGGAAAGATGTCAGGCAAAGCAAATATCAACAAAAATCTTGAAGAACTTGGTATTCATCTTTCGCCCGAGCAAACTAAACTTGTTACAAAACGTATTATTGAACTTGGTGACAAAAAAGAAAATGTTACAACAGAGGATCTTCCGTTTATAATTTCTGATGTTTTGCGCGGTTCTTTTGTGCAAGAAAACATCAAGATTATAAATTACAGTCTCAATTTAGCGTTGGGTCTAAAACCGGTTGCTACAGTTTTGATTTCAATACATGGCAAAGAATACCAAGCGACCTCTCCGGGTGATGGACAGTATGATGCCTTTATGAAAGCACTTTGGAAAATATACAAAGAAGATTTAGGAAAAGAGCATCCGATACTTGTGGATTACAAAGTTTCAATTCCACCGGGCGGAAAAACCGATGCGTTGGTAGAAGCCAAAATTTCGTGGTCGAATAACGGACAAATTATTCATACGCGCGGACTCGATGCCGATCAAACTGAGGCTGCAATCAAAGCCACAATTCGTATGCTTAATATTTGGGATAATATGTAGTAAGAAAAGTGATATATCATTTAAATTAAGTAAGGCATTAGATGTTCGTTCTCTAAAAGATGCTACAATGGTTTTAGATATCAGTAATGCTTTTACTGAATTTAATGCTGCTTGGGCTGTTTTTAGAGGTTCGTATGAAGTAAAAAATATGACAAGTGAAGATAAAGAAATAATGAAAGAAATAGATCAGTTTATTAAAGATATTGAAAAGGAGGTAGAATGAAAAAAGCACAAATGAGTAATGTGGATAAACTGAAAGAAGATATGCAGTATTTCGTACATTTAATATTAATTCTAATTGGTGTAATTGGGTATGGATTTTATATTTTCTTTACAAGTCCTAATAGTTTGGATGAGTGTTCATATTCGCAGGGTGTATTAGAAGAAAAGAATGGTTATTACAAAACATTGTCATTGAAATATGAGGGTAAGACAAAGCCTTTGGATTTTGATATACCTTGTGCAGATTACAATAAGACGTTAACTTTTCAAAAATTTGATGATGAACTTTTTAAAAAAATGAATTCAATTTTAAGTTCTGATAGTACAGAACATTATTTACAGATATGGTATCATATATATAATAGTAAGAATAAGAGTGTTGGAAGTACATTAGCGTATGATTATTATCAGATTATAATTGATGGTAAAATAATAAAGACATTTAATAAGTGGGAGGTAAAGAAAAAAGAAATTGACGCTTTGATTATTGGTGTGACATTATTGATTTTATTAATTATGTTATATATCAAAGACAGAAAAAAAATGAAACAAGAATTGTCGGAATAGAATCCTCAAATAAAAAATTATGTAGCAAAATTTAAGGAAAGAAATAAACAATGAAAACTAACCTATTAATAATCTTGTTGTCCTTGCTCCTTGCAGCAACAACCTCGCAAGCTCAGCCATACCTTGCAGCCTTATCCATGCCATCTTATGAAATAGAGAATGGTAAACTTGTAATTAGATCAATGTATGGAACTATTTATACAAATTTATATGCAGACTGGGGTGATGATGACCACAATTACATTAAGGTTATTAATTTAAATAAATAAGAAAAATATGATTAATAGTAGAATATTCAAGTTAATTTTGTTATTATTTAGTTTTATCTTGATAGTTTTTAGTCTGTTATTTGGTCCTAAACATGAGATAAAACCTAGTTCTAATGAAGAGATAATTACCGCATATTCTAATTTGTTAAATGAGACAAATATATTTGGAGATTCATTGTTTTTGAATCAAATTGCAGAAGCTTTTATTGAAACTAATTATGAGGGTGTAATAATGTATAATTGCCATTTCTCAGGAGGAGGATTGCATACATTTGGTGATTACAATACAAGTGTTGATTTAACAGATAGCTTTCCCAAAATACGAGATGTTATAAAAACAAAATTTCCGAATGCTAAGGATAGTTATTTTGATTATTATTATAATAATGGTATTGTTATTATTATATCAACCTATCCATATTATAATCACATGTTGGAACCTATTTTATTATTATATACTAATCACTTTGAGGTATTGAAACAGCGTTTTTCAAAGTATAAGTTTTATAATACTAATGTAGCGCCACAAGAACTATATGGTTGGATATATAGAATTAATAAAAAATGGTATATATGTTCTCCATATGAAGATATATATATTCAAAAAATATAATGATTTTAGTAAAACAATGAACATAAATGAAAACTAACTTTTTAATACTAACCTTCTTACTGCTTGCAACCTCTACCCTGCAAGCCCAGAGTCCGCACCTTGCCGTACCTTGCAGCACTCTCCAAGCCGGGGAAGGCAGGGATTGAATTGCGGTGGTCGCCAATGTGTTACGAGGCGTGGCAACTCGGTTAGTATCTTTTTGCCGGTTTAATTATTTTTGTCTATCTTTGCTCTCAATAATTAAAACGTTTTAACCATGGCACAATTAATTGCAAATCCGATTTACGATTCGGCATTCAAATATATGATGCAAAACGAGCGGGCTGCTACTGTTTTGCTTGAGAATCTTCTTGATAAAGAGATACTTAAACTCGAAGTCCTCACTAACGACACACCGATTGTTGAAGAAAAAAGTGGTGTTAGGATTTTGCGTCTTGATTTTTCCGCAAAAGTAAGAGACAGGAAAACCGGCGAAACTGAACTCGTAACTATTGAACTTCAAAAGTCGTATCTTGATACCGAAATTATGCGTTTCCGTACTTATCTCGCTCAGCAATATTCTGACATCAAAAAGACTGATACAGAGATGTTTAAAACTTGGCGCAAGAATAAAGAAACCGGAAATGTAGAACAAGTTGAAGTTGAAAAACATATCCCTTTGCATATAATTGCGAT
>JAFXZT010000181.1 GCA_017541145.1 Bacteroidales bacterium | reverse complement strand
GGTAGAGCACATCCCTTTTAAGGATGGGGTCCTGGGTTCGAACCCCAGCTTGGTCACGATTTTTTGTTTTTATTGTTAAATTAATTCTGATTTCTGATGGTGATCAATCGTCAGAAATTTTTTTTTATATATACCTCATCTTTTTTTTGTTTAACTTCAATTATTTTTGCCAACCGCACATCTTATAAATTTGTTCACAGATTTTTTTGTCACGACCCTTTGAACTCGGTTTCAACCAAACTTCTACTCTAACATCATAATAATCACCGTTTTGAGATTCAAGAATTGTAAATTCTTGTTCACCGATACAGCCAAAATGATTATGATTTTGTACTTTTTGATACGAATCAATTGCGATTCGGTTAGCAGACAGCGGGATATTTTCCGAATCCTCAAAACATTTTATATATAAGTCGCCATCGGGTAGGCGAGGAGTCCAAACTTTGTAATTATAAATTCCGGGTTGACAGCCTTTTATAACTTGTAACCACGTGCCGGAATCCACAGTGTCAATCAGATTTTTGTTGTAACTATTTCCCGGTTCAGGATAATTATTATCGCTTGATACGGGAATTGTTTGAGATTTGTTGTTGGCATTGTTGCATGTTACAAAAGTTGTGATTGCTGTTATAAAACTGATAATCAGCGTTGCTTTATTTTTTAAGTTGTTTAGCTTCATTTTTTGAGAAGTTTAAGTTAATAAAATCAGTGGCTAAATTAGTAAAATTCAATAAAAAACAAAAATTAGGTATCGATTTTATGATTATTGTTTACGGGGTTTGCTAGATTGTTTGAGATATTATAATGTTATAAATGCTGAGAGAATTATTTGTAAAAGTGAAAAAATAAGTTGCCTCATCGGAAGATTCGACCTCAAACAAAACGAGTACAGCGGTAGTTTTCAAGAAGTAATCACTATTGAAGACTTCTTACGTCGGATTTAATTAAATTTATGTCGCACACGATATTAGTTAAAATATCTTAAAAATCAATTAAATCGTTTGCGATATAATTTTTTATTTTTACTTTTGTGTCGTGAACGATATAAATCAATAAGGATAAAAATTATGGCAAAAATTTACGATTTCAAGGCTCTAACGAGCAAAGGTAAGGAACTCGATTTCAAAGAGTTTGAAGGTAAGATGTTGTTGATTGTCAACACGGCGAGCAAATGTGGTTTCACTCCGCAGTTTGCAGGATTGGAAGATTTGAACAAAAAGTTCAAGGAAAAAGGTTTGGTTGTAATCGGTTTTCCGTGCAATCAGTTTGCAGAGCAAGATCCGGGCAGCGAAAGCGAGATTGAAGGCTTCTGCCAATTGAACTACGGCGTGACATTCCAAATTATGAAGAAAATCGACGTCAACGGTGCAAATGCCGACCCGATTTTTGAATATCTGAAAACGCAAGCTCCAACCGAAGAGTACAAAGGTCTGAAAGCAAAGGCTGCCAAAACTCTCTTCAAGACCATCAGCAAAAGTGTGGAGAAGGAAAACGATATCAAATGGAATTTCACTAAGTTCCTGATTTCCAAGGACGGCGAAACAATCAAACGTTATGCGCCCACCACTGAGCCGAAGGATTTTGAAAAAGATATTGAATCGATGTTGGCTTAATTATGCACGAAGAACTGAAGCTTGATAATCAGATTTGTTTCCGTTTGTATTCGGCGTCGCGGCTGATAACTCAGGCCTATACGCCGATGTTAACGGAATTGGGTATCACGTATCCGCAATATTTGGTTTTGATGGTGCTTTGGGAAAAGGACAATCAGCCTGTCAACGACATCGCCCACCGTCTGATTTTGGAGACCAATACCGTAACACCGCTTATTCATCGTATGGAAAAATTAGGTCTCATCAGTCTTCGACAAGGTGACAAGGACAAGCGTCAACATATTGTAAGTCTGACCCAAACCGGTAAGGCGATGGAGGAAAAAGCCTTTGAATTGATTCCTCCGGGAATGGGCGGACGTCTTGCTGCTTGTCCGTTGCAACTCGAAGATTATCAGCGGCTCGCACAAGAACTTGACTCTATTATTAACACATTAAAAAAATAAAAAACTATGGCATATCAATGTGAAAACTGCAAATTGCGTTCGAAATACGACCAAAAGCCGACTTCATTGGTGGGACGTTTTTGGCGTTGGCACATCAACTTTTGCCCGGGGTGGAAAGCCTATTTCACTTCGCTGCCCGCAGAAAAACAGCAGGAATTGCGCATCAAATATCAGTTTGTAAAATATCAGAAAAAACAATAATCAAATGAAATACGTAAAACTATTTTTCAGAATTCTGTTGGGTCTTTTTATGACTTTTGCAGGATATAGCCACTTGACACACGCACGTCAGGAGTTCGTTGCACAAGTGCCCACTTGGTTGCAGTTTAGTCCTGGATTCACGGATTTTGTGGTTTTGGCTTCGGGCGTGGTGGAAATTTGCCTCGGTTTGGGGATGTTGTTCCTTTGGAAGAAAAAAGAGATTGTAGGTGCGCTGTTGGCATTGTTCTACATCCTGATTTTCCCCGGTAATATCAATCAGTATGTCAACGACATCAACGCTTTCGGACTTGACACCAACCAAGCCCGTCTGATAAGGTTGTTTTTCCAGCCCGTCCTCATTTTCCTCGCACTGTGGTCAACAGACGGTTGGGAATATTGCAAGGGATTATTTAAGAAGAAAAAAACAGAATAAAGGAAACGGATTTGACATTTTTATAAAACGTTGGTGAATTTTCATCGCTTGTATGTGATTCTGACGCTGTGTACATAGCATCTTCCACATTTTCGTTTTATATTTGTTGATTCAAAATTCGTTTGTATATTTGCATTGAGGAACAATGAAGGGAATAAAACCACTCGGGCAGAGACCTTAGATTCGGATTCTTTATTGTTCCTTTTTGGGGAAATTGAACAATTTAGAATATTAGTATTCAAACACTTATGTCAGTCGAGGTCGCCGTTTTGGGTGGTTGTGCGCATTAAGTGTTTGCTTCTAACTATGGACGACTAATGCCAGGAAACGAATCTACAAGTTTTACGCAAATGTCGGCAAAAGAATAAGCATCAACGATTTTTATTTTAACATCTCCAAACGAGTTTACTTTTTGAAATCACAACATCTGGTGTTGGAATAGTTGACCATTTGGATGCAAACATCTGCGAAACAATAAGAATCGACCAATTTAACGCAAAAGTCGGCGGAACTGTAATCATTGACAATTTCAACATCACCGTAAAGTTTGAACGTTTTTCCGTCGGACTTCCTTGTAATGGTGCAATTATCCTTGTTAATAATCACTTTTTCAAGATATATTTTCTGCGCACTCGCACTGATGACAGACAAAACAACGACGATGAGGGTAAAAAACAGTTTTTTCATAGCGTTCAAATGGTTTTTAAAAGGTTTTTAGAATCAACGCTAAAATAGTAAAATGTTTTATATGGCAAAGACAGGGATGAAAAAACAAGCCCTATTTTTTTCCTTTTTTTAAACCATTGAACAGTGCGTCAACGACTTCCGGCTCTGACCATTTGCATTTTTGACGGTCGAGAAGTCCCATCCACCAAATCAAAACGATTCCGCGTTTTTGGGATTCTGAGGCGACAAGTTCGGAAAATTTGACACGCTCCGGCGTATTGTTTTTGTCAAAAGCCGCTATCTCGCCAATGATTACGGGAATGTCAATTTTATCGAAATAATCCGCCACACGCTTGATTATCGACCTTGAAACTTGCTGATACTCTTCGGTATAGACAGTCGGAGTTTTTTCGGGGAAACAGAAATCCTGCGGGTCGTAAAAATGCACTTCGCCGATGAGGTGTCCTTTGTGAACATCGCCGGGCAGACGGAATTTGTTCAAGGTGATTTCGCCGCCGTTTGCGCTGTAAGAGGTGATAATAAGGTTTCTAAATTCGTTGTTGCCGCCCGACGCCCTTACGACGTCCACAAAATCCTGCGCAAGAAGATTGATCGCAGTGTAATTTGCGACTTCGGTATGGTCCCAAGTGCCTTTGCTGTCAAGCATTTCGTTGAAACCTTCAAAGAGCAACTTGTCGCCGTAATTCTTGAAACGTTCCGCAATCTGCCGCCAAAGTTCTTTGAAACGGACGCTGATTTCGGGATATTTTTCGGGGTTGGAATTGAGCCAACCGTGCGTGCCGGTGTCGTGATGAACATTGACAATGCAATACATCCCTTCGTCAATCACATAGTCAACTACCTGATTCACACGGTCAAACCACGCCTTGTCGATTTGATTGTTTTCGTCCAAATGCGGCCACCACGTCACAGGGATTCTTATCACGTTGAAACCGCGTTTTCTGAATGTCGCAATCAGCTCCCGCGTCGTAACGGGCTCGCCCCAACTCGTTTCCCAATCCTGAGTTGTAACGCATTTTTTGTCGCGCTTGCCCATCGCGTCGAGAGTGTTTCCGAGGTTCCAACCAATAGTCATACTGTTGACCGCCTCACGCGCCGACTGCATCGTCTGCGATTTTACCATCGTGCTGATTGTCAATGTAAAAGCAATGAATAAAATGAGTCTTTTCATAATAAAATTTGTTAGAGGGTTCAGGGCAAAGGTAATTAGAAAAATTGAAAATTGAAAATTGAAAATTG
>JAFXZT010000180.1 GCA_017541145.1 Bacteroidales bacterium | reverse complement strand
CCGCGCCAATTTGAAAGGATTCGGAATTTTACGTCTTGATTTTTTGGCTAAGGTTAAGAAAAATGACGGTAGTTTTGAAATGGTTAGCATCGAGGTTCAAAAAGCTGAAAAAGTTACTGAAATTGTACGGTTTAGACGCTACCTTTCAAGGCTTTATGATACTGAAGCTTATGAAACTAAAACAATTAAAAAGAAAAACCGTAAAAACGAAGAGGTAGAAGAAATTGTAGAAACTCCAATTCATATAATTGCTATTTATTTCCTGGGACATCCGTTGGAAGATGTTACTGAACCGGTTATTTACTACTCTCCCAAAGCGACAGATGTTTTAGGTGAGCCAATTGAAAAAGCAGAACTCAATCCGTTTTTCAAATATTTGTCACATAATTCAATCGTGGTACAAATCCCGTATTTGAGGAAAAACGCACGTACTAAGGTTGAAGAAATTTTGGAAATTTTTGATCAAAGCAATATCATGCCAAATAATGAACACTATCTGATGTTAAACGATTTGAATAACAAGTCGGACGGTTATAACACAATAGTTAAGCAGTTGGCGAAAGCTGTTGCTGATAGAGAAATTAAAATGGCAATGGAAATTGAGGACGAATACGCTTCCGACATTGAAGATAGAGTCGAATTGGAAGAAATCGTTGAAGAACAAAAAGAAAAGTTAGAGGAACAAAAAAAGCAGTTGTCTCAAAAAGATGAACAATTGTCACAAAAAGACGAACAGTTGTCAACTTTAGTCAAAACATTGTTTTCAATGGGACTTTCGAGAAAAGATATTTCAGAAAAAATAAATATTCCGATGGAACAATTAAACAAACTACTTGATTAGTATGATTTTATTAACAAAGAAATGTTAAAATCAACTAACAAAAACTAAGATGAAATAAGTTAGAATGAAACAATTTTTATCACTTCTAAAATTTTCAATAGGCTCTTGCGCCATTCCGCCTGAAATTATCGAAGAGGAATGGCGCAAATTGTTTAAAGAAACAAAACGTCAAACAGTGTCCGGACTTATAATGTCTGGTATAGAAAAATTACCAACCGAACAACAACCTCCGCAAAAATTAATGTTCAAATGGAAGTTATTAACAACTGCCTTAGAACAATTCTCTATAATACAACAAAAAAAGGCTACTGAACTGACTCAAAAATTCCAAGAGTTAGGCTTTAAATCATGTGTACTGAAGGGCGTTGGAATAGCTCAACTATATCCTAACCCGTTACGACGTCAAGGCGGCGACATCGATTTATGGGTTGACGGAAATCGCAAAGATGTTACAAAAAAACTTAGTTCCGAATATAAAATCGGTAAGATATTTTGGCATCACACAGAAGTGGAAATCTTCAAAGATATAGAAGTTGAAATACATTTTTATCCTTCATGGTTGTACAATCCGATATATAACAGAAGATTACAACATTTCTTTACAAGTAAGAAAGCTGATGCTATGAAATCACGGGAAATTGGATTCAACTATCCGTCAATAGAATTTGAAGCGGTTCATTCATTGGCTCATACGTTTCATCATTTGCTTGAAGAAGGAATTGGCTTTCGTCATATTGTTGATTATTACTATATCTTGCAAAATCTACCGAAAGAAAAACACAACGAAATATTGTCAGAAATAAGGAACTTTGGTTTGGAGAAGTTTCTTGGCGCAATGATGTATGTACTTATCGAAGCTTTAGGATTGGATAAACAATATATTTTATGTGAACCGAACCCAAAAGAAGGTAAATTTCTGCTCAACGAAATTTATAATGCCGGCAATTTCGGTAAGCAACGTAAAGGCGGTGAATTGAAACGCAACAGTTTCAAACGTTACTGGGTAATGGTTAGACACTATCCGAATCATGTTTTATGGATGATACCGTGGAAGATGTGGCATTTAGTATGGAGAGGATGTCAAAAGTTCGTATAAGCTCTCTCCTACCCCATTTTATTGACATTTTTTTTCAACCCCAAAAATCATTACCTCATCAACCTTGCAATAGTTTTTAGTTGCCGGTATTTCAATTATTTTTGGAGGCAAATTATTAATATTTTTTCATATTTGTAAAAAAAACAACTATATTTGCAACTGAAAACTATAAAAAACAATAAACATGAAGAAACTCTTTTATTTACTATTGTTGCCGCTGCTGATGATGTCTACGGCGTGCGACAAGGAGGATGATGCCGATTATGATTACACTGATCCCGGTTATGTCATGCCCGATTACAGAGGTAAAAAAATCGGTCTCGTACTTAGCGGTGGCGGCGCTAAGGGTGCTGCTCAAATCGGTGCTCTTAGGGTAATGGAACAAAATGGTATTAAGGTCGATTATATCTCAGGTACAAGTATCGGCTCGATGCTCGGTGCGTTGTATGCCGCCGGTTATACATCTGACGAATTGGAAGATTTTTTCTCTAATCTCGATGAAGAGGAGGCTAAAAGTAGTAAAAAAGTCAGAGAAATACTTTCTAAATTGTTGCAAGACAAAGGTGTTACTACTTTTCAAGATTTGAAAATTCCGTTCAGATGTGTGGTTTCGGATGCTAAAAACTTGAAGGAAGTTGTACTTTCGGAAGGTAATGTGCTTGATGCAATTATGGCGTCGTCGGCAATTCCATACGTTTATGATAATGTAACTATTGACGGTAATTTGTATGTGGACGGCGGTTTCTACAACAATTTGCCGGTGGATGTTGCGTTGGATATGGGTGCTGAATTTACTATCGTGGTGGATCTCCGTCAGGATGGTGAAGGCTTTTTCCCAAAGAAATTCAATTTTTTGATTGAGGCTATTACTACTTCGCCGGAACTCGCTCATTCTTTCTTCGGTGATGCTACCGACGTTGTTACTGAATATTATAATTCTCGTCCGGATGCTGATAAGTATGAACAAAATGTCAACAAATCAGATATTTATATTCATCCGAGATTAACTAATTATGATGCGTTGAGCTTTGGAAAATCCAACTGCAAAAATATGATTGAAATCGGTGAAAAAGCTGCTAATGCTAAAATTCAAACATTGGCTAAGTAATTCCCGGTTTTTACTTCTTTTGCAATAAATTAAAAAAACGGATAATAAGGTTTGAGTATTCACCTTGTTATCCGTTTTGTTTTTTTATACGGGTCTGACTTTGGGATTGTAAACAATTATAAACAGATGTCAGAACTTCTAAATTGTTTGGTATCAAAAACTATAAGTTCTGATAAAAGTTGGGATATTTTAACTGTTGTTGATACTTATTTCAGCTTCGGGATGTGACTTTTTACTCAAAGAAAATGTCAGATCAGTTGCCGATTCTGACTTTTTACTTGAGGTGAATACTCAGTTCGGCTGCCCGATATGACTCTCGTCTTATGGTAAATACTCAGAACTGCTGACGGATTTAATAATTGTCAACAAAAAGATGTCAAAAACCGGAACCCGATATTACATTTGTTGTGGAGTAAAAAGTCCCAACCCCGGTCGGATGTTAGTTTTTACTACAAAAAGATGTCATAAAAAAAACGGATAATAAGGTTTGGTTAATTGCCTTATTATCCGTTGATTAGGGGTTCGGAATTGTACCTGAAGTTTATTTTACGATCACTTTGAATGTAAGGATTTGTTTACCGTTGCGCAAAACTGTTCCGGTATAGAATCCTGACGGCAATGTGATATTATTTATCGGTTCCACTGCGTTGACACGTTTTGAGAGCAAACCGAGTGAGTTGTAGATATCGATTTTCAACTTGTCGTACTCGTCGTCACCAAAGTTTTTCAACTCGATGCTAAATTGTCGGTTGGCTAATGTCGGATTCGGATAAACTGTTACGGTTCTTACAATTCCAACTTTTTTGCCGATTAACACTTGATCTTTGGCAGGACATACTTTCAACAATCCGTCGTTACTTTGTACCATCGCATAAATGATTGCTCCATAATTGGTTTCTACGAGATAAGGCTCAAGGTAAATAAACTGTTTGTTCTCTCCTTCCATCGGTTTGCCGTTCAGGTACCATTGGAATGAGTTGAAACGGTTGTCATGATTGTTGATTGCCCAAACATCGTCGTAAACTCTGATATTGTAACTTTCTGAGAATGCAAATGAATAATCGAGATATACGGTATCAGTAAATGTTAAATTCAATTGTTCTGCACGTTTTTTAAAAATCACAGGAACAGCTGTTGTACCGCCGTCTACTTCCGGAATTTCGCATTCTACATGGTCAACTTCCTGAATTCCAAACACTGACACTGAATCAAACAATGTTGAATAGTTCTGATTAACAGATTTGATGTCAAACACGATTTTTTCACCGGCGCAAGCTCCGTATTCAGGACCTGAGAATTCATATTTTTCCGGTACGATTTTGTATGTAACATCGATATCAATTACCATTATTTGCGACTCGTAAGGTACGGGCTCAATTCCCATATTGCCGTTTACCCAACCGTTGATGCCAAGTGGATTGATTCTCAAATTCAATTGATTTTTCTCGGAATTTGGCACGAGAGTTTTCAGATATTCAGCAGTTAAAGTAATGATATACGACGTAGAAGTGGTCTCTACGGTAAATTGTTCGTCACCGGTAAGATACAAATCGTTGCCGTTGCGTGTGATTTCAAATTTTAAATCTTTGAAGTCTTTGCCGCAATAGTAAACAGGCGCTGTAGTAATTGTATCGCTGTTACTATCCGCAAATGTTGATTTTTCAAAAAACGCAAGATTGTAAACATAAATTACTTCGTTGTTCACCTTGTCGGTTGCTTTGATATAGAGAATTCCGCTTTTACGCTCTTTGATACAAAGTCTTGACGGCTCATCCATCTGTTGATATGAATCTTGATTGTCCCAACTATACATCACCGACTCGCTTGAAACACCGCTACCTTGCTTAATTTCCTGATTGCCGTCAATATAAACGTCTTCAAAAGAGAAAATCAAGGTGTCACCGGTTCTGAAAATAAATTGCTGCAAATCTTCGGGATTTACATTCGGAGTCCATTTTGCACCTTCGATATTTACAGTGTTTTCTCTTACACCGTTTATCATAAGTCCGGCTGTTACATAGACTTGCATTTCTTCAATTACAGGCGGAGTTTTGTCGACCATTACTGTAATTTTATAATCTTCCAAAATTACATTTCCGTTTTCGTCAACAATATTGAATACTACCTCGTTTTCGCCTTCGGTTTCTATTGTAATAGTCTCTTCTACTACTTGCGAACCTTGAATAATGATTTTTCCGACTACCGGTTTCAACTCATATTCTGAATACCAGATATTTTTTCCGGGTTCGTTTTTCAATACACTTTTTGCGACTTTTATCGTGAATTTTTCGTCAATAGTTTTGTAATTTTCTCCCAAAGTAATTGAAAGTTTGTACGAATATTCTTTTTCCTCTCCAGCTCCGTCCGGCACTTTGAATGCAAAACAATTTGAAGTCTGAGACAATCTCTTTACCTCAACTTCTTCGTCATCCAATGTAAGTTTCAAAACAGCATCGTCTGTTAATTCTACAGGTACGTCTTTGGATTTTGCTGTGATATAAAACGATGTTGTAATCTCAGGATTAATATAAAAATAAACTGTTGCTCCGGGAAGAGTTATTAAATTATCGGCAAACACTTTTACTTCCGGAGTTTTTTTGGTGATTGACAGTTTTCCTTCAACATATTCATCTTCAACTTTGTAATTATCAAATTCTAAAGACGAACCTTCTACCTTAACAGTATAACTTCCTACAGGGAAATCGCTTACGGCATCATAATCGACTTCGTCACCATTTTTGTCATAAACTTTGTATTGAGACTTTGCTTTTACATCGTTGTTAACAATATCTATTACTTTGTCATCCGCCTTAGTCGTAAATTCAAAATAATCAGGGAAAATAACAGTTTCATCACCGTATTCTACCGACATATCTTCAAGTGTAGCGGTGATTACTTTTTTATCGATTTCTACCGTTACATTATCCAGCGATTTACTTGTAACATCAGTTGACAATTTCAGATTATAAGACGACGTGTTTACCACATCAATAACAGGATCATTCTCTGCGTCCAACTTATCTATATCGATATACTCATCGTCTACTTTAACAGACATCTTTACGTCGCTCAATACCGTATATTCCTCGTTTTTATACTGACATAAATAAACCGGAGAGTAAACTATCTCGTTGTTGGAAGTATAGGTGTAACACAATGTCAACTCCGACAATTTGTCGCCATATACGCCATGCAAAACCAGATTTCTGTATTGATTGGAATTCTGAGCTTTTGTAATTTCATGATGTTTTTCTTCAAAATCAAGATAAGTCAAAACATACGCATTGGCTTTGGCTACCTTCAACTTTTTGTATATTTCGGCATCGTCACCGCCAAGTTGTCCGTAAGCGGAATATGTTTCATAAACCTCATTTCCGTTAACGACAAACGACAATTGTCTGTCGCCGTCAAAAAATGCGTAACCATCAGCCAAAATATTGCCAACATCTGCGGAATTGCTGCTTTTGTGCGCTGAGTTTGTAACAGCCCAATATCCGCCCTCATATTCACCACCGGTCAAACTAATATCAGCTACTAAAACACCAGACTGAGTAAAAGCATTTAAAGCGTCATTCTTGCCTTTGAATTTACCGCCGGAAATATTGATTTTACCACCCTGAACATATACACCGGAACCATATTGACCTGCCATAGCATCAAAAGTTCCATCCTTAATATTAATAGTACCACCGTTAACAACAACAGCATCGCCCGACATAGTATTTGCAGATTTGAACTCTCCGTTGTTGATATCTACTTGACCTCCGTTAACAGAAACAGCTGCCTTACCACCGGCAAAAGTTCCCTTTTCAATTATTGCAGTACCTCCATTTACAGAAACTCCACAGTTAAAAACTTGATCTTTATCGCCAATAATTTCAATATCCTCAATTATGACTTCGCCATTTTCCAAAAAGACGGTATTATCGGGACGAGTTGACTGTACTGTATTTTCAATAGTTGGATCAAATGTACCGTTGTAAATTTTAGTAGTTCCTGCACTGGTATGTACACCATATAAATCAGGTACAGCTCCTTCAGAAGTATTTCCTTCGTAATTGGCGTAAGAAAAATTTCCGTCTTTTATTTCTAAAATACCACCGCGATTCACTACAAAATTGCTTTCCATTTTGCGATGACGTGTTGACAAATTAAATTCCTTCAAATTTCCTACACGAGTTATAAAAACACCGCCATTAATTGTTGCTTTACCGTTGTTTTCTACAGCAACCACAGCATAGTCATTATAAAACGTTCCGCTGTTAATCGTTAAAGTTCCGCCGTTAACATCAAAAAATGAAAACAATTTATCTTGATCGGTAGCACCTTCATAATTTACTACGAGATTACCACCCTCATTTATCGTAATATCAATGGTATCCACCAATTGGTAACTTCCGGTTAAATTTAATTCACAATTATAATCGATGGTTTTACCTATCGGATTTCCGTAATCGTCATTACAAACAAGCACAGTACCTTTTTCTAGTATATTATAATCACCGATATTGCTTACTTCTAACTTTACGTTAGCCCAATCTGTATTTTGAGAATATTTTTCTTTATCAATTGCGTAAGCCAATAACGCAAATCTTTTACTTTCTATAACTTTATCATCTTTAATGATTTTTCCTTCAAACGGCTTTTCTCGTTCTACTGCTGAAAAACTTGTTATTGGAGAATCTTTGTTCAATAATTCTTGATTTGAATTATATTTCTCACCAATCCCTTTTTTATCAGCATCAACAAACCTTATATCTTCATTTGTATAATCAGAACCGCCTCGTTTCAATTTTCCTAAAAACTCCACTTTCTCGAACATACTGTTGTAGGTTTTATAAGTCCAATCTCCAAACGAAACATAATTATGATTACTATAATTTTCATAATATCCGTCATCCCATAATGAATAGTTCTTTCCTGTTAATTTTGCGTTGCTGATATAAGTATATGTTCTAGCAAACAACGCAATATCGCCATCAAATTCTCCACCGGAAATATATGTAGTTCCGCCAATATACGCAGCACAATAAATATTACTAGAAGATGCTGTGGAAGTCGTTGATACAGTTTGTTTAAATTTTCCACCTTCGATTACTGAAGGATCATTATCAACGAAAATTGCTGCCCAAATCTCTTCGTCTGCATTTTGAGTTGTACCGTTAAGAGTAAATTCACCGTCTTTTACAAAAACAGAACCACGAGAATAGATTGCACTGTAATGATTATATTCTGTTTCTTCGGTTACCTCAGCTTTAAATATACCGTCTGTAATATTCAGAGTACCACTAATTTGATTTTCAATTAAATTAGCGTCTCCGGTAAATTTACCGTTTGTAATATTCGTTGTAGCATAAGAATAGTTTACAATTATTTTATCTCCGGTATAAGTACCACCGTTGATATTTAAGATTCCACTGTTTGAAATTTGCGTATGTAAATAGTTACCATCGTTCAACGGTTCTCCATCAGAAGTATTAATTGTTAAACTTCCACTTTGTACATTTAAATTCAAACCGTCCACAAATCTCTTGTTTTTATCCAATTCAAGAACAACGTCATTAACAATATATGATGTAGGAAGATAAGTTTGTGTTTGCCATTCAGTATTTACATAATCACCTATTTGTGTTATAGTAATTTTAGTAGGAGGATTAGTCGAACAAACATAATCGCCAAAAGCCTCTTTAAGTGTTGCACAATCTATAGTTTCGTTGCCATCATCTTTTTCCACAACAACGCGAAACGGCATGTCTTGTGCAAACAATTGTTTTGTATCAAATGTCAACAATGATAACAAAACAGCTATAAATAATATAAAACTCTTAATTTTCATAATGGTACAAGTTTTAATTTTTTTGAATTAATATCATTACTTTTTCTCCTGTTTAAGTTCGTAACGGCGGTTTTTCTCGCGGTTTTCAGGAGTTGTATTCGGAACCAACGGCTCGGAATACCATTTTGTAAAACACTGAATCTGTTCTGACGGAACACCGCGCTGCATAAGAGCCGCTTTTACACTTTCGGCACGACGCATACCTACTATTTTATTTGACTCCAACGAGCCGATATTACATGTATGTCCGTATGCATCAAGTCTTAAATCAGGATTTGATTTCAAGATTTCAGCCAATCTGTCAAGATCTGCTTGCTGTTGAGCTTGATTTGTAGGATTGTCCTTGTTGAAATTACATGAGTTGTCATTCAAACGGGTAAGTATCTGTTCAAGCTCTTCTTCGGAATAATTTTTAGCCGGAGTTGTATCTTGCTTTGGAGGCTCAGGCACGTCGGCAATTACGGCAGTTGTATCCGGAGCTTGTTCTACCACAGCATTTGCAATAGAATCCTGCTGAGCTTTTGCGTTTGCAATAGAATCTTGCTGACGTTGGAATTCCATTTCTTCAAGTTCACGTTTACGACGTTCATTCTCAGCGAGTTCGATAGAATCCTGTTCACGTTTTTTATGTTTTTTGTCAAGGTCATCAAAATCCACTTGATTGTCTTGAACAATTTCCATATCCTCGGTAGCGCGATGTCTTCTGGCTTTGCGGGCTTCGTCAAAATCAATAGACTGCTGAGTTTCCTTGCCGAAACGGTAACGGATACCAATCGAAGCTCCTATTGAAAATGGTTTTGCACTTTTGGCCTGAGTATTCAACAATCCGTTGTAAACCGGAGTTTGATATGCTGTTTCGTCCTTGCAGTCAGGATCGTAAAGCGGCATTCCCGACATATTGTTTATTACTTTTATCAATCCGTAATTAAAATTAATATTGAAAGCAAGGTCAAGATTGTAATTGAGCGCATAAAGCACACCTGCCTCAGCAATTGCCGAAACAGTGGTTTTATAATCGTAATTACCGCTAAATCCGTCAGCAGAATAAAGGTCGTACTTGTCCAAACCATAAAGCTCCAAATTCCAAGGATGATCGTCGTAATCGTAATAAGCTCTGGTTTCAAGACTTCCGCCATCGTATTTAAACTTGTTGGAAATTGCGGCGATATTTCCCTGAAGTCCCGCACCGAGATTCAGTTTCCAACGGTTGGAAATATTTGTCTGAAAAAATACTTCCACCGGCACTTCAAGCATTGTAACGGTTTGTTTTTCAGTATAATCATTAAAATAAGTTCTGTGCTGATAATATCGACCGGCAGCATCCACGGCATTTTCGATATACTGAATATAATTCAAATCAGACGAAGAGTTGAAATTTTGCAATCTGAAAGCCAAACCGACGCCCCATTTAGGTTGGAAATAATGACGGAATCCCATCTTGAAATCCCAACCGAAACCGCCGTCTTGAGTTCCGTTTTGCAACAAATCATATTTTAGCGTTTGATAACCGCCACCGGCTTCCAAAGTGATGTAATTACCTTTCTGACAAGGCACACGCAGCGGTTCTTCGTTTTTTTCGTCCTGAGAAAAAACGTTTTGGACGGTTAGCAGCAAACAAGCCGTCCCAAGCAAAGATGTAGTTAAAAAATGTTTCATTATATTGATATATATAGTTGCTATTTTAATTTGCCTCAAAATTAGTTATTTTCTTTGTATTTTTTTAATAAACAAAACAAAAACTATCACATTTTTCAACAATATAATAACATTGTCATATTAATTTACTTTAATATTAATTTATTTTTTGTACAAAGATTATAACATCAAAGGTTGATATTATGATAAAAAAATATACAAAATTTCACAACCTAAAACAAAAACTATTCATAAATTTGTAAACATTTTTTCGGTAAGTTCACCTCAATTTTACAACTAAATTTCATTAAAAATGACAAAATTTTTACTATCAATTGTAATGCTGCTGACATCTTTTGTGTCGATGAGGGCTCAAGATATCAGATACGCCAGAAATTTAATGGAAAAACTCTGTAGCAAAGAATTTTACGGACGAGGATATTCATTAAACGGCGGACGATTAGCTTGCAACTTTCTACTGAACGAAATCAAAAACAATAATCTCAAACCGTTATACAACACTTATACTCAGGATTTTCCGATTACTGTTAACACTTTTGAAGGCGAAATGACTGTAAAAATAAACGGCTCAACTCTCAAACCTGCCGAAGATTACCTTGTAACACCTGTAAGCAAAGGTTTTTATGGTAACATCGTCTTGAAAGAATTCAATCCGAGGAAAAACAAAAATTTGATTAAAAAAATAAAAAACAACAAATTATCAAAAGATATAGTTTTAGTTTACGATACTACCGGACTTTACAATCAATACAAAGAACTTTTTATTCTTGCTCAAAATCACAATCAAAAAACAGCAGGAATAGAAATCAAAATTTCAGACCGAACTACCGGACAATCAATATCTTGCAAACAGCAAAACTTTACCACGCTTATTGTTAACAAAAATAAAATAGTCAACAACATAGACAAAAATCAACTGGAAATAAAAATCGATGCAAAACTAAAAAACGATTATATCACCAGCAATTTGCTGTTCAGTGTAGAAGGCGAAATCAAGGATACATTTTTGTTGTTGACTGCGCATTATGACCATATCGGCACACTCGGAAAAGATACATATTTTCCGGGAGCTCACGACAACGCCAGCGGAACAGTTATGCTCATGGATTTGGCAAAATATTTCAATTTGATGTCAAACAACGGCAACAAACCGCATTATTCATTGGCATTTATAATTTTCAGCGGCGAAGAAACGGGGCTTCTCGGTTCACATTTTTACACCCGTCATCCCGTATTTCCGCTGTCACAAATCAAACTGATGTTAAATCTTGACATGCTCGGCAGCGGCGACGAAGGAATTATGGCTGTAAACGCCACCGAAAATCTACCCGAATACGAAAAATTTGTAAAAATAAACAATTCAAAAAAATATCTTCCCAAAGTAGACAAGCGCGGACCGGCTGCCAACAGCGACCATTATTTTTTTTATAAAAAAGGTGTTAAAGCATTATACTTTTACACAATGGGTCAATACAAAGAATACCACAACATCTACGACAAAGCCGAAAAAATTCCAATGCCGGCATATCAAGAAATCTTCAACTTAATAAAAGATTACATCGAATCAGAGTAAAATTCTGAAATTTTGACATAAATGGTCAGATTTTTGAAACAAAAAAATTATAAATAAAACCCGAAAACATGAAAAAAATTCTATTCACACTAATAATTCCATTCTTGATGATGCTATCTTGCACCCAAAAAGTATACGTACCTGAAGAAGCTCCGCATTATTCAGAATGTCTGCTTGCAGCATTGCAAAACCTTCATCAAGGATGGGATTCACATATTTCGTTCAGTAAAAATCCGCCGTGGAAACATATTTCATGGAAAGACGCCGTATTGGATTCAGTAGGAAAATCATATTGCAGAGATACAATTGTGGAAACCTATTATATCACAATATCATTTACTTACACACAAAATACGCCTGAACAATACAACAAATTTGACGACGAAATACAAATTCCGGTACAACGATACAGCGAAGACCTGCATTTCTTCAAGAATTTGGAATGGACACACAAAATCAACGAGTACAACAAAAATTATCCGAATCCGAAATATTGATTTTATTTTTTTCACAACATAAAAATCTGAAGTACGGAATTAAACAGTAAGAAATTTAATTCCGTATTTTTTTTTGACTTTTACATGATTTTATCACGTCAACTAAAAACACAAAAAAACCGCACTTGAAATATATCAAATGCGGTAATCATTTTTAGTAGCGAGGCCCGGGATTGAACCGGGGACCTCATGATTATGAATCATGCGCTCTAACCAGCTGAGCTATCTCGCCATTAAGAAGTTGTTGTCTTAATTCAACGGTGCAAAGGTATGGACAATTTTTATTCCAACCAAATTTTTTAGCAACTTTTTTTAATGTTTTTTTTAATCATTAGCAGACTAAGCATTTACAACATATAAAAAATCACTTTTTGTTTACCCGATAAAAAATATAAAATTTTAGGTACAGATTTTGAACATTATTTCGAGAAATTATTTTATCTTTGCCTTTTAGCAAGCCATAATTATTAACGAATATGAAGTTAAAAACCAAATTGCCTCTGTTTACTAGTGTGACGGTGTTGACAAGTATTTTGCTCATCGCCTTCAACTCTATTTATAACTTCAGAGATCAGGCTGATAAAGATATTGAAAGATACCGCACCGAAGAAACCAATACAATCAAAATGCAATTGATTGATATTGTGAACATCGCTTACGATATGATTGACCATTCGTATCAACAAAGTAGTGATGCCGGTGTGCGGGAAAGATACGGTTTTGACCTCGAAGATACTTTGGACGAAGCCGGAGTAAAAATGGTGGTGGCTAACATGCTGAATATCACCTTGGAAAATCTGCGCGTACTGAGATTTGGTACCGACGGTTACTTGTGGATAAACGAATACGAACCTCCTCACGTGGTTGTGATGCACGCCTCGATGCCTCAACTTGAAGGCGAACCTCACGTCTTTTATGTCGGCGAAACCGATGTAAACGTGTATGATGCTTATACTCAAGCGATAAAAGACAACAACGGCGAAGGTATTTTGAAATACGACTTTTACAAACCTGAAACCAAAGAATGGGTGCCTAAAATCTCATTCATAAAACTTTATGAGCCTTTGGGCTGGGTAATCGGAACCGGTGTTTACGAGGATTATATCGACAAAACTGTAAAACAAAAGAAAGAAGACCTCAACAAACGTATCAACAGTATGATTCGTCAAACTGTGGTAATTGGAGCTATCCTTACATTAATTGCGACATTGGTTTTGTATTACTTCGGAAATTCGGTATCGCAACCTATCCGTATGATTGAATCGCAGTTGGACCAGATGTCAAAAGGTCTTGTAGTAGAAAAACTTGCGATAGAGCGAAACGACGAAATCGGTCAGATGAAAAAATCATTGGATGCGCTTATCGACGGTTTTGCTGCGTATGCCGGATTTGCGCGTCAGATTGGTAGAGGCAACTTGGAATCAGAATTCAAACTGCTTTCCGACAAAGACAATCTTGGCAACTCACTACTTGAGATGCGCGATTCATTGCGACATGCCCGCGAAGAAGAATCCAAACGACAGGAAGAAAACAAACGTCGTCAGTGGGCAGCTGAAGGTCTTGCCGTTTTGGGTGATATTATCCGTTTGGGTTCTGGTCGTGAAAAAGAAATGATGGTAGACGTTCTGAAAAAACTTACAGAATATGTTAACGCCATTATGGGTGGAATTTTTGTTTTGAACGATTATAACAAAGAAAATATATTTTTGGAGCAAACCGCTTCAGTAGCATATCAAAACAGTAAATATATCAAAAAACGAGTTTATCCGGGCGATGGTCTTGTAGGTCAGTGCTATCTCGAAAAGGAAAAAATCTACATGACCAATCTTCCTGATAACTACATCGAAGTTCATACCGGTTTGGGACAAGCCAATCCTAAAAACCTTCTTTTAGTACCGCTCATCATGGATAACAACGTTTTGGGAGTACTTGAACTTGCCTCGATGGAAATAATTGAAGATTACAAAATTGACTTTATAGAGCGTTTGTCACAATCGTTGGCGATTGCAATTGCTTCATACCGTATTTCTTTGGAGGAAATTCAGCGCAACGAAGATTTGAAAGCACAAGAAGCCGCCAACGCCAATATCAACCCCAATTTTATTGAGGACGTTTAGAAAGAAGTTTTTAATTTCAATCTTCAAACATTTTTTTTTAGGACGGTTGCAACTTACTTACCACGACGCAACAAAGTCGGAGCAAAATAAATATTGTTGGAGGAGATTTCTGATTTATTTAACCTCTTCCAACTTCACTAATTCCGCGCCTTTGAAAATCATTGCAATTTTGTGCATTTTTGAATAAGAAATCATTTTGATAATTTTAGAATCAGCAGCATAAAAATCTAACTGAGATTTTGCATCTTCCAAAGCTTTGGCTTCGTCGTCAGCGTTGGAAGTTGTGTTAAGATATTTGAACTCAATTAGATAGCAATGGTTAACAAAATTAAACCTCGTGTCAGGCAGTAAAAAAATGTCACCGAAACCGTGATTGAGTTCAATTTCAGGTTTCATAAGATAATACGGATTCATAGCCAAATACGCCATATAAAATCCTTGAATTGTTCTTTCGCCTTGAATCGAATTGCGATTAACGGAAGCATTTTTGTAAGCCTCAGCGATATAAGAAAGCATTTCGCGATAATCGCCGTCAAGAGCCGCATCATCAAAAGTAGATTGCAACTCGTTGGTATTTACCGGCAAATATTTGTCGTATTCCTCTTGTAAATATCTGTAATACTGAGTTCTGACATTGTTGTTCGGTATCGAAAGTTTCAGACTCAAACCCCGAGATCCGGAAATTGTCAACATACCGTAATAATAAAGCAAACTTATAAAATTCTCGAACTTTACCACCGACGAAGCCGGAAAATGAGTGTTGATTCTTTCGTAAATAAAACCCTGTTCAATGATTTTTTTTATGATAGAATCCCTGAAATTATTATCTTTTTCCAAACGGATGAGATGGTCAAGTTTGGCGTAATCAATCATTGCGTTAGGCACATACATCTCAACCGGGAATTTTCCGTCTTTGATATATCGGCTTAAATATTCAAGAGTCATCATCCCGTTGAACATTTTGGGCTCGTCTGCGACAAAACTGTCAAAAGAAAAACAATAATTATCACACCACGGTTTTAACGTTTCAATGATTGAATCTGTATCACCGTTAATTAAACCGTTTGATTTATAATAGTTTATCATTTCCCGCAATTCTATTTCCGAGAAACCGAACATCTGATTATAAGGTCTGTCGAGCGAGGCGTAATTAGCGATATTGAAACCGCTTGTCAAATCGTCCAAAGTAACCGGCGACACGCCCGTTATAAAAATTCTCTCAAAATTTCCCTTGAATTTTTTGAAAACATCACGATAAAAGCCTTCGCCGTGAGTGATTGATTTATAGACATTTTCACCTTTCAGCGACCAAACAGTGTTAGTAAAATTGTCATACTCGTCAAGAATAAGATAAAGATGATTTTTGTAACTTTTGGCACGAGATGCAATCTTATTTATTTTTTCTGACGTAAGTGTTTCTTTTATAATATCTTGTGCAAATCCGGGATAATACATATCTTCATATTTAATCGCGAACTCGTCAAGACGGTTACCGCAATATCTAAAAAAACTTTCTTCAAGATTTTGGGATTCGCCCGAAACTTGCGAAAAATCAAGTGTCAAAACCTGATAATAATTCCGCCACTCAGTCGGATGTTCGTGAACGTAAAGTCCTGAAAAAAGCGTATCAAAATTGTCCTTCTCTTTTACGTCATAATAATGTTCCAACATACTGAGAAACAGACTTTTGCCAAATCTTCTCGGGCGGACAATAAGCATATAACTGCTATCACACTCTATCTTATCGATGTACATCGTCTTATCGACGTAATAATAATTCTCACGTCTGATACGCCCGAAATCGTTGATGCCCTGAGGCAAAAGTTTTACTTTCTGTTCCATAACGAAAAATATTATTAAGGATATTTATTTATGAAATCCTTTTGACAAAACTAAAAATAAAGAACGAGTAACCCAAATTTTCATGAAACATTTTTTCAATGCAAATTCATTCTCCTCATAAAACGAAAAAAGGCTGATGAAAAATCATCAGCCTCTGTAATATGGTAATTATCCAATACGAAATTACTTAGTAATAACTTTAGCCATTTCGCAAACTTTGTTTGAATAACCCCATTCGTTGTCGTACCAAGAAAGTACTTTAACGAAAGTAGGATCAAGAACCAAAGTCTTGTCAGCATCGAAAATTGATGTGTGAGGATCGTTACGGAAATCTGTAGATACAACAGCATCTTCAGTGTAACCGAGGATACCTTTCAAAGAACCTTCAGAAGCTGCTTTCATAGCTGCGTTGATAGCGTCTTTGTCAGCTGGTTTTTCGAGTTCAACTGTCAAGTCAACGATAGAAACGTCAGAAGTTGGAACACGCAAAGAAATACCAGTCAATTTACCGTTCAATGTAGGAAGAACTTTACCTACTGCTTTAGCAGCACCTGTTGAAGAAGGGATGATGTTTTCGAGGATACCACGACCACCTCTCCAGTCTTTCTTAGAAGGACCGTCAACAGTCTTCTGAGTAGCTGTAGCAGCGTGAACTGTAGTCATCAAACCTCTCTTAATACCAAATGTTTCGTGAAGAACTTTAGAGATTGGAGCCAAGCAGTTAGTTGTGCAAGATGCATTAGAAATGATTGTTTGACCAGCGTATGTATTATCGTTAACACCGTAAACGAACATTGGAGTATCATCTTTAGAAGGTGCAGACATGATAACTTTCTTAGCACCGGCTTTGATGTGAGCTTCAGCGAGTTCTTTTGTCAAGAAGAAACCAGTAGATTCTACTACAACGTCTACGTTCAAAGCACCCCAAGTGATGTTTGAAGGATCTTTTTCAGCGAAGATCTGGATTTTGTTGCCGTCAACGATCATGAAGTTGCCTTCAACTTTGATGTCATGATTGAATTTGCCATGTACTGAATCGTATTTAAGCATGTATGCCAAGTAATCAGCATCCAAAAGGTCGTTGATACCTACAACTTGGATGTCTTTGCCGAAGTTTTCAACTGCAGCACGGAAAACCATACGTCCGATACGGCCGAAACCGTTGATACCTAATTTAATCATTTTCTTGTTAATTTATAAATTAATGAATAAAAATTGTTCTAGTTTTAACAGCACAAATTTAGAAAATATTTTGTTACGATATTCTTTCCAATGCGAATTTATTGTTAAATTTTGCTCTTTTTAACCTTGTTTTTTGATTTTGAACGTGTTCGGAATTTCATCAAAAAAAAAGCGAAACTACATTTGATTACCTCGTAATATTTTAGTATGTTTGCACCGAGAAAGGATGCGCATACTTTATAATTTTAGTCAACAGTATCGACTAAACAATGTGCACCATACTTATTGTAAATAATTTTTTAAATTTAAATATCGTGGATTTATTTGAAAAAGTAGTCAAAAAAGTCACAGACATCGGCAAATACCAGTCAGGTGGCGACGGATATTTCATGTTCCCGAAATTGGAAGGTGAAATCGGACCAGAAATGAACTTCAGAACACCTTTTGGTGTAAAACCTGTACTCAACTGGTCGTTGAACAATTATTTGGGACTCGCTAACGACCCCGAAGTACGCAAAGCCGACGCTGAAGGTGCTGCAAAATACGGTCTTGCTGCTCCAATGGGTGCTAGAATGATGTCAGGTCAGACAGTTCTTCACGAAGAATTGGAAAGAAGACTCGCAGCCCACGCTAAAAAAGAAGCTGCTTTTGTTGTTAACTTCGGATATCAGGCAATGGTTTCTATCCTCGACTGTATCGTTGACAGAAACGACGTAATCGTATACGACTACGAAGCTCACGCCTGCATCATGGACGGTATTTTCCTCCACAAGGCAAAATGCGGCGGCGAAAAGATGTCATACGTATTCCCTCACAACGATATGGCTAAATTGGAAACTCAACTCCAACGCGCTACAAAGAAAGTTGCTGAAACAGGCGGCTCTATCCTCGTTGTAACAGAAGGTGTATTCGGTATGGCCGGCGACCTCGGTAACTTGAAAGGTATCACCGATTTGAAAGAAAAATATCAGTTCCGTCTTATGATTGACGACGCTCACGGATTCGGCACTATGGGTCCTAACGGCGGCGGTACAGGCGAACATTTCGGCGTACAAGACAAAGTTGACTTGTATTTTGCTACTTTTGCTAAAGCTATGGCAGGTATCGGAGGTTTTATCTCTGGTCCTAAGAATGTTATCGACTACCTCAGAATGAACCTCCGTTCTCAAACTTATGCTAAATCACTTCCTATGCCAATGGTTGTAGGTCACTTAAAACGTCTCGACCTCATTGAGCAGAATCCTAAATACAGAGAAAACCTTTGGAAAATTGTTCACGCTATACAAGAAGGTTTCAAGAAAGAAGGTTTTGATATAGGAAAAACACAATCTCCGGTAACTCCTGTTTACATGCACGGCGATGCCAACGCTACCGACGAAGAATGTACAGCTGAGGCTACCAACATGCTTCTCGACCTTAGAGAAAACTACGGAATTTTCTGTTCAATCGTAATTTACCCTGTTGTTCCAAAAGGAACTGTGATGTTCCGTATCATCCCAACAGCGGCTCACACAATGGAACAAGTAGACCGTACAATCGCAGCATTCAAAGCTTGCAAAGCAAAACTCGATGCAGGTCGCTACAAAGCTGCTCACGTTGACGCATGGTCAAGATTGCAATCCGGTAAAATCGAATTCTAATTCGAAAAACCAATTTGCAAATAAATAAAAAATGGCTGTTTTTCAGTAACTTTACCGAAAAACAGCCATTATTTTTTGGGAGTTGACTTTTCTTAATTCTAAGTAAAACCCAACTAACTAAAAATCCAATCCGAGTGAGAAATAGAAAACTCTCGGCAATACGATGTGTCCCTCTATTCCCCATGCCCAATCGAATCTCATGAAATATCCTAAAATACTGGTTCTGAATCCGAAACCGTAACCGCATACTATTGACGGTCTTGCAACATCCACAACCATTGTAATAGCTCCGTTTTGCAATTCATATTTATTGTAAGCATTGTCAACACCATTCGGAACAAAACCCGTCCAAGCAGAACCGGCGTCAAAAAATCCAATCAACTGAAAATCATTTATCATCTTGGAAGTAAGCGGACGGTTGAACAAATATCGGAACAACGGCAATCTCAACTCATTGTTCCAAACCGCAAAGGTGTTACCGTTTCTACAGTTTTGAATAAACCCTCTCATGTTGGTTCCAACTGCTTGATAAATATAATTTTCGTTTTGATCAATTCTTATCGCCTGGTCAAACATCTTAGAATTATCAGTTGTAAACATCGTCCAATTGTCAACACCGCCAAGATAATAGAGGATTTTGCCTGAACCAAAAGAAGTTGCTCCGGCAAGACGTGTTGCAAAAATCATATTTCTGTGCAACTTTTGATAGTATCTGAAATCAAAACCCCAAGACGAAATAATATCATATTTTCCTTCCACTTGTTGATACAATTCTGTCCAAGCCTTGAATTTTGTTCCCATCGGTGTATTTGTACCGAGCGAAATAGAATTATCAAAGATATATTCCAGTTTTCCTTTTGCAAACACTTGATATTTAGGGTCAACACCAAGATATGGATAGTCTGTTACAAGATAACTTGATTTGTCGTAACGTAATCCGAGTGTACCTTTTACAGCCGAAGTCTGATTGAACGGATATCCGGCAACAAACATCGCTTCGTTGGTTCTTACTTTCAAAAGAGAGTAAGGATCATTGTTATTGTTATATGTAAAACGGTGGAAAATATATTGCTTGTCCCAACGCTTTTTTAAATCCTCAAAAATGAAATAATATTCATAACTGTCGAGATTTGCGCCAAGACGGAAAGCTGCTGAAATTCTGTAATCTTCAAACAAATCTTTCACACCGACACGGAAAAATGCAGTTGCATTGGAATTAAAGTAATACGGACCGGTTGTAAAGGGCTGATAACTTTGATTAAGATTTGTAAAATCCACCTGAGCTATCATGTAATCGGTATAAAATGTTGTATAATAAAGTCTTTGCTTTGGTCTTTCTTCCTGTTCTCTTTTGTAACGGGCTTTTAAATCTTCTTGATAAAATACAAGTTGATATGCCAAACTTTTTTCCTGTTCAAAAACATAATTTATCATATCATATTTCAGACTGTCAGGATTTTTCCAATCTTTCGGCGGATTAGCAACAATAGAATCGGTTCGTTTGCGCTCAAGTTCGGCTTTACGCTGTTTTACAAGTTCCAAACTGTCGAGCTTTGCCTGTCGCTTGTCAGCAAGTATCCTAAAATATGTACGATCCAAAACATCGGGAAGTTTGTCGGAATAATTTCCATTTTCAGTATACAATCTGTAACGTCCGTTATCTCTGAAAGCCTCGTCAGCACGTTTGCTTTTTCTATCAAAATTCAACGACAATATATTTCGGTTGAAATTTGTGGCAGGCTTGTAACTATTTGTGTAAGCATAATGTACGGTTGTATCAATTGCAATAATCGTACTGTCGTAAACAGAACGGTAACGATTGATAATACCGTTTTTGTCAGAAAGATATGTAAATTGATCCTGCTCAATTTCTGCCGGACTTGTTTCGTTTTCATAAGGAGTGTTGGTGATACGGGTCAAAACCGGAGAATTGGAATTTAAGTCATAGACAAAAATATCGTAATTCTTTTGAATTGGCTGGTGATTATCAATCTTTTCCATTTTCAACGTATCGCTTATACGGTTTGATGCGAAAACAATTTTGCGCGAACCTTCAATAAATTTCGGATCTTGATCGTCAGCCAAATCTTGCGTAATCCGCTCGTAAGAATTTGAAGCTACGTTGAAAATCACGATGTCAGTAGTTCCGGAAAGTTGAACACTCATTACAAGATTCAAACCATCATCGGAATAACTCATTGAATAAATTTTATCGAATTTGGGCAATTGTTTGCTCGTAAGATTTCCGGTAGCAACGTTGTACTGATAAAAATAGACATAACCTTTTTCGTCAATTGCAAAACTTACAATTTTGCTACTCGGCTGCCAAGCGGCTACAGGATATTGATAATCAATAATTTGTTCCAACTTTTGTTCACGAACCAAAATTTTCTGGATTTCACCGGTTTTGTTGTCACGCAAAAACAATTTGTATTTTCCCATTTTGTTGGAATGGTAAAAAGTATATTTTCCGTCAGGCGAAGTCAAAGGCTTGGCATACACGGTGTTGCGACGCGGATTATACAGTTTCAATGTAGAATCGGGAAGCTCGCGCTGATTGCGGGTTTCTGAAAATTTGTTTTTGTAATACTGAATCCATTCACGATTGAGATCACTGAATTTTTCGTTAACTACTTGACGGAAAGCATTGTTAGTGTTTCTGGAAATTCCTGTCCAATAAAGCACATTAGAAACCACATCACGACCGTAAGTTCTATTGAGATAATGCCACATCGAATATCCGGCATACTTTGCATCTTCGCCACGCAAATAATTAATTTTCTTGTATTTGCCTGACATAAAACCGTCACGAATTATATCTTCGATTTCGGCATTCCATTCGTGCGAAGCGTAAAATGCCAATCCGCTGACATACCATTCGGGAAGTGTAATTTGCGCCGAAGTTGACACTTTGTTTTTCAAACCGCCGCCACCGAGTTTGCGCTGAAGAAGTACTTCTGCCACGGCTTCACGTATCTGATTATCAAAATCATTGTGGTCGCCTTCGTAATAAAGGAAAACTTTGTTGTCAATTATTTTTGTAACACCGCCAAGATTTGAAGTTGCATCGTCGGTCTGAAGTCCGATATTGCTCTGTCTGAACTCGCTAAGACGGTTGTAAACAATGAAAATGATACGTTTTTGCAAGGTTTGACCAAAATATTTTTCCATTTCGGGAATTATAATTTGAGCCTTGTCGCAAGTGTATTGCGCAATATCCTTACCTTGTTGATAAAAATATGTGTCAAATTTAGGATAGCGATAATACATCCATTCAAATTGAGAATATTGCACACGATTTTTACCAAAATTCATTTGATGTCCGTTGTAAAACTGCGCGTTGAGCAATTCCGGAATCAATAGCGCAATCATCAGCAAACCTATCTTAACGATGTTTTTCATAATAACAAATTAGTCCTTTTTTTGTTCGGGAATTATAAGGTTAACTTCGTTGAAATCGTATGTTTGTTCAGTATTGTCATCGGCGTTTTCAATTGTGATATATCCGTGAGAATCAACGTCCTTGATAATTCCTTTGAAAATTTTTCCATGCGAAGAGTAAATCATTACTTTGTTGAGTCCCAATAATTTACTCATGTATTTTTTCTTTAGAGCCGGAATATTTTCTTTTGAAATATTGTGAAGTTCGGTTCTAAGCATTTCCATAATTTTGCAAAACATCTCATCAAGATCGTAATGCACACCAGTAATTTGTGTCATAGAAACAGGATTAGGAATGTTTGCCGGAAACAATGTCTGATTGATATTTAAACCGATACCGATTATACTGTTTTTGATATAATGTCCGCTCAATGTATTTTCAATCAACATACCGCAGATTTTTTTCATACCGACATATACATCGTTCGGCCATTTTACATAAACATTCTGAATACCATGATTTACAAGGAAATCGGCAACTACGGTAGATGCAGTTTGCGACAACAAAAACTGATTCTGAACTTCCAACTTTTCTGGCATAAACACGTAACTAAATGTAAGGTTTTCTGCATTTGTAGATGTCCATGTATGACCTCTTTGACCACGTCCTTCGGTCTGAAAATCAGCACGTATTACAAAATCTTCAGTTGGAGGGTTGTCATTTTTCAATTGTCTCTGCGCCTCACTGTTGGTTGAGTCGATTATTTTGAATTTTTGTTCTTGTGTTTGCATTGCTATTTATTTTTTGGATTTAAAATCTTTTTTCTCATCGTTTACACGAATTCTGATTATATTAATTTTGGGTTTTCGTACTTGAAGTATTTTTATCTCAAATCTGCCGTCAATAATTTCGTCACCATTGTCGGGAATATCCTCGTTGAGTTTCAAGACATAACCGGCAAGTGTCTCATATTCATCGGATTTAGGCAAATTAATTTTGTATTTTTCGTTGATATAGTCAATCTCCAAACGACCGGAAAAAATATATTCGTTAGCACCGGTTTTGCGCTCGATAAATTCCTGAGAATCATGCTCATCCTCTATTTCTCCGGTGATTTCTTCAATGATATCTTCCACTGTTAACATCCCGGCAATTCCACCGTATTCATCAATTACAGTTGCAACGCTTAAACGCCTCTTAATGAACAGTTTAAAAAGTTTATCTGCGGTCATACTTTCCGGCACTTCTATTACATCGGTAAGGATATTGCTGATAGAATCCGGATTTTTAAACAATTTTATGGCGTTGACATATCCCGAAACATTATCGATAGAACCGTTGCAAATCAATATTTTAGAGAATCCGGAATTTGTAAATTTCCTTGTTAAAGTTTGAATACTGTCTTTGATATCAGCATAAACAATTTCGTTTCGGGGTACAAGACATTCACGGATTTTGATATTAGTAAAATCCAACGCGTTTTGAAGAATTTTAAAATTTGTTGACCTGTATTTTGCCGGTTCTATATGCTGAGGATTGTTGTAATTCGGGAAAAGTTCAGAAAAACCGTCGATTCCGTTACGTTTAATTGCCTTTGTAACAGGCCAAAACAATACGAAATACAACCACGGATATATCATGTTGGACATCAAATTGGCGATGCCGGAAAATTTTCTAAGAGATTCGTTGCTGTGTTTTGCGAAATATGCCGACGGAACCGATTTAAACAAAATCAACATCGATAAAATTGTAAAAAATATTATCAAAATTTTCAACCACAATACCGTGGTTCCGATAAACGACAAGAGATAAAAAACAGCAATGCTCATCAAACTCTCGCTTACGATTTCGCCAGTGAGCATCAACGAGATACAGAGATGAATATTATCGTCGGGGCGGAAAACAAGACCTTGTTTTATCGATTGGTTTTTGACATCAATATCAAAAATCAACTTGTCACAAACCGTAAGAGCCGTCTTCATTCCGGAGAAAAAAACAGTTCCCGTTGCGCCCAACAAAAATAGTATAATCATGCCCGTTAACATCTTGCATAAAATCTTTAGTGCAAAGGTAATAATATTTTTCCGTTTTTTAACAGTTGAGAGATTTTTTTATCAAAAAGGCATGGCGATTTCTCTTAGATATACTTGATTAATTGAATTTAGGCACCTCGTAACACATTGGCGACCACCGCAATTCAATCCCCGCCTTCCCCGGTTTGGAGATACGAACTTGTGTAAATGAACGTCCGTGGGTTACGTCTGTCACAGTTGTCAAACCGGCATAGTTTATAATTACCACTCATACCACAATTTATAATTTCCTCGATTATCTTGCATCCAGTCATACACTTTTCGGCAAAACTCTTCTGTCAAATTATGTCGAATATTTTGAAAATTATTATGCTGTTCAAAATACCACAAAAATTGAAGTGATTTATACAATTCAATATTTGTAACATTCTTGACAATATACATAAAAGCAAAGCATCTAATATAATTATTATAATCATTCAAATAATCACTTTCCATTGATTCTTCAACTTCCTCGGAATACACAAAACGCGGAGACAATAAATATTTAGACAACTCATAATACGATTCTTCGGTATGAACAGCTGCTAAATAACGAATATTTTCAACCATTTTTTGACTAAATAAATCATCTAATGTATCCTTTATATCAAATTGCCAATTAATATCTTTTGTTTCATCATATTTCCATTCGTTTAAAAATTCGTTTTTCCCGTGTGCTGCCAAAACAACTTTTATTTCATCTTTTAAATTTATATATGCTTGTATATTTCCAACTTGAGATGTAATACCTGACACTTTTGACCAATTTATATCGGAATTATACAATCTTAATAATTCATTTTCAATTTCTGAATTATAGAGGTATTTACACACCCCGATAATTATATGTAAATTAAAATGATATTTATCTTTATATTCTGATAATAAAGAATCTTTTTTTTGACAAAAAAAAGATTCTCTTTGTTTTAAATAACTCAAACTCGTTGTATCAATATCCCTCTGTTTCGAGCAAAAAGTAATTTTACTTAATTCTTTATTAATTAAATTATCCAATTCATTTTCCATAAATTCATTACGTAAAAGTTGTAATATACGTTTTTTCATTTGTTCGTCATAATAGCTTACTAGTCTAAAATCAATTCCATATTTAGGATACTCAAATAGACAATTATATAAACAGTGATCTACACTACTACATATAGGATAATTATATATATACTGATTATGAAACTCAATTTTCCTTAAATTCAAAAGAGTTGTTTTCTCTTTCTCTAATTTTGAACTGATAATTTCAAAAATTTTATCTTTTGATAAAAGCGAGGATTGACATTGATTCTGAGAAATAACAGTCAAAAAACAATGCAACAACAAAACTATCAATAATACTTTTTTCATTTTTCTTCGATTCCGTAAATATATTCGATTTGATTTTTAAATAAATATTTTCTATTTTCTTTATTTTCAAAGTAATCCATAATATTTTTAGTTGAATATTTTTCCATTGTTATTGGTTTCATGCAATTTTTATCACTTGAACACTCTTTTTCAAAGGTATGTGGTAAACCTAAACAATGCCCTATTTCATGTACAATTGTTACATAATTATCACAAAAATTAACATAAGCGATACCAAAGTTTCTTTGTTTAGATGGAAACATCCCAGCACCATTTTGTGTACCATTTTCTTTATCGCAAATAAATATATGTATAGTATTTTTTTCAAAACGTTCATATTTATTTTGCGCAGAAGAACAATTAAAAACACTTGACTGAGAAAGTCTTAGTGTGTCAATAAAATTTTCTGACGGAATAAATTTTATATTAGCCTGCTTATAATATTCATTTATAGTATTTAAAGCCATTTTTATATCTACATTGGGTATTTCAGTGTCATTTTTTTTAACGATGATAAATTTTATTTTTGAACATATTTTTTCCTTTTTGCATAGCATTGCCAATTTACCAGAAAGAATTTTATTATTATTGATTTGAGTATATACTTTAATAGTATCTTTAATTTCTCTATTCAGTTTTATACATAAAGGAGAGTTTAATTTATTTAAATGAATATCCGAAGACAATGGATTACCATTAATTTCACATGAAGAACATTGAAATTTCAAATACAACGAATCTTTTTTTCTCCTTTTATTATTTAAAACAAAATCATCAGATAAACTCAATTTAATTTTTAATTCAGCAGAAACAGTATCATCAACGAAAAGCCATGGAACATAGTATTCAACATCAGAAATCATAATTTTATCATAAATTCCGGCTTGCTGATTCGACTTATTTTTTGCATCATCGAATCCAAATTTTTTGTAATAGTTTTCAATATCAAAAGGAAGAAAATCAACAATAGGTTTTTCAAATACAAATAAAGAAAATGAAATATCAAATGTAGAATCTAATTGTAGTAATGCATATTTAATACTATTATTGTCATCTACATAACTAATTTTTAATTTTACTGCTCCTTCGGATAAAATTAATTTAACATTATATTCTCCAGTTGTAAGTTTTGACACCGAAAAATTACAATTTCGTTGTTCTATTATTGTACTATCTGAACAAAATCGCCACTTAATTTTTGTAGAATCATATACAAATTCAACAGGAAATACATCTTTATTTAATACAAAATTTTGAGTATCTCTATTAATAAATTTAATCTTTTGTAAATTTGCATTCAAATAAGTATGATTTTCTAAATAATCAGCAATATTACATTTTAAATTAACAACTTTATTTAAAATATTATAATCGATTTTACTATTAACTCCACCGAATGAAATTATGTCATTCGATTTTTGAGAAGAATAAACAATATCATTGTCATAAATACTTGATGTTTCTTCTGAATTTAATACTGCATAAAATACGCTATTGAGGAAATAACTTTCTCCCTCTTCTTCGCTTTTATTCCACTTCATCCAAACTCGGCTAGGGTCTTGAATTGCATCCCACTGGAAGTGCCATAACTCCTCTCCTTCAGAATAATCCATCAAATTCTTAGTCTTTCCTGATGATTTGGAATCAGAGAATACATGCTCCAACCCCGCAATTCCGTGTCCTAACTCGTGGGCTATGGTGTGAGGTGAACCACCGTCGTAAATGAAGCCGCAGTTGTAACCTCTTGGCATATAACCGGATACCATTGTTCCGTTGCCGTCTTTTTTGTCGGTTACGTTGTCAATGAAAAACAAATAATAAACGCCATCTTTAATACTGTCATTGTAAGCTCGAAGTACACGTTTTTGGTCGTCGTTGTAAACTGAATTCCAAGGACTTCCACCGTGTGAAAAACTTGTTAATTCCGACATCTTAAAATCGGCGTGAGTTATTTCAAACTCAACTACTGCGGGCTTAAAAACTTTATTGAGGTGTTTTTGGATTTCGTCAAAACTCTCTTTATGTTTCGCACCGTTTACCATTACCAAACATACTTTTATCGGCTTTTTCTTGTAAACGTTCAGCATCAGTTTTCCTATCTTCTTGTCGCCTCTGTAAGCATAAATATAGTTTGTATCAGCTTGGTTTGGTGCTGTAAAGGTCAGTAAATTTTTCTTTGATAATTTTAATGTTATGCCGTATTTATCTTTAAAAATTACCGAATCTTTTTCGGGATAACTTCCAAAATCTACAATTACTTTGTCGGAGTTGCTGGTTTCTACGGATTTGTAACGCAAATCATAGTTAGCAGACAAATATGGGTAATATTCTGCGCCTGAGAAAATTCCTTTTTTGTTTGACACTTTATCAAATCCGTAATCTTGCTTATCAAATGCATCAAACTGTATAATCCACTCTCCCAACGAATCCAACTGTCGATGGTATTCGTTGAGTAAGTGGCGGTTGTCGCCTGCAAATTGATATTCTTTTACTCCCATTACTTGTCCTTTTTTGGATACTACTGCTGTGTCGCCCTGTCCATCGGTTATAAGAGCCTGAGTAAATGATTTTTCCGGCGTTACGTCTGTTACATTTGGCTCGCCGTTGTCATCCAAAACCACAGCTTTCAAGCGTCCATTTTCGGTGTAAAGGTAATCAAATTTTTGATTTATCACAATAGTATCACGAATTGTATTATCGGTAATCGCCATATTTACGTTGTTAATCAACTCGTTAACATATTTTTTAATTTCTTCGGGATCTGCTACAAAGTCGGGGATGTCTTCACTTTTATATCGTGTGGTCAAAACGATATTATCTGTATTAATTTTTGTATCCCAAAAATCACACAATATTTTTGCACCGCCCCAACAATCCATTATGGCGTAAAATTTACCTTTCAAACTTCCGTCTCCTTGCGACTCTGCTTTTATAATTTCGTAACGGCTGTCTCCGTTTTTGGATTCTACAATTTCACCTTCAAAAAATTCGGTTTTAAGTTCTTGGTTTTCAATTTCTCTATCGGGAAATCTTTTACCGCATTCGTACTCTACTTTGTTCTCCGGCTGTACGTATGCCTCGCTCCAAGGTGTAAAATCTGATGTTCTGCTCATATCGTTGTAACATACGGCTTTCACACGAAATTTTATTCTGTAATCGTAATCAGGCGCTGTCAACTTCAAAATATTTTCTGTTTGCTCGGCAGAAATTGTTGTATCACGTTTGTAATCATAATATTCTACAATATATTTTGTATGGCTTTTGTCTGAATTCCAAGTATACGTAATTTGTTTTCCTAAAATCTTGTTTTTCAATCCTGTAACCGGCACGGGCGGATTAAGATACTGAAACTGAAAGACTTCGCTTTCGCCATTACGTTTAAATGACAAAGTTTTTTCCGGGTCGTAAGCTGTAACACGCCAACAATATTTTTGTCCGATTTCAAGATTTAGGATTTCCGGCATGTAACTTTTTTGTGTTACAAACAAATTTTCCTCCACGAATATCGGTCTGGTTTGTTTTACGTATGTTTCTAATGATGAAGAATTTATAACTTTCCACAATTCAAATTTATAACGGATTTTCGGGTCGGTTTTTCCGGTATTAAGCCACTGAAAATTTAATGTAGGTTTGGTTGTATATTCTTCCAAATCAGAATTGTTTCTCGGAAACTGCAATGTAGGATAATTAAACTGGTCGATATGTAAATATATCTTGGCAACATTGGAAATTTGTCGTGATATAGTTCTGGCATCGTAACAAACTACTTGCAAGATATAACTTCCTTCCACCAATTGACCGTTTTGATAATATCCTGATTGATTGGCATTTGTAAAATTAGTAAGAAAATATTTTTCCAAATCTGTTTTTTGTTCTACAATTGTTTGTCCGAAACCGATATCAAATGTTTTTCTACCCATTTGTACCTGATTTTCAATTGATTTACCCTTTCCGGTTGCCGGATACAGTCTTACTTTTACCGCCACAGGAAGGTTGTTTTCTTTACGGTCAAGACACTGAAATGTAAACATCAATGTAGACTGAGGGCTGCAAAGTTGTGACAACGATGCTGATATATTGCTGTTTCCGCTTATTGTTACGGTTATCGGATAAACTTTGGTCTGTGCGTTGATATCAATTGCAATAGCACAAATTATAAATAATATTGTCAATATTCTTTTCATAATCTCTATTCTTTTTTTTGTTTATTTTTTGTAAACAAATTTTGCTTTTACTTTTTCTGAAATTGTTTTTTTACCGGGCAATCTGTAAATTATTTCATACGGATAATCTCCTTTGGAAAATTCAATTGCATTATTGTAATCCACAATACTCTGCTCCAACTGATTCAACGGCACATTTTCTTCCGCTTTTCTTAACAAATATATTCTCGTTTGTCGGATGTCGTCGTCAAACTGATACAAAGGACAATAATTGATTGTTCCAAGACTAAACAATCCGGTTGCTTTTCCAATCTCAATTTCAGAATTTTCCAATTTAAAATTGTTGTGCTGACATTCTCTGTTGTTGTTGATTTCTACAGCGTCATTTGGCGGAAAATTGTATACTCGCTCTATTTCACCGTCGTTTTGTGTATATTTTGAATAATATTTTTTGTAAATCGATTTGTTATACCAATCTGTATTTTCAAAATCGATATTGAATGATATCAATGGTTTTATTTTATCGGTTCCGCGCCATTCTACTCCGTCAAAAAAATCGTTTGAGGAAATATTTGTACTAAGTGAATGTCTATAAGAATCTCGACCGACACTCACTGCATTGCCTTCTTGTAGTCCTAACTTACTAATTTTTTCAGAAAACTTATTAAAATAACTTGTCCTAAAGTTAAGAACACAAATATTTTTAGTTTCCATCTGATTGAGCGTACCGGTAGCCGTGGTATGTCTTACTTCAATTGATTCGTTTCCATTTTGTATTTTATTATAAGCGGTGTCTACGTTTTGATTGATGCTCGTTACTGTTGACAACGGAATATTTTGAAGTTCCAATTTATATACAGTATTGTTTGCAAGGCCCAAATCTTTGAGGTTGAATGTTATCTCATACTGTCCGTTATCCGCATCTTCTGTCATTTTTGTTCTGAAATCTATTTCTTTGTAAAATCCTTGTTTATTGGATATTACAACTTTTTGTTTGAATCCTTCATGTGCATTAGGTCTAAACAAATAATCATAATTGTATTTCAAACAAATATATCCTTCGTCGCTCTGATTCTTATAAAAATTGTACATCATATCTTCCGGATACGAACAAACTATATTTTGAGGATCAATTACATCAGGACGTTCTCCCGAAGTAAAATTAACAGTCATATCCTCAAAATATTCTGTACCGTCTTCTTCTTTTACGGCTATCCATTGAGAACCGACTTTTTGTTTGAAGAGAACTTTGATGTACACATTATAATTATGTTTGGTATCAAACGGTTCTATCGGATTGTACACGACAGTAAGTCCGTCCTCAGATACTTCTATTTTGCCGTCAACATTTTTACCTAAAGTATTGTCGGTAACTTTATATTCGGCTATTTGAATTATATATTGCTGTACTTTTTCGTTGTCGTCAAGCATTTCAAACTCTTTGTCAACAGGTATATTGAGAATTGCTTGAGGCGAGGCAAAAACATTGACATCTGATTCTCCGTCAGAAGGTGTCAAAGCCGACAAAATGCTTTCGCCCAAAAGGTCGTTGCCTTTTTTCACTTCGCAACGCTCACCAAGTTCCAAATCTATAGAGCAATGTCCTTTCACTAAACCGCCAAGCACTCTGTATGAAGCGTTAACATTTCCTACAAAATAAAACGGATTTGGTCCCATACCTGACATCACAGCTCCGGCGTGCAAATCCATGATGTTAAAATGGCGATCTTTTCTTAACACTTTTACTTTTAAGCCTACAGCGGCATCAAGAAACGCCCATATTTGAGCCTGAGCATACCAGCCGTCGATTCCGATTGTACCTGTACGACCCTTGCAATGTGCATTCTTGCCATAATTGGTTAACAAAAATTCAGCACCGGCGCCAACTTTAAAACTTGCATAAAACGGTTTAGGATTAACTTCGGCACCGGCTTTGAAATTCAATCCGAACGCAACACCCTTACCCGATGACACGAAATCCAAATTTCTGGAATTCAGATATTTATCTCTTTTATCTTGTGGCAAATCGCCCCAAACTTCATCGGGAGGATTTGGCAACGGCGGTATTTGGCTGCCAAACATAAAATAACCTTGGGTTTCAAATAAATTCAACACATTTATACCGCATTGTTTATCGGGCGAGCCAAGGTGCACATACCAATCTTTGTTACCGAATAATGCTTTGGCTTCTACCATAAGATTGTCCGGCCCGGTTCCTGTTATAAATCCGGCATCAAGATAGGTTTTCAAATCGGCATTATACGTTTTGTTTGTTGCATCGTATTTCATTAGGATAGAAGCAGTTAACACTCCATCGTCTTTATTTTCCGGAATTTTTAAATCTTCAGGCGCTTTAAGATGAAGTTTGCCCAAACCGCCTTCGCTTTGCATTGCCGTCACTTTTTTCATCACTTTTCCCTTAAATTTCGATAAGTTTTCGGGTTGGTTCATAAAAGCGACATCGCCGTTTATCTGAAAATAATTCAAACCCCAATTCCTATTGAACTGTATATCAAAGGATGTTAAGGCATTTACTGCATTTTTCTGTCCGACAAAAAATCTTGCCGACGCCAAAAATCCGAATCCGACTTTACTGTCCGGCACGTAACATATTCCTGACAATGCTTTTCCAAACTCGTTATTTTCAGCAGTTTGATTCATGTGATGATACAATCCGCCACCCAATCCTTGTACTGTAATACACGGCGGAATCATAAAAAGTCCGGATTCTTTTTCACCGTACAAATCAACAAGAAAATATTTCAAATTGTCTTTTTTACCAAACACGGTTACGGCGTCAAATTTCCAATCATTCATCAATGTAAGATTTACCTCTCCTCTAAAACCGTTTCCGTAAATGTCGTCACCGCGTTTTAGTTCCAAAGAACCTTTTAAGCCGAAATACGGTTGTTGATACGCCACGGATAATTTTGATACGTTAACATGTTTTATTTTGTAATTGTCGAAATCGCCAACAACTTCAAATCTACCCGCACCTGTGATTGTACCGTTTAATGAAACCAACGCATCAAATTTTATTGATTCATCGTTTTGTTCAATATTTGACAACGAGAATTCAAAACCTGCAATTTGAGGCATTATAGAATCGGCCAATGCTGACATATCCCATGTACCGGGACTGAATACCGGTTTTTCTTTACTGATTGTCATGCCTTCAAATGCAATTTCCGGCAATTTCAATGTCAAGCCGTCCTCAGACAAAGGAGCGTTGATTTTTATTGTACCTGACGCACTTATCGACGGATAAAAATCTCCGTCTCTCAATTTTACTTCCAAATACGACTGTTTGTTGAGTGTTAATGTAGCGCCAAATACATCAAAATCGTGTTTTCCACCGATATCACATTTGAAATCAAATTCCTTTTCGGCAGTATTGTATGCGGCGGAGTATCCAAGTTGCGAATATTTTCCAAACGGCGGGATGTTTATAAGTCCGGAAAAACCGGCTCCTTGTATCTTGTTTTTTACAATATCCAATTCAAATGATGATACATTTAGCTCCCATTTTTTGGGATCGAGTTTACAATTTCCACACATCTGTTCTACACCGGCTTCTACTGTCAATCCGTGATTATCAATTATCAAGTTGCTACATGTAATCGCAGTTCTATCCAAAGTATTTATCTTTTTTACTTTTACTTTGGTAGTATCTTTTATCGAAGTAGAATCGGTTTTCAATGCTTCCGGTAAAAATACTTGTGCTTTTTTTACACTCAAACCTTTCCACAAATTTTGTTCGTCATCGCAACCGAAATATCCCGAAGGGAACCTTGCTGTTTGCGGTGTTGTATATTCGCTCAAATCCACTACCAGATCTTGAACACTAAATATAAAATCTTTTAAATCAGAAAATTCAAACGTCAATTTGGAATTAATCTCAAAAACAAAATCAGAAAAATCATTGAATGTAAGTTTTGTATTGAACTTTGGATTTGGCGTTGCCTTCATGTGCTCGTCATAAAACTGAATATTCTTGGAAGTAAATTCCAATGTGGCATCCATATAAAACTGTTTGATACCGTCACAATCAAATTCAGCGTAAGAGCCGTTATTGAATGTTACCTTAAATTTATCACCGAACAATAATTCTACCGGGCGAATCAATTTTAGTCTGCCGGGCATCTGTGGTCCACAACTTCCTGATAATGTAATAGATGTTTCAAAACCAACCGTAGTTGCCGAATCTATCGGTACTACAAGTGTCATGTAAGCTTTGGCTATAGAATCACTTTCATGCGACAATTGTTGCACTACAATTTCGTAATTGTTTGCTGCACTTTTTATTCCAACCGGCAATGGTATTTGTTTGTTTTCAGCCAAATTAATAATTTTATCGACATAATTAGCCATCTCTTTTACCTTGCGGGCTACTTCTATTGCATTCGCCAAACGACGGTCTTCTGCCACTTGTTTGGTTGCATCCAGAGATGCCTTTGCCGTCTCTGAAGCGTCGTTTACTATAGCATCAATTGTTTGACTATTAACGTCTTGCGCGAACAGTCTAAAATTCAACAACAATAAAATTACTATTACAGCTGATGTGAAAATGCTTCTTTTAGTCATTTGCTTGATCTTCTTTTTTGTTTTTTGATCTATTGATTATATCGAAATTGTGTGTGTATCCTAAATTCATTGTCAAACGGTTGCGATTACCCTGCGTCTGACTGCTGTTGACATAATTAAGTGAAAAACTGAAATTATGTCTTTCTTTTAATGTGTACGACATTGATAATCTGACGTTTATAATATCAGATGAAATACTGTCTATTTTTGTATAAGCGTATGTTCCGGATAATGAAGATGATAGTTTTTCTAAAAAAGTTTTGTTAACATTCAAACCTACAGTCAACATATCTGTTTGTTGTTTTTGAATTTCAGTTTTGTTGTAACCCAAATTAATACTTGTAGACAGTTTTTGCGGAATCAATGAAAAATTGTAACCAAAATTTCCGTTATAAATTTTTGAATTAGCCGATGTAGTGTCATATCGCTGATAATCGGATGTTGTTTGATACGAGAAATTTCCGAAAATACTATTGCTGACATTTTCATTATTGCTAATCATATAATTCAAACCAAGATTTGTTGTACTGTTTAATCTGGAATATTCTGTAGTATCAAAATTTTCAAATTCGGTAGTCCGTATCAATTCTTCATACTGATTACGCAAATTGAGATACTGCTGATTGTTGTTGTAAGAAACATTAAAATTAAGTTTTTCCGTAATATTTCCGTTTGCTGCGATGTTTATCGCGATACTATTATCAGTTGTTAACTTCTGATTATCAAGATTATCATGTCGCAAACCAACATCTCCGGTCAATGATACACGGTTGAACAAACGGGTGGAAAAATTTACGTTATATGATTCTTCGTCTTCGGCAAAATAATATCCGCCAAGACTTTCGTAATTCGGTGGTATTCTGTTATATGAAAATCCTATCAGATGCTCTCCGAATGTATAATTTAAAGCAAAATCAAAGGCTTGATAATAAACTTTTTCTCCATAATATTACAACAAAATATCTGTGATATGATGTTCCAACGTATCGATGTGCGAGATGTTTTTGTTTAACATACTCAAACCGTATTCTCCAGAAAGACTTAAGTTTTCCCACAATGTGGTTTCAAATCTTACAGATGTTGCGATGTTATCTTTGGGCTCAATATATTTTTCTTCGTAACCGTCAAAATTAATAGAGTGAATATCATCTTTTACTTTAATAACATCAAATCCCAATTGATATTTTTCATTTTTGTAACCGATTTTGAATCCGCCGCCAAAACGTTTGTACGACGGCTCAGCGCTTGTAGAATCGGGCTGTACGGCTTTACGCATCCGCCCGCAAAATCCTTCTATATGCCAAATATCGCCTTCATACAATGCGCCGCATCCCAAATAATCGTGTCCCGATAATGTATATTTACCAAAACTCATACTATTGTATCCTAAATACATTGTAACTTTTTTGTAATTGGGAGCAATCGAAAACTTATTATAAGGCAACGCCAAATTTTTGGTTAACACGTTGTTGGTATACGAAAAAGTTAACGGAACACTCAGGAAACCAAACAATTGGGTACTAATTCCGCCTGACAAATAATAGTAAAATCGATCGGTTGGCAATGTACTATCCGCAATCAACTCATTAGTTGTATTTACTGATAAATTACCATTTATTTTTACGGGGTCTGATTTTATTACATTTTCAATGTTTTGCGAATAAACGTTGGCGTTCAACAATATCATCATCAACAAAATTAGAACTTCTTTTTTCCGCATGTTTATTTCTTTTTTTTTTACATCTCCGCTTTTACTTCGTTGCTCAGTTGAGTTTCTGTTGCATCGGTATATACCACTCTTATTCGATATGAATATTTTTTACCGATTACCAAATTTTTATCAACAAACTCATTTGCATTTTTTACTACAGTGTAATAATGCAATGGAGTATCATCTATTTTTCTATAAATCAAAACTTTATCTACTTGTTTTGTTTCTGATTTATTTGACCATTTCAACGTAATACTGCTCAAAGTTTTGGTGTTTTTGAGCTGCCATTCTGTTTCTTTTAAGTTGGGAACTTCCAACGTTTTTTGTTTACTGACAGAACAATTTCCAAAACCGTCTTTTGTAACAATTTGATAATTATATTCCAAACCCGGCTCTGCAGTTTTATCCAAATAAGACAATTTTTCTTCACTCGAAATTATTTTCAACGTATCGAAATTCAATGACTTTGATAATTTTCTCAATAGCAAATATGATTCTACATCTTTTGAAACCGACTTGTTCCACGAAACCAAAACACCGTTTTTATTTAGTTCAAGATTTGAAATCATAGAAGGCTGCGGCGCAATTTTGTCATAACGTTGTACTCTCAAATCAGAAGACAATTCACTTTGATTGCCGCGAGAATCTACACTTTTGAGCGAATAGTAAATATTTCGTGACAATGTATTCAAATTTATAGTGTCAACATAAAACGTATCAGTAAGCATATAAGGCACAAGCATTACATAATTTTCGCCTTCGGAATTTTTACGCAACAATCTGAATCCTGCGATATCCGTCGGATTGGGATTTTGCCAAGTAAGATATACTCTGCCCAAACTGTCGCAACGTCCCTGCGGCGCATTCGGAACAACAGGCGGTATACTATCAATAGTCTGACAATAAACAGGATACGGATTATATTTTTCTTCTGAATTGTTGAAAACAGAGATAAAATAATAATTGTCGGTTAACGAATGTTTATCAACAAAAGATTTTTGTTTGATATCTGTTATCGTTGTCAGACAATCACTTACACGGTCATGACTTGAAGCTCTATAAACTTTATAACCGGTAACATGTGCTATTTCGGTTTCATCATCAAATTTCCAATCGATTTTCACACCTTCCGGAGTAGAGGTTGCCGAGGTTATTTCGGCAAATTTTGTGATTGGCAAACTGTTCAATACGCCGGAAGTTTCTGACGGTGTACTTTCATCTGAAAACGAATCTATTCCTACAATTCTATAATAAACTGTTTCTGAGCCCGTTAAAGTTGTATCGTTGTAATAATTATTTTTTCGGGACGATTTTGTTACGGCAATCGGCTCTTCGTTAAGTCTTACAAAATTATTATTATCAAAACTTCGTTCAACAAAATATCCTACAAATTTATTATCATAAGAATTTTTCCAAATTACTTGAACGCTATTCTTTTCAAAAAACACATCCGGCTTTTCGGGCTGTGGTTTTACCCAAAAATCTGTTAATTCACCCAACGTACGCGCTGTATCACAATACAAACTGTCGGGGGAAGCAAATGTCAAACGATAAGAATATTTCTCATTTTTCTTAACAGTTTTATCAGCAAAATACAAACCCATATATTCTGCAACATCTTTATTCATATCAGCACTATAAAGTGCAAAACCGAATTTATTTTGTTCTTGCTGATAACTTTTATAAATAGAAACCGGAGAAGAACCCGATACGGAATTTTTTTCACCGAAAATACATTCAGCGGCAATAGAAAAATATTTATCATCCGCATTCTTTTCCCATTCTGACAGAGGTTTCAAAGTCAATGGGTTAGCCAAAACTACGGTTTCAACGGGAATAAGCTGTTTGCCGTTTCTAAAAATTGTAATACGTTCAAGTTTATAACCGAAATTATTACCGTAACGCCAAGCATTCAAATTATTTGGAGCCCAGCGCAATTCAATAATATTTCCGTTTTGCTTACAAATGATGTTCAAATTATTTTGAGCCGAAATACTAAGACAACTAGCCAAAAAGAACATCAACAACATCAATTTTTTTCCGTATTGCATAGTCGATTTTAATTTCGCGGCAAAGATACGGCATTTCGTAGAATAATAAAAAAAAACGTAGATTTTTTAATAATTTTGGAGATTGAATATTTTTTGTAATTTTGCACTCTAAATTTTCAACTAATAACAAATTAAAAAAAAATTACAAATGAAAAAAAAATTTTTATTCAGCGCACTCGCCGCTGTTTTGTGTTTTGCAGCTTGCAACAAAGATGATGATGAAAGCTTTGATGGAAGTGCAGGCTCCATTGATTTAAGAAGACAATACTGCTACAGCCAAACTCCGGGCGAGACCAATGACAAAACACTGACAGCCCCTGTCATCGAGGATGACATTATTACAAATTATTGCATTAATTCATATGCTATACGCGGAGTGTTCTTTAGAGCGAAAGCCGAAAGAAAAGGCGGATATTTTGTTTATCAATTCTATATATCACCGAAAGACAAAGAAGAATGGATAGAAGTTGGAAAAATAACAGAAGATGAAATCAGAAATGTAGCAGAAGCATATAGAGATGAAGTAAGTGAAATAAACTTTAGAGGAGAAACATTCTTCCAAAAACTGATAGAATTTGAACCGGAATCATACTACGACATAAAAATGAGAGCAAATTATGTATTAAATGGCGATACCACTTTTGCAGAGAGCCCAACTAATACATTTTTTACATATTTCAAAGATAATCCTTTGGTTTATATTCAACAATGCACAAAAACATCCGCCACTTTAGCAATTGACAATTCAATTTATGATCATTACGACTCAATCAAAATATCAGTAACAGATTATTCATCTAACGAGGAAATAAATAAAACTATAACTAAAGATGTAAAATCAATCACGATTGATAATCTACAAAACACCTACTTTGACTCTAAAGTAAACACTTATTACGAAAACCAATATTTTGTTAATATTAAACTGTATGGCGATTATACTCACGATCACTCGGCTGCTTCTAAAAGCGGCTTAGAAGACAGCTTTACTTTTTTGCCTCACGACGAAGATGAAAAAATCTTAAACTATGGAGCATCTTTGTATGATATTAAGGAAACCGCTAAATTTAAATACTGTATTATTAGAAAAGTAAGTTACTATTTTGGAAATTATTATTTTAGTGATTACAACATTTTTATTCCGAAAAAAGGATGGCATTTTGCTACTGAACAAGAGAAAGAATATTTCAAAGCAAACTATCAATATGAGTACAGACAATTAGTAAAAATGAATAATAATGAATCAGCATTTAATGAATATGAAATACTAGTAAAGAATTATTAAAAAAGAATTCCAGTCCATAAGGAAATTTAAAATTATCTTTTGGACTGGAATCATAAATTACAAGATATTATGAAAAAAAATTTATTATTGTCGATATTGTTAATTATTTTATCCTTTAAGTCATTTGGACAAATAGAAGAAATAGAATTTACTAAAATAACATTATCAAATTTGAAAAAAGTGAGAGAAATTGATATGGTTGATGTATGGTCTAGCAATACTATGACTTTTAGAGCAACATACATATTTAATGACAAATATATTTATCAAACACAAAAAGCTTTAAATATAATTGATGAAGAAGGAGGCATTAATGTCACCGGATATATACCTGAAAAACTGAATAAGATAAAAGTAATAATCTATGCTTTTGCTCAAGGAACAATAGCTGGTAGACAAACAAGCTATACAAATGAAGATTCTATCCAAATTGACAAAGACAAAGATAAATTCAACTTAAATACAGTAACATTTAGAGATGATCTAGATAGATTCCACATATATGAAGCTGAAATTTCAGTTAACTATGAAGTATTTAAAATTTACGCACGAGAACAAGATAATCAGCTATGTGACAACAGCGAAATAAAATTCCAATTAACAGACGACAGAAATCCTCTAAAAATCTCTTACAATCTTTATTATAATAATAAATTAATCAAAACACTCAATTCAAAAGATAATAAAATTACGGTATCTGATTTTACAACAACTAAAGACCCTTTTTCATTAGTTTTAAAAGCGAATTTTGAAAATAGAAATGATTTTGTCGAAGGAATGTATATACCATCTCAAATGATTAATGAACAGGCAGAGGCATATTTAGCAGAACATTCTGAATTTATAATGAGTTTTATCTATTATTATGGAGAAAAAGGTTACTACTATGCGTTATACTATGCAATGAAAACTATAGTGGATGAACAAATAAAAAGGAATAATGAATTATTTAATAAGGCATATTCTCAAGTTTTAATAGAACGCACAATTCCGACTGAGATAAGCCAAACTTTTACCTTCAAAGGAATCCAATCTCCCGTTCCTTACGAAAAGCCCTATATAAAAGATAATCAATTTATTATACCAAATCCGGAAGGTGTTAACAAATATTGTGATTTTACATTCGTAGGTGAAACATTTATTCAGAACTATTCTGCAATAAATAATAGTGTAATCCCAACCGGACAATATCAGTTACAAATCAGCGATAAAAGAACTTATATAAATAAATACGACAAATTATGTCAAGTAAATTTAGATGCATACGTACCTGACTTCACTTACAATTATATTAACACAACCAACGAGTATACTCATTGGCACAGCGAAGATACTATAAATGCAATAAATCTAAAGATGTATAACGTAGGAGAAAATTCCACCGAAAGTAT
>JAFXZT010000179.1 GCA_017541145.1 Bacteroidales bacterium | reverse complement strand
TTGCGAATATTGTCTAAAAGTTTTTGACGTTTTTCGTTGTCTTCCAATTCGTTGCGGCGGGCAATGCTCAAATCGAAAAACTCTTTTTCTTTTTCAATTCCAATATAGTTTCTGCCCAAAAGATTTGCAGCAATGCCCGTAGTGCTACTTCCGGCAAAGGGGTCTAAAATTGTTCCGCCTTCGTCGGTAGATGCTAAAATAATGCGATAAAGCAAACGCAAAGGCTTTTGCGTTGGGTGCTTGCCGCAAGATTTTTCCCATTTGCCAACAGCAGGCAAACGCCAAACATCAGTCATTTGCTTGTCGCCGTTTAGTTTTTTCATTACGTCATAGTTGAATTTGTGCGATATTTTTTCGGATTTTCGCGCCCAAATTATCAACTCAGTAGAGAAGTTAAAATACCGACACGAAAGGTTTGGCGGCGGGTCGGTTTTCTGCCACGTAATGATATTCAGAATTTTGTAACCAAGTTCCTGCAAACAACGTTGAACCGTAAAGATATTATGATATGTACCTGAAATCCAAATTGTTCCGTTGTCTTTCAATTTTGGGCGGCAAAGTTCCAACCAACGGCGGTTAAAGTTATAAATATACTCCGGTGTTCCGCCCTTATCCCAATCACCTTTGTCCACGCAAACCTGTTTGCCGCTCTGAACGCTTATTCCTCCGTTTGAAAGGAAATACGGAGGGTCGGCAAAGATGGTGTCGATAGAATTGTCGGGGATTTGAAAAGGTTATTTTGGTACTACCTCTTCATAAAAAGCGTCATTAATATCATATCCGCTTTCTTTTATCCACTTGTTTTCTTTCAACAAGTTTGCTCGCGCTTCTTCAACATCTTTTCCCTTTGCGCGACCCAAATACTGACAATTATGGATTTCTTGGTCATTGGGAGATGTTGTGTTGCCTTCATTTGTTAGGAAAATATATTCCTTGATGGTAGTCAACGATTTATTTTTTTCTTCAAACTGATTTATTTTTACATCGTCAAGTACCATATACTCTATGTTGTCAATAGAATAGTCCAAATATTCCCAAATGAATTCTTTCCAACAATCATTTTTGTCATTTTCTGCTGCGGTTTTATCAGAAATTTTAATAAAATCCACAGAATTCTTTACAAAATCTAATATAATCAAATGCTTCATTTTATTATCTGTTTACCAAGTTACACAATCAATTGCTTTGATTCCTTCATACATTTTTGCAACACGTTCATAATCAATAAATTTAACTCTTTTGTTGATTGGGTTGAAAATCGAGGCACACAATTTGTCCTCAAATTCATTTTTTCGATGTTTGTCAGCCACAATAAAGAATCCTGCGTAAAAATCTTGCAATTCATAAAATTTTGACAATGAATTCTTTATATCTGTTGTGTGTTCCACCTCATAAAAATACGATGGCAAATTTCGTTCATTAAACCAAATTACATCAACGGTTCTTGCTTTTTGAAGGATATTGTCGTATGTAAAACGAGGAATCTCTACTGTATCAGTAATTTCACAGAGATGCTGTCCTAAAAATAAACGATTTTTATCTTGTGCAGGAACATAGGTTTTGAAATGACGATATTTCCCAATTTCAACCAAAAGACCTTGATAATACCCGTGTGAAAATTGTTCCTCACTCTTGGTGTTACCAAATTTAAGTTGAAACTTTTGCAAAACTTCGTTGCGCATTTCTTCCAATGCCCACAATCCAGGTTGAACACGAAAAATTTTGTCGCTTTCTTGGACGATACGACGAACTGAGGCTTCGGGAGATTTTGTTGCCCAACCCGAAAAATCAACAATCTCGTTTAATCGCTTGAAGGTAGCGTAGCCGCCATTTTTCCGTAATGCATCAATTACTTGGTCGGTTTGTGTTATTTTTTTCATAAACATTACCTTTTATTCGTTTATCTTATATCATTGATTAACACCTCTTTCGGTTTAAAAGTAGACAAAACATCAAACAACACCGCACCGCCGCCCACAAACGGCTCGCAGTATTTCTCTATTCTTTCAGGATATTTGCGACGGATTTCGCTTAGTAACTGCGATTTACCGCCCGCCCATTTTACAAAAGGTTTTGCTGTTTTCATATTGCAAAGATAAACTAATTTTTCTTATTTTGAAAATGAAATTATTTTATATAATATACAGTCTGTTTCTTCTTTTTATTTACATTTTTTATCTTATCAATTTTTGGAGGGGATTGAACTTTTGATAGTTATGTCTTTTGATAAAGTATTTTGTCTTGTATATCTATTCAATAATTTCTTTGTTTAATTGTTAATACTTACAAAAAAATTCTTGTGTTGTGAAAAATTAATCGTATATTTGCGGATATTATCAAACAATCAATTTTTTTTCTAATAAAAACAGAAAAAATGGCAAAAGTAAGAGGTGCGGTAGTGGTTGATACCGAAAAATGCAAAGGTTGCGGTCTTTGTGTAGACGCATGCAAATTTCATGTACTTGCACTATCCGCAACAGTAAACCTTAAAGGTTATAATCCTGCTTATATGGTAGAGCCGGAAAATTGTACCGGTTGTACTAATTGTGCTACAGTGTGTCCTGATACTGTAATTACAGTTTACAGAGCCAAAGCTGAAGCGTAATCTTACAAGGATTATATTAAAACATTAATTAAAAAAATCAAGCCAATTTTATTAAACAATCATGAGTGAATTAAAACTTATGAAGGGTAACGAGGCTCTTGCTGAAGCAGCAATCAGAGCCGGCGTGGATGCTTATTACGGTTATCCGATCACCCCGCAATCCGAAGTGATGGAATACCTTATGGCAGCCAACCCTGTCAAAACAACCGGCATGGTAGTTTTGCAAGCCGAAAGCGAACTGGCATCTATTAATATGGTGTATGGTGCTGCCGGCGCAGGCAAGATGGCCATGACGTCTTCTTCGTCTCCGGGCATCTCGTTGATGCAGGAGGGTATTTCTTATATTGCAGGTGCAGAATTGCCTTGCGTGGTAGTAAATGTAGTACGTGGAGGCCCTGGTCTTGGTACTATTCAACCTTCGCAGGCTGACTATTTCCAAACTGTAAAAGGCGGTGGTCACGGTGATTACAAATTGATTACTCTTGCTCCGGCTTCTGTTCAGGAAATGGCTGATTTCTTGAAACTTGCTTTCGATTTGGCTTTCAAATACAGAAATCCTGCTATGATTCTTTCTGACGGTGCTATCGGTCAGATGATGGAAAAAGTAGAATTATTTGATCCTATACCACGTCGTACCGATGAACAAGTTTATGAGCAGTGTCCTTGGGCTACTACAGGTCGCAAACGTAATACTGACAAACGTGTTATTACTTCGCTTAGACTTGTTGCATCTGTTCAAGAAGCATTCAATCAGAAACTTCAGAACAAATATCAAGTAATTCAGGAAAATGAAGTACGTTGCGAAATGCTTAATTGCGACGATGCTGATTTGGTGATTGTAGCATACGGTTCCAGCGCCCGTACAAGTATGAAGGCTGTAGAACTTGCCCGTAAAGACGGTGTAAAACTTGGTATTCTTCGTCCGCAGACATTGTGGCCTTTCCCAATCAAACAGATTGAAGCTTTGGCTCAGAAAGTAAAAGGTTTCCTTACTGTTGAGATGAGTGCAGGTCAGATGGTGGAAGACGTAAGACTTGCTGTAAACGGCAAAGTACCTGTAGAGCATTACGGACGTATGGGCGGTGTGATTGCTTCTCCTGCCGAAATCTGTGAAGCAGCTAAAAGTTTTTTGAACAAATGTAAATAAATCAGGATTTTCATGAATTTAGAAGATATAATAAAACCGGAGAATTGTGTGTTTAAGAAAACCGAACTCTTAAACGACAAGCCTCTTTCGTTTTGCCCGGGGTGCGGACACGGTGTAGTACATCGTATAACGATGGAATGTGTTGAGGAACTTGGCATTATGGAAGATACAATAGGTATTGCTCCTGTAGGTTGCGCAGTGTTGGCCTACGAATTTATGGAGATTGATATGCAGGAGGCTGCTCACGGACGTGCTCCGGCTGTTGCTACAGGTATCAAACGTGTTTGGCCTAAAAAATATGTTTTTACATATCAGGGCGACGGCGATTTGGCGGCTATCGGTACTGCTGAAACTATGCATTGTTGCAACCGTGGTGAAAATATTCTTATCATTTTCATCAACAACGGAATCTACGGTATGACTGGCGGTCAGATGGCGCCTACTACTTTGGAAGGCAGCAAAACTGCTACATGTCCGTACGGTCGTGATACAAGTACAATGGGCTATCCGCTCAAAATTACTGAATTGGTAGCTCAACTTCCGGGCGTAAGATACGTTACACGTCAGTCTGTACATACACCGGCTGCTGTTCGCAAAGCAAAAGCTGCAATCAAAAAAGCTCTTATGCTTCAGGCAGAGGGTAAACAAGGTACATGTTTCATCGAGATTTGTACAAACTGCAATTCAGGATGGAAGATGTCGCCGGTACAAGCCAACAAGTGGATGGAAGAAAATACATTTAAGTATTATGTTCCCGGAGATATCAAAGACGAATTCAAACTTCTTAAAAATCCAATAGCAAATGATTAACGAAGAGATAATAATTGCCGGTTTTGGAGGTCAGGGCGTGCTTTCAATGGGTAAAATCCTTGCTTACTCCGGTTTGATGCAAAATCTTGAAGTAAGTTGGATGCCGTCTTACGGACCTGAGATGCGCGGCGGTACAGCCAATGTAACTGTAATTTTGAGCGAAGAACGTATCAGTTCGCCGATTATTACAACATTTGATACTGCTATTATTCTCAATCAGCAGTCGTTGGACAAGTTTGAAGAAACTGTAAAACCGGGCGGACTTCTTATTTATGATCCCTCAGGTATCACCAATCCTCCTACACGCAAGGATATAAGAATCTATTCTGTGGAAGCCTCAAAAGCTGCCAACGAACGCAATATGCACAAGATTTTCAATATGATAGTTTTGGGCGGATTCTTGAAAGTAAATCCGGTGGTTTCGTTGGATAATATCGAAGCCGGTTTGAAAAAATCTTTGCCGGAGCGTCATCACAAACTCATTCCCGCAAATCTTGAGGGCGTAAAACTCGGTGGTGAACTTATTAAAAAAGAGAACTAACTGTACTTTATTTATTATAATTAAGAGACTGGCCTATTGGGTTTCAGTCTCTTTTTTTTTATAACTAAAATTATCTTTTTTGTATTACTTTGCTAAGATGTATCGTTAGAGAAAAATAAAATTTCTTTTTTCGGACGCATGGATTAAAAAAGAAATTTTTTTGATTTCTTTTTCCGGACGCATGGATTGAAAAAGAAATTTTTTTGATTTCTTTTTCCAGACACCCGGATTGAAAAAGAAATTTTTTTGTTTTCTTTTTCCAGACACCCGGATTGAAAAAGAAATTTTTTTGATTTCTTTTTCCAGACACCCGGATTGAAAAAGAAATTTTTTTGATTTCTTTTTCCAGACACATGGATTGAAACTTTTGCAACTTGATTTCTTTTTCCAGACACATGGATTGAAACTTTTGCAAAGTGTTTTTTTTTT
>JAFXZT010000178.1 GCA_017541145.1 Bacteroidales bacterium | reverse complement strand
TTTTACAGGGACGCGGGATTTTTTTATGTTTTTGACGATTTGACCGCCGAAAATGGGCGCGTTTCTGTGCCGTTGACATTTGAACAAGTATATGCCAAGGCGCACGACGCTGATTATTGGATTTTTAAGTATTACGGTGAGAATCAAACGCTTACCCTTGACCTCTTGTCCGCCGAAAATCCCAATTACAAGGATTTTAAGGCTTTTAAAACTGGCAAAATCTACGCCTGCAACACTTGGGCGACGCCTTATTATGACGTTACACCATTCCGCCCCGACATTCTCCTGCGCGAACTCGCCTACATCTCTAATCAACAATGGGTTAAGGATTATAAGCCTCAATTTTTCCAACGTTTACAATAATGCAAAAGACAACTATCATATTGATTTTCATATTGTTGGCGTTGATTATAGTTTCGCTCGTAAATGGCTCTGTGGATATTCCACTGAGGGAGTTATTGACGGTGATAAAAAACCCCGACGCCAATCCCGTCATCGCCAAAATTCTCTTTGACATCCGCATACCGCAATGTCTGACGGCGATTTTGGCGGGCGCGTCGCTATCGGTGGCAGGATTGATGTTGCAGACCACACTCGGCAATCCGTTGGCGGGACCCTCGATTTTGGGAATTTCGACAGGCGCATCGGTCGGCGCGGCGGTGGTAACGATGATTACCGGCACGATGGCGGCGGGCGCGGTAGTTTCGGGCGCAATGATTGGAGCGGCGGCGGTATTGACGTTGATAATGTCGCTCTCGGCGGCGGTCAGGAGCAACACGATGCTATTAATAATTGGCATAATGATAAGTAGTATTGGCGCGTCGGCTATTGAATTGCTCAATTTTTGGTCGCCCGCCGAATCAGTCAAGACTTTTGCCGTCTGGGGAATGGGTACTTTTGCCAATGTCCAACTCTCGCAAATACCTGTGTTTCTGATTGTTTGCGGTGCAGGATTATTATCAGGAACATTAATGACTAAAAAACTTAATGCACTTCTCTTGGGCGAAAATTACGCCGCATCGGTTGGCGTCGATGTCAAGAAAAGCCGACTTTTTCTGTTGCTCACAACGGGAATTTTGACGGCAATTGTAACGGCGTATTGCGGCCCCGTGGCGTTCATCGGATTGGCTGTGCCGCACGTCGCGAGGCTGATTTTGCAAACCTCCGACCACCGCCGTTTGATGCCTTCCTCAATGCTCTGCGGCGCGGTTGTGGCATTGTGCTGCAATATCATTTGCACCGGTTTTCCGTCGTTGGGACAATTGCCCCTGAACGCCGTAACGCCAGTATTCGGTGCGCCGGTGGTGATTTGGGTGGCGACGAGAGGGAGAAGGATTTGATTTTGCGGCATTGGCATTAAGGCAAATAGAAAGATATTATCCTTCTTATACGCCTAATGCGCCTTCCAACTCGCCTTCCAAGATAGCACATTTGTCGCCTAAATCAGCAACCAACATTTTCTTATGAAGATTCGTCAAGTGGTCATCCTCTATTACATTCTTTTCTTTATCTATTAACGAGTCTTTGTGCGGGTACGACCAATGGGCAAAACAATTACGAATTGCTTTCACTAACGGAATTTCACGTTGCGTTTCCGTCGCGCCAAAAATCAATTTGTTGTTTTTCAACGCATTTTCGTCATATTTCCCGAATTCTTCCTTTAACTTAGTTAAGGTAATATTCTCATTCTTTAAGTCAATAAACTTTATGTCTTTCTTATGCAAATGCAAAACAACATTTTTTTCTTTGAATTCTTTTAATGCTGCGTTGCAATCTACCCTGATGCTTTTTGCAAGAGTTTCCAAACGACGGTCAAAAATAGTGCGATAGACTGTCGAATAGTTTTTCATCTTCAATCCATCAACAATTACTGACAATTCTACGCCTACACCAAATGTAATTGTTATTTGGAAGTCTTCCATACACCTGTCAAAAACATTGTTGTTGGGCATCACATTGCTTAATCTCATTTCTGAGATGCCACTCATTTTCAATCGGGTTTCATCGTCTTTTTTGACTAACAACGCCTTCGCCATTTCAAACAGAATCTTGTCCTGCAAATGGTAACGACTGATGTCTGTCTCGTTGTTTTTCATCTCACGACGATAACGCTTTATATTATCATCACTTGAAAACTGCTCTTGGATTTTTGTCAGTTTTTCAAGGTCGTTTTGTTTGTTTTTAAAGTTAGGATAATATTTCCTCTTTACTTTTTCAATTGCGTTTGCTATTTTTGGAACAATAGAATTCTCGTAACTAATTCTATTTTCCTTTTGCAAAATGGCGTTTATCTCATTAGGCGATTCGTAATAACAATCTTTTATGCCAATGCCAATTTTGCCCTTCGGCTCCAAATACTTATATTGCCTTTTATAATCATAAAACGGCTGATATTCTTGATAATATTTGTTTATCAAAAACGCAATATTGTATTTGAAGTATCCGTCTGAATCTTTTTCGTAAACATCTACGTCGATATTGCCGCATACTTTCTCCCTGATTGCTGTGTCAAAAATACGGTTGGTCAATTCGACATAGCCGTTCGACAGATAATGCTCCGCAAGTTTTTTGTAATAATCTGCGTTTTTGGGCGCAAATTTTTCTTCCTGATATTTGTAGAATTTCAGGTACTTGCAATTGTCAATATTCTCAAAAAATTTAATCGCTTCTTTCAAATACAACCGATAAAAAGCCGTTGCATCTTTCGGACTTTTCGCCAAAACTTCATTGACAAATGGATGACAATCCGCAAATTCTGAACGCTCAAACATACATTTGATCCTGTCAAAACTCTCGTACAACGCAAGGTTTTGCTGCAATACATCGTAATTTTTGCTCGTTGGCTTTTTCTTGTTGTCATTTACGAGCATAACGATGTTTTTGGCAAGGAAATCCGCAAGGCGACCGCTTTTCAATTTGGCGTTTTCTTTTTCTGCTTTTTCCTTCCTATATTTCAAATCGGCAAGAATATCTTTTTGCTTATCTTCCAATCTCGTTGCAATTTCTTCTTGCGACAAAGAGGCATTTGTGCCTTCCAAATATTCTTGCAACTTTTGCGGAACGTCGCAAAAATTGATTCCATAATCATTGGGGAAAGTAGCCGCCGAAAAATTTTCAGGAGTCAGATTGCCGTCTTTTATATCTCCGAACAATTTTCTATAATTGTCGTAATTATCTTTGATTAATTTTTCGGGGTCGCCGCCAAGAAAATGCAAAAACATCACCGCCGGCAAATCGTAAACCGACAAAAATGCTTTTGGCACAATGGATTTTACATTGTGCTTGTCACCTTTGGAAACATCGTCTTTTGCAATCGGCAAATCGCAATCGCCATCCCACCAAAGCGGAATTTTGTGATTTTTTTTGTCCAAATTGTAACGTGCAATCTGATCCGTGATATATGGTTCGCTCTGCGCGGTGTCGGCTTCTGCCTGATTGTCCAAATCTGTAACGCGCCTAATGCGCTCTGTGCCATCAACGCCGTCAGTCCATTCGGTTTTGCGTTTTTGCTCCATCGCGCTCAGCCGCCCATAAGATTTCAATTCCTTTTGCAAAATTCTTACGCGGTCTGCAACGTCTGAATCAATACATTGCTTGTCGTAAAACTTATAGCGGTATTTGCCGAGCGAAACCTGAAAACGTATGTCCTTGAAAACTTCTTTCGTATCAATATACCGCAACACAAGGCTCGCAAAACGGTCTTGGAATCTTTGCAGCAAATTGTCGTTGAAACCATCATCGTTCTCGTCCGACTTTGGACGGAATATATTTTGGTCTTCTGTACTCAGGTGTTCGTAAAGTTCTTTCGGACACTTTTGCAATTCGTTTACGATGTCGAGACCGAGAATGTGTTTTTCGTCAGACTGCGCGTCGTATTTAACGGCGGGCAGATTGATATTGTATATCGACAGCGCACGGTACAGGAATACAATATCATTGTCTTCAAAAGGTATTGTCCTTGTTTCTGTCTTGCTTTTTTCGACATAATAGAAAAAATCTCGGATTTCTCTGTTATTCAAGAAATTATAAATGTATTTATCTTCCAAAAACAAAGACAAAAACACCACAAAACTTTTGAAAGTGAAACTATTATCATTTTTGGCACACTGATTCAGGAAAAAATTGACAGACTTCGGTGCATCTTTAACCGAATGATAATTAATATTAATTTCTTCGGCAAACCTGTCTTTCATTTCCTTCTTGGCGGCAATGGCGATACCCTTTTTGCGTGTATCTCTGCCCGTGCCGGTTTCCGATTTGAGCCACTTTAAAACATCGACCTTGTTTTCACCATACTTGGATTGTTTGATAGTGGTGTTGTGTTCAAGCGTATTCCTCAAAACCTGCAACAAATCCCAAAATTTCTCGATTATATCAATTTTGTTAGTTCCGCCGAAATCCTCTTCAATGACTTTCAAAAAGGGGAAATGCTTGGTTAACAAACGATTGACACTTTCTATTTCTTCGGGTGTCTTAAAGACATCCTTCAATCTCGGATTTTCCTGTTTGTTGTCTATATGTTTCCCGAAAAACATATTTTCTGCCTTTCCAAAATCATCATCGTCTATCGTTGGCGACACACCTTTCACACATTTATATATATGCTGCAATGTGATGAAAAAATTGTGAAACGCCATTTCTACATACGTAAAGTAAATATAGCGTCTGTTCCTGTCAGAATCTATTTTATTAAAAATGTTGGGGACAATATTATAATGGGAAAGCAATTGTCCGACAGACTTTGTATTGTATCCAAAATAAGATTTTACAACATTTTCTTTTAGTAAAGCATCTACCTTATACGACTCCAAAAACAGATGAATGAAAATTATAAAATCTTCAAAACCGAATTTGCCGCTTCTAACATCGGCACATTTCCTAATAAATTTTTCTACCTCTATACCTACGTCTCTCGTTTCTTTGTTGGCAGTAATGGTAATGATGATACCACCTTCTTTGCCCTTCGCATTTAGAGATTTAAACCATTTTTGAATAAACGGTCTATTGTCAGCGAAATAAGGATTGGTAGTTTCTGCATTATTGTACAATGCCTTAAAGAAAAACCAAAACTTTTTGATCACCTCCTTTTTATCATTTTCACCGAAATCATTTTGAAGAATATTCAAAAAAGGGAAATGAGCATTTAGTTCTTTTTTCAAAACTTTGGTTTCATCTTTATCAGTAACGGTGTCAAAAATATAATCGCCATTGCTAATATCTTGAAAATCTGTCTTTTCTATTTTTGAATAACCCTTTTTGACATTTTTGTAAATGTCCTGCAATGTTACATAAAAATTATGCAACGCCACATCCAAGTATTTATCTACAAGGATATCACGTTTGGTTCCATCAGGGTCGATTATGTCAAAAATTTTTTCTGCCATCTTTTTCTTCTTTTAATTGACACCCCAAATATAAACATTCCATTCTAACCGCACAAATCTTTCACAAAGTTTTTTTCAAAAATGTTGTAATTCCCTACCAAAACGCAGGTTTCCACAACTGGATGTTCAATGCAATGTGTAAAAAAATAGTTGTAATTCCCTACCAAAACGCAGGTTTCCACAACATTAATCGTAAATAAACCATATACATAGAAGTTGTAATTCCCTACCAAAACGCAGGTTTCCACAACCTTCAAGGATTCCTGACTTCGCTAAGAAGTGTTGTAATTCCCTACCGAAACGCAGGTTTCCACAACCTCCAATAGAAGAACCCACAGAGTAATTAAGTTGTAATTCCCTACCAAAACGCAGGTTTCCACAACGACCGAATGGGAGATTGTCGGCACTACAATGTTGTAATTCCCTACCAAAACGCAGGTTTCCACAACTAGGCACGCCCTCTCTCGAAGAGACTTTGTGTTATAACTCCCTACCAAAACGCAGGTTTCCACAACTTACCGGCCGTAGCACATCTGAAGTGAAAGGTTGTAATTCCCTACCAAAACGCAGGTTTCCACAACTCAACATCTTTTTGACGCGGAACATCAATAGTTGTAATTCCCTACCAAAACGCAGGTTTCCACAACTGAGGAGGACTAACTATGCAACAAGTAGTAGTTGTAATTCCCTACCAAAACGCAGGTTTCCACAACTTGTGGAGGCTGTTAATCAATACGCAATAAGTTGTAATTCCCTACCAAAACGCAGGTTTCCACAACTCAAATAAATTCCACACGATTGAAGAAACCGTTGTAATTCCCT
>JAFXZT010000177.1 GCA_017541145.1 Bacteroidales bacterium | reverse complement strand
TCTGAAAAAGAAGAACTTTCACTTTTTGAACAAGAGCAAGATGAATTGCAAGGTAAAACACGAAAATTCAAATATGAGCGTCACAACGCGGGAGCTATCATGCCGACATATTACATGATTCGTGTTAAGTCGTTCGATGACAATGTAAAAACTGCGATGGACGAATGGATGGAATTCCTAAAAAATTCAGAAATTAAATCAGACACAAAAGTTCCGGGATTAATTGAAGCCAAGGAAGTTATGAAATTTGACAGGATGTCGAAAGAAGAACAAAATGCTTATATTCGACATCTTGACGCTGTTGCAAACGAAAAGGAAGCAATTCTCACTGCAAAAATTTGGGGCAAGATAGAAGGACGTGCTGAAGGCGAAAAAATCGGTATTGAAAAAGGCGAGAAAATCGGTATTGAAAAAGGTATTTCTCAACGCAACAAACAAATCGCTACCGAAATGAATAAACAAGGTTTATCTGTTGAAATGATTTCAACGATTTTAAAACTTTCAAAAGAAGAAGTAGAGAAATTGCTTGAATAGCAACTTCCCTATTTCATTCAAAAATATCTATATATTCACAGGCAACACTCACCCCAAAATTGAAAAATCAAATTCAATGTAAAATACTTGGCCAAATAAATTACAATTTAATAAAAGCAGCAATAATATCAAAAATATTCTTTTCATAATTAAGTTATCTACAAAAAAACAATAAGAAATTCAAATTTAACAGGCATAATTTATCAAAATACCTATTAAATTTGAATTTCAAAATTTATTCGCTCTGTTTATCCATTATTTCGATTAATGCACAATTTTTATTGAAACTTCTTGATTCATAATCAACACCATTAAAATCTTTATCGTAACATACAAACTCACCGTTTTTCAAGAATGGGAAAGTTGTATTTTCTTCTGTCTGACCTAATAAACGTTGATAATTTATCATAAACTGCGCACCAGCAGTTCCTTTTGAAAATTCTTTCCAATCTTCGTATGTTACAATCCTGCCTTGATAAGTATTTGGGTTGTAACGTTTTATTCTGCCGGATGGCGCGTATTCAAACATAGGTTCAAGATATATATTTTTTGCGTCCTTAGGAAAAACAACGTACTGTTTGTCTGTATTCATGAAATCTTTTTTATCATAAACATTAAAATCTCCGTCATAAAAATATTTTGTTCCGTCAACCGTATACAAATGCAATGTACCTTTTTCATTATACTTTCCAGAAAGTTCATATTTAACAGCACATTTTCCCTCAGTACAAATACTATATGTATTTTTAGACCCAATTTCAAATTCTTTTTCATGATTACCTTGGCATGGTACATATTCAAATTTATCATTATTAAATTTAACGAACCAAAAAGTGAAATAGCACTTACAGTCCTTATCCCATTCTAGATAAAAATGACTTTCATCTATTTTTATCACTCCAAAATGATGTTTCTGTTCGTATGTTGAATAAAACGGAATTGTAACGTCATCACTGAATTTATAATCATATTTCTGAATCAATGAATCCTTTGTGCTTCCGTAAGAAATGTATGTATTAATTTTGTAATAATATGTTTGTCCCTTTTCGAGGGTTACATTTTTCGTAAATTTCGGTTCTGTCAATTTATCAGAAGTTTCAAAAGTTGTACCGTCTGTTGAATAGCAAAGTTCATATTTGAAACTGCAATCTGTTAATTCAGTTTCTGTATCGTTGTAAGATTTTGTATTTGCATCGTAAATATGTGAAACTTTTTTTACCGACGGTTTTTCCCATTTGAAGTCGATTTTTGTAGCAAGTCCAACATATTGATACTGTTTAGGATAAACAACTTCAGGAGCTGTTACCACAATTTTTTCAGTGTTTTTGATTGTTTCAACGTCTGCCGGTTTTTCATTCGGAGTTGGTGTTGGTTCATCACCTTTTTCGTCTTTTTTGCAAGCCGAAAACATCATCGCGGTTGCAGCTATGGCAACCATTAAAAATTTAAATCTTTTCATAAAATAGAATATTTTTTAATAAATTTAAGCGCAAAATTACAAACTTTTCAAATATTCAAAAAAAAAATGACGCAAACTTATTTTTGGCTTTTATGTCAAAAAAAACTATTTTTGCAACAACAAAAATTCCATGTAAGATGAACAGAATAAGTCATCAAAAAAAATTAATATTTTTTTGCTATTAAGGCAAGAAATTTGCATAAAATTTAATATCTTTGGAAATTAAAAATTTCATAGTATTTTTGTTGGTCAATTTATATTAAAAATCAAAAAAAACAAATGGCGGCAAATAACAATATAGCAGATATTACTTTTGTGATAGATTTGATGAAGTCAACCGAAAAGGACGATTTAAATTATATCTATAGAGGCGAATTCACGCAAAATCTTCAACAACACATATTGTCTCTCGCCGAAAAAAATATCGATAAAGAAAAGATTTCCAGTAAAATCAAAAAAAGAGTTTTCCATATCATGGTGGAAAGCATTCAGAATATTTCACGTCACGGCGATGCCCACGACGAATACGAGGAAACCACAAGTTCTTTATTCTCAATCCAAAAGCACAACAAATGGTATTATGTAACAACCGGAAACGTAATTGAAAATTCCAAAGTAGAAAATCTGCGTTCCAAACTTGAGAAAATCAACAGCTTGAGCGGCGACGAATTGGATAAATTTTACCGCGAAGTTTTGGGTAACGGTCAACTGTCAGCCAAAGGCGGCGCAGGCCTCGGTTTAATTGAAATGGTAAGAAAGTCCGGCAACAAATTGTCGTACAAAATTGTAGAAATCAACAACGATATTTCATTCTTTTACCTTCACACTTATATTAATACCGCTGTTCAAGACGAAGCTCCTCAGAAAATCGGTGACACAATTTTCTCTCTCGACTATATCGTAAAACTGCATTTGTTTATTATGGACAACAATATATTGTTGATTTACAGTGCAGTATTCGACCAAGACAGTTTATTGAGTCTGATTTCGATCATGAAAAACAGAATGAACGAAACCCTCAACTCAAAGAAAAAAATCATAAGCATAATGGTGGAAATGCTTCAAAATATCATTCACCACGGAGATGTAACAATCGGAAATACTAGCGGTTGCAAAGGTATTTTCTATATTTCGATACGAGGCGACAAATATTGCTTAACATCAATAAATTACATCAAACGCGACAAAGTAGACAGCCTAAAGCAAAAACTCGATCATATAAACTCACTCAACGACGAAGAAAGAGAAGATTTTTATAACGAACGACTTTTTGACTTTAGAATCAATACTTCAAAAGAAGCAGGTTTGGGTCTCATAGAAATGAGAAACAAGAGCAAAAATCCGTTGGAATACGAATTTATCGACAACAACGAGAAATATTGTCTCTTCAAAATAACATCCTGCATTAACAGATAAATCATGAACAACCAATTGATTATCAAAAAAACAGAAGATTCTCCGGCGGTAATTATGGACGCCGAAAAGGGATACGTGTGTATTAGCGGCATTTCGTGGCCGGAAGACGCACTTTCTTTTTACAATCCTCTACACGATTGGATAAGAGAATACTTCAATAATCCTCAAAAAATTACAAATATTGAATTCAAATTTGCTTATTTCAACACCGCAAGTGCAAAACAAATCGCAAAATTTATCACCACAATCAAAGAATCAATGAAAGACAACAAGATTGCGGTGAAATGGTTTTACGAAAAAGAGGATTCCGAGATGTTGAAAACCGGTAAAAGATACGCCAATATCCTGAACATCGATTTTGAATTTATCGAAACCGAACGTCAGGACGAAGACGACAACAATTCGGCTGAAGGCGTATACAAAATTCAGAAATAATTGCTATAAATTTCTATAAATCAACAATTTATTATTTTCAACATTTTCCTTTGTTACAAGTTTTCCTTTGGGCAAAACTGCTTTTGTACCGTTTTCCAAAATATCGTCAGACTGAAAAATGCGTATTTCGTCCCAAAGATTTGATTCAAGGAAAAGTTGATGTGTAAGTGCACCGCCTTCTACTATCAAACTCTGAATTTTCATATCGTCGAGAGCAGTGAGAATATTTTGCGCAAGATTGTTACTGAAATCTATTTTGCGGTAAACTGTTTTTGAACAACTTTCTGTTACATCATGTTCCGTAAAAACTATTGTTGTAACCGAATCATCAAACAAATTGAGGTTTTTACTGAGTTTCAACGATTTATCCAAAACTACACGCACCGGATTTTTACCTGTCCAAAGTCGGTTTGTAAGCGACGGATTGTCAACCGAAGCCGTTTTTCTGCCAACAAGAATCGCATCTTCCTCAGAACGCCATTTGTGATTGAGAATATTTGTAAGCGAATTGGAAATTTTTGTTGACTTAAAATCTTTGTCAATAAAACCATCAGCACTTTGCGCCCATTTGAGAATAACATAAGGACGTTTTAAGTTAACAGAAGTGAAAAATCTTTTATTGAGTTCTTGACATTCTTTTTCTAAAATTCCCGTAACAACTTCAATACCGGCGGCTTTCAATTTCTGAATGCCCTTGCCGTCAACTTTTGAAAACGGGTCGAGAGTTCCGACATAAACTTTCGGAATATGTTTGCTGATGATTAAATCGGCACAAGGCGGAGTTTTTCCGAAATGCGCACACGGCTCAAGACTTACATAAATTTCTGATTTTGAAAGCAATTCGGGATTTTTTACCGAATTTATTGCGTTAACTTCGGCATGAGGTCCGCCAAATTTCTTATGGTAACCTTCACCGATAATTTTTCCGTTGCAAACCACCACAGCTCCAACCATAGGATTTGTACTTACCTCTCCCGCGCCAAGTTGAGCAAGTTCTATGCAACGGCGCATATATTGTTCATGTATTGTCATTTTTTTTGTGATTTAGATTTTGAAAATTTGTTCGGCGTTTATTGTTGTTTGATTTATAACTTGCTCTACATCAATCTGTTTAAGTTCCGCAATCTTGTGAGCGACAAACAAAATAAACGAACTTTCATTACGTTTTCCGCGATTGGGAGCAGGTGCAATATACGGAGAATCTGTCTCAAGAACCATTTTTTCCAACGGGATAAAATTTTTCACCATTTCAGCAGTCTCAAGACCTGATTTCTTGAATGTTACAACGCCGCCAATTCCAAAGTAAAATGTATTGTAACTCAAAATTTTTTCAACAATATCTTCTCCGCCCGAAAAACAATGAAAAATTCCGCGGACTTTTCCGTTGTAACGATCCAAGATGTCAAAAACTTCGTTGTAAGCTTCTCTGCAATGGATAATTACGGGCAAATTCATTTCGATTGATTTCTGAATCTGCAAATCAAATATTTTTTGCTGAATTTCAAGTGTATCTTTCATGTAATGCAAGTCAATACCAATTTCTCCGATAGCAACAATTGGTTTTGAAAAGCTGCAACTAAAAATTGTATCAATCTGATTTTGAGGAAATTCGTCAATATCTTCGGGATGAAGTCCGGCTGTCGGAAACATATTTTCAGGAAAACTTTCAACAAGGTTGCGGATTCCGTCCAAAGATTTCGGGCTGCAACACGGCAACACCATTTTGCGAACTCCGGCAGCAATCGCACGCTCTACAGCTTCTCTCCTATCGTCATTGAATGCCTCATCAAAAAAATGAGTATGTGTATCAATTAAATACATAATCTAATTTCTAAATTTTGGATGCAAAGTTAACAAAAAGGATGTCAACAAAAAAAGTTCAGTTTAACTAATAATCCAAAACAGTGAACTCCACGCGGCGATATTTCTGAAGTGCTTGTTGAGTAAGTCCGTCACGCACGGGAAAACCGCCGCAACCTTTGCACTGTATTCTCGACGCCGAAATGCCGTGATCAATAAGATAATTTTTCACATTTTCAGCGCGACATTCCGAAAGTTCCTGTACCTGACTGACTCCGCCGGTGGAAACGGCATAACCTTTTATCAGAATTTTCAAGGTCGGATTTTCTACCATAACTTCGCACAATCTGTCAAGTTCGTCGCAAGATTTCGGGTCTACGATATATGACTGAGGTTTGAATTCTATATTTTTCAAACTGATAACCGCCCCGCGTTTCAATGGTGTAAGCTCAAATCTTACTTTTTTGTACTTGGAATACGAAAATGTCATCACACACGGCCAATAACCTTTGGCTTTGGCGTAGACTTTTATCGGTTGATGATTTTCGATATAAAGAGAAAATGTTCCGTCGTTGCATGTTGCAAGATTATAAACATCCGTACCGAAAGAATAACGAATTTCGGCTTTCACCGGTTGTTTTGTATATTCGTTAACTACCTGAGCCTCAAACAAAGACTCGTCAGAAACCGAATGTAAATTTGGCGGCAAATCTATTTTGTAGATATTTTCAATCATATCGTAATTGCAATTGGAAACGAAATACGCCGAAGAACCGTCAGCCGAAACCGAAAAATACGCATCCCAATTTTGTGAATTTACCTCCGGACCCAAATTTTCGGGTTTACTCCAGCGCAACCATGAATTATCGAGCCTACGTGTTACAAATATATCAGAATTGCCGTAGCCATCGTGACCGTAACTACTGAAAAACAACATTTTATCATCACCGGCAATAAAAGGTGTTCCGTCGTCTAATTCTGTATTAATAATTTTACCGAGATTTTTCGGCGCAGAATACGAACCGTCAGGATTTAGAAAACTTACGTACAAATCCAATTTTCCAAAACCGTTTTTGCGTTCCAATGCCGAAATCAAAACCTTGAAATCAGAACTGAATGAAAATGTTCCGTGCTCGTTATAATTGTAAAAATCATGAATTTTTACTGATTTCGGTTTGCTCCAATATCCGTCGGAAAGTTTGGTGATTTTGGATATTCCATTGGAATTGATGCCCATGCCATTGTTGTCGTAACTTCCTTCAATATAGACAGTCGAATTGTTGTTGGCTGTTTTTATAACTGCATTTATATACTGATTGTTGATTGGTACAACAAAATGTTTTGTACTCGAAAAAAAATTCCCGAGTTTGTTAGCAAACCAAATATCACAATCGTCCTCATCACCGCAGTTGTCTTTATGCGAAATTCTTGAAAAATAGAGAGTTTTGCCGTCGTCGCTTTCTATCGGAGCAATCTCGCTGGCATCAGACGACACCGACGAAAGAAGTTTTTTCGGAGTAGCAAAAACGAAATTCATGCCCATTGTTTCCAACATAAAACGTTCCGAGGAAATTTCAACCGGATGTTTCAAATAATAACCGAAACAATCTCCGTAATATTTCAAATCGTCAATAGTACAAACAATATGACCATTGATAAGAAATTCCGTGGTGTTTTCTTTTTTTATAATCTCCAAATAATTGTCCTGACCTTTTGGCAAAATATATTCAGAATATACCCATTTTTTTACAAATTTAAAATCAGCTTTTTCATAATTCGCAACACAAAAATATTTTGACGAACTAATCAGAAAAAGATTGGAATTGCTGATATTTTTGCCGGAGAACAAAATTCCGTACCCCGAAGTAGATTCTCCGCTTTCTTGACGAACAACGGTAGAAATTTTGAAACATTCTGAATTTAATGGCTTGGAAATTGTTGATAAACCATAAGTATGATCCGAACTCACACCCATATACAATCTGTTGTTGACAATACTATGCCTCTCCAAACCGGAAGCCACAAAATCAACAGCATTTTCTGAAGTAAAAAAATTGCCATACTTCTTGTCAAAAATTTGGGCGTTTAGTGTTTGGAAAAAGCATATAAAAATGATTATCAATATTTTGCAAAAATATATTTGATACATCGCTAATTTTTAAAGGTTGTTCATAATTCAAGCAAACAAATATAAAAATTTTATGTCTATTATGAAAAAATTTATATTTATAATGACTTTGATTTTTTCGTTATTAGCATTCTTCAGTTTTTCTCCCAAAAGCGGATTGCTCGGTGACGAAGATTTTATTGTCATGTTTTATAATTTAGAAAACTTTTTTGACACTATAAATAATCCGTTAAAAAGCGACGACGAATACACTCCTAACGGCGGAAAACACTGGACAGCAAGCAGATACAATCTCAAAATGAAACACATCTGGCAAGTAATTTCTGCTGTTAACAACAATCAGTTTCCTGATGTAATTGGCGTTTGCGAGGTAGAAAACCGCAGATGTTTGGAAGATCTTATTGAAAAAACTCCTTTGAAAATTGCTAACTATTCCATTTTTTACCGTGAATCTCAAGACCGCAGAGGAATTGATGTGGCATTTTTGTACAATAGAAAAACATTTCATATACTTGATACCAATCAGTTTCATATTGATTTCAAATCAGATTCTGAGTATCATTCACGCGACATCATGTACATGAAAGGCATAGTGGCAAGATCAAAAGATACTTTGCATATTCTGGCAAATCACTGGCCATCAAAATTCAGCGGCGAAGCTCAAACCGCGCCTTTGAGATACGATGCCGGCAAAAGATTGCGCAGTGTAATCGATTCTATTCAATCAACCAACAACAGAGCTAAAATTCTGTGTATCGGCGACTTCAACGATTCTCCTGACAGCAAATCGCTAACGGAAGGTCTTGGTACGCTAAACAATTGGGATTCAATACAAACCTATCAATTATATAACATCGCATATTATCTTCAGTACAAAAAAAAGTTGTGGACTTACGCATATCAAGACCAATACGATATTTTGGACCAAGTAATAATTTCGGGATCGTTGTTGGAAAAGAAAAATTTGTATATCAATCCGGACAATGTATATCCGTTACGATACAATTTTATGATAAAAAGAGAAGCAGATCGCCCGAAACCGTATCGTACTTACAACGGTTATAAATACGACGGCGGATTTTCAGACCATCTGCCCATGATTATAAATTTTCGTGATGCAACAAAATTTTAGTCCAAATCAAGTTGATTACGAGCTTCCTCGCTCATCATATCCATTGACCACAACGGCTCAAAAACCAAATTGATTTTCGCACTTTTTATCTCGCGGATACCTTCTATTTTGGTTTTTACATCGAGAAAAATATCGTCGGCAATCGGACAATTCGGCGCAGTAAGTGTCATATCAATATCCACATTCTTGTCATCATCAACATCAATTCGGTAAATAAGTCCCAAATCATAGATGTTGACAGGAATTTCAGGATCGTAAACCGTACGCAAAACTTCAATAATTTTAGTCTCCAATTCCATGAATTGAGGCTTTTGAGATTCAGTTTTCTGCTCGTTTTCCATTATATCGGGGTTACAATAATTGTGTTTTTACAGTCTTTGTTTTTTTCTAACTATTTTTTGTTTAATGCGGAAAAAGCGAGTGCATAATATCTTATCTGCTTAATCATCGCAAGAAGTCCGTTGGCGCGAGTCGGTGAAAGATTTGCGCTCAGACCGATTTCATCCACAAAATACAATTCGGCACTTACAATATCTTGAGGTGTTTGGTGATTGAAAACTCTGATTAACAATGCAATAATACCTTTTGTAATAATAGCATCGCTGTCTGCTCTAAATGTTACGGTATTATCGTCTTCCAAAACAGCATCCAACCAAACGCGGCTTTGACAACCCTGAATAATATTATCAGGAGTTTTTTTGTTTTCCTCTATTGTATCAAGCGAATTGCCCAATTCTATAAGATATTCATATTTATCGAGCCATTCGTCATAAACCGAAAATTCTTCAATAATTTGATCTTGTATTTCGTTGATAGTCATAATATTATATTTTAACGTAACATCTTCTTTGCTTTGATGATACCTTCGCAAAGAGTGTCGATTTCTTCAAAAGTATTGTACATCGCAAAACTTGCTCTTACAGTTCCCGTGATATTGTAATGTTTCATAATCGGTTCAGTACAGTGAGTACCGGTTCTAACTGCAACACCAAGTTTGTCGAGAATCATTCCGACGTCGTAATGATGCGCTCCGTCGATATTAAACGAAACAATTGACGCCTTGTGTTTTGCGTTACCGTAAATTGTAACACCACCTATTTCTTCAATCTTTTTGGTAGCATACTCCAACAATTGCTCTTCGTATTTAGCGATATTGTCAAGACCGATAGAATCAACATAATTTAATGCTGTTAACAACGAACCCGCACCAACAAAGTTGGAAGTTCCGGCCTCGAATTTCAACGGCAATTCAGCAAATGTTGTAAGATCGAAACTTACATTTTTTATCATATCACCGCCGCCTTGATACGGAGGCAATTCTTCAAGAAAATGTTCCTTGCCGTAAAGCACACCAATACCTGTTTCAGCATAAACCTTGTGACCCGACAATGCAAGAAAATCACAATCGAGTTTCTGAACATCAATTTTCAGGTGTTGAATTGCTTGAGCAGCATCCACCAAAACAGGGATGTTATGGGCATGCGCAGTTTTTATTATACTTTCAACATCATTGACAGTACCCAATGTGTTTGAAACGTAAGTAACACAAACAATTTTTGTACGATCGCAAATAAGTTTTTCAAGCATATCTTCCATGAGTTCACCATTATCATAAAATGGTAATACTCTGATAATTGCGCCTCTTCTTTGAGCCATCAATTGCCACGGAACGATATTGGAATGATGTTCCATTTCGCTGATAATCAATTCGTCGCCGGGTTTTATGTAAGCCTCGCCAAACGAATAAGCCAAAGTATTGATTGCCTCGGTGCTACCCTTGGTAAAAACAATTTCGGTTCGTGATTTCGCGTTGATAAATTCCTTAACTTTCAGTCGCGCATTTTCGTAAATTTCGGTAGCTTTTTCGCTAAGGAAATGCACTCCGCGATGAATATTACTATTGTAAGTTGTGTAGAAATTCACAATTGAATCCAACACGCATTGAGGTTTCTGTGTTGTGGCAGCATTGTCAAAATATACAAGAGGCTTGCCATAAATTTTCTGCGAAAGAATTGGGAAATCTTTTCTTATTTGCTGTACATCCATTCTCTTAATGTTTATTAAATCAGTTTTTGGGTAATCAATGAATTCAATACTTCACCATAGTTTTCGGCATCAATCTCGTTCACAATTTCTTGTGTAAAAGCTTGAATGAGAAGACCTTGAGCAGCTTTTTCGGAAATTCCGCGACTACGCATGTAGAATATCGCTTCGGAATCCAACATGCCGGTAGTACTTCCGTGAGAACATTTTACATCATCGGCATAAATTTCCAACTGCGGCTTGCTTTCGATTTTTGCAGTTTCAGATAACAAAATATTGTTGTTAACTTGGTCTGACTGAGTTTTTTGCGCATCTTGAGCCACTTTTACCAATCCGTAAAAATTAGAATATCCGTTGCCGTTGGCTATGGCTCTGATTTTTTGATTGCTTGTACAATTACTTACTTTGTGATTGATAAACGACAGATAATCAAAAACTTGATTGTCTGTTGGCATCGAAATTCCCGGTGCACTCAATGTTGAGCCTTCACCAATCATATTAACATTCAGAATTGTTTGTACAAACTTGCCGTTGAAATTACAATTGGAAATTTTTACTTCACAATTATCTTCAATTGTAACATTCAAACGGTGAACAAAAGAAGACTTGTTGTTGATATTATTCAACAGATGCAAATCAAATTTTGCTCCGGATTTTACAACAATATTTGTAACAGCAATCTGACATGCCGGATTTTCAGAATCAGAAACAGTTAAAAACTTATATACTGCTTTTTGATTATTGTCAACTGAAACCGAAAATTTATTGTTGCAAAACAATGTTTTGTCAGGATGTACACCGCGAAGCAAATTATTGACTTCTACGTTGTTAATTTGGGATGAACCGTCAAAATTGCAAACCAAACTAAATGATTTGCTGCTGTTTGCAATTGCTTCAAAAACATCATAAATTTTGCTGCTTGTAATTCCGTTTTCAAAATTGCAAGATGTAAAACCGTTTTGAAGATAACATCTTTTTGAATTGATTTCAGTAACAAAATCTACGACTTTATCGCTCAAACTATTTGAAACAGTAGCCGGTTCAAAATCTTGATTATCAAAAATATGTGAACAATTTTTAAGATATTCAGATTTATCATCGGGCAAATCGAAACTCAAGATAGAATCGCGGTCTGACTGCTCTATCGCCAACAAATCTGTTATCTCTTTTAACTTTTCTTTTTGCATAATTTATCTTACTAACAGATTATTAATTATAGAGAGCATCAGCCTCTTTTTTGAGTTCGTCGTAACCGGTGTTTTCCAATTCCAAAGCGAGATTTTTGTCGCCGGTCTTGATGATTCGTCCGTTGTAAAGCACATGAACGACATCCGGTGTAATATAATCCAAAAGTCGCTGATAGTGAGTGATTACAATAAAAGAATTCTGAGGATTTCTCAACTTGTTGACACCCGAAGCCACAATTCTGAGAGCATCAATATCAAGACCTGAATCAGTTTCGTCCAAAATAGCAATTTTCGGATTGAGAACTGCCATCTGAAAGACTTCGAGTTTTTTCTTTTCTCCGCCCGAAAAGCCTTGATTTACAGAACGTCCGTCAAGTTTTTTGTCAAGCTCAACAAATTCTTTTTTCTCCTTGATGAGTTTCAAAAATTCGGGAGCAGGTATCGGGTCGAGACCTTTGTATTTACGTTGCTCGTTGATTGCAGTTTTCATGAAATTGTTGATACTTACGCCCGGTATTTCTACAGGATATTGAAACGCAAGGAAAATACCTTCAGCGGCACGTTCTTCCGGTTTTAAGTTCAAAAGATTTTTGCCGTCCAAAGTTACTTCACCGCTTGTAACATCAAAAACTTCGTTGCCGGCTAAAACTGAAGCCAACGTACTTTTTCCTGAGCCGTTAGGTCCCATTATGGCATGTACTTCACCGGGTTTGATGGTAAGATTAATACCTTTCAAAATTTCCTTGCCTTCTACTGAAGCGTGCAAATCTTTTATTTCGAGCATTTTGTAATATAAATTTCTAAAGTTAATAAATTAAATTGATTATCCTACAGAGCCTTCCAAAGTAATTGCCAAAAGTTTTCTGGCTTCTACTGCAAATTCCATCGGAAGCTTATTCAAAACGTCTTTTGCAAAACCGTTTACAATAAGACTTACAGCATTTTCCGTTGAAATTCCTCTTTGACGGCAATAGAAAAGTTGTTCATCAGAGATTTTAGAAGTAGTAGCTTCATGCTCCAATGTTGCTGTTTTATTGCTACATTCGATATATGGAAAAGTGTGGGCTCCGCATTTGCTGCCTATCAAAAGGCTGTCACACTGAGAATAATTTCTTGCATTTTGTGCGTTTTTGGTTACTTTTACCAATCCGCGATAACTGTTGTTGCTGTGTCCCAACGAGATACCTTTGGAAATGATTGTCGATTTGGTATTTTTACCGATATGAACCATTTTTGTACCGGTATCCGCCTGCTGATAATTGTTGGTAACGGCAACACTGTAAAATTCTGAATTAGAATTGTTTCCCATCAAAATTGTTGACGGATATTTCCAAGTAATCGCCGAACCGGTTTCCACTTGAGTCCAAGAGATTTTGGAATTGTCGCCCTTGCACATCCCGCGTTTTGTTACAAAGTTGTAAATACCGCCTTTGCCGTCCTTGTCGCCGGGATACCAGTTTTGAACAGTGGAATATTTTACTTCTGCATTGTTGAGCGCAACTATCTCTACCACAGCGGCATGAAGCTGACTTTCATCACGTCGTGGAGCTGTACAACCCTCAAGATATGATACGTAAGAATCATCGTCGGCTACAATCAAAGTTCTCTCAAACTGACCGGTTTTTGCAGCGTTGATTCTAAAATATGTACTCAACTCAATCGGACATCTTACGCCTTTTGGGATATAAGCAAACGATCCGTCGGTAAAAACTGCCGAATTTAATGCAGCAAAAAAGTTGTCACCAACCGGAACTACAGAACCTAAGTACTTCTGTATCAACTCCGGATACTTAACTACAGCCTCGCTAATCGGACAGAAAATTACACCGATTTCGCTGAGTTTGTCTTGCATTGTAGTATGAACCGAAGTAGAATCGAAAACCGCATCCACAGCCACGCCCGCCAAAGCTTTCTGCTCTGACAACGGAATGCCCAACTTCTCGTAAGTTTTCAAAAGTTCGGGATCCACCTCGTCAAGACTATTGAGTTTCGGTTTCTTCTTTGGAGCGGCGTAATAAATTAAATCTTGATAATCAGGCTCTTCGAAATCCAAATGCGCCCAATGAGGCATTTTCATTGTCTTCCAAAGCCTGTATGCATTCAAACGGAAATCAAGCATTTCTTTGGGTTCGTTTCTAAGGGCTGAAAGTTTTTTTATAACTTCTTCGTTTAGCCCTTTTTTAAACGTATCCATTTCGATGTCAGTTACAAAACCGGCTTCGTAACCGCTGTTTTCGAGTTGTTTTATTATATTTTTTTCACTATTTTCTGACATTTTATCTCGTTTTGATTTTCGTTTTCTTTTTTTTTAACCAAATTATTCAATCGGTGTCAAATCTATCTTTTCCACCGTGTCGCAATTTTTTAACAAAATTATTTTATTGTATTTCCAATCTTTATTGGTGCGTATTGCGTTGATGTAAATATCCGCTTTGGATTTACTACCTGTTACCTCAAACGAAATTGATACTGAAGTTCCTGATAAATCTGATTTTATTGAACCGGTAAACATCCCGGACCGTTCAATATTATCTCCAAGAAAATCAACAGTTTCGCTATTGGTTTTTAGTACTTCCATAGTGTGATTGTATGGCTCGGAATCTTCAAATGTTGTTTTTAATAAAAACGCGATTGAAAAAAACATTATCAATCCGAATGTCAACATCGAACCCAAAACGATAACTATTATTTTTATCGTATTTTTTCCCGCCATTTTTTTCTGTTTCAATGCGCAAAGGTAAGAAAATTTTTTGTAATAATACTAATAAATGGAGTATTACATTTTTTTTAAATCACCGAGAACAAAACCATATTTTTTGTTAAGTCTTTGTGCCAAAAATTCCTGTTCCGTCTGTCCCGGCGTGGGAAAAATTACCGCTTTCTTGTTTAACGCCATAATATCGCAAATTGTACTATAACCCGCTCTGCAAATCACGGTTTCTGATTCCAAAATGGCTTGCATCAAATCTTTTCCAGTTAAATTATTAAGAATTTTTACGTTATTAAAATCCTTTAATTCAGTAATTTGCGAAGAAAAAACACCGCGAACGAAAAGTATCTTTTTATCAGTTTTTGAAATCTTCTTTAATAAAAAATTTTCAAAAACGGTGCGCTGTTTTTCTTGTCCCGAAATCAAAATTAAATAATCATATTTTTCAGTTAACTTGATTTTATTTTCAGAAGAAAAACGTGATAAAATTCCGATTTTAACAAATTTCTTTTCGTCGGAAGAATCCGCGCCGAGTTTTCCCGTTAAAGAAAATCCCGTTTCTAAATCCGGAATCAAAACTTTTTTGAACCGTTTCAAAACCGTTTTGAAAACAAAATCCGAGATTCTCTGAAAAATTTTCATCTTTTCAGGCAATCTCGGACATATTTGATGTGTTACGATATAACAGTCCAACCCTTTGAAATTCAGACCATAACGGTTATCAGAAATTACAACATCAATATTTTTTTGACGGATTATTTTTTTGATTTTCAGTTTCTCGTTAACAGTATTAAAAAGCATAACGAAAATCCAATCAAGAAAAGTAAAAAAATTAATTTTTCCTTGAGGATATTTTATGCGTTTTTCTTTGATTTTAATAATTTCAGTATCAGGAAGTTCCGCTTGTAAAAAATCATAACTGCCAAAACCGCAAACTACTGTTACACGGTTTTGATGTTTTTTCAGTTCTTCAATCACGGGAATCATTCTTGAGGAATGTCCTAATCCCCAATCTAAAGGACTGACAAGCACGTTTTTACACTTTATGTCTGAAATTATTTTCACTGTTTTTTTCTAATACGAAACAGAAATTTCAATTCCTAAATCCTGAACCTTTTTTTGAATGTTATCAAGAGTTTCTTTTGAGGCTTTTTGGAGATTTTTTTCCGGTGTATCGCGTGCAATGGTGTAAATCATAACTTTTTTCGGACGCAATTCTTCAACAATTTTCAGCCATGCCGAAACTTCTTCCGGCGTTGTATTGTCAATTTTTTTACCGTTAACATCGCCCGATAAAAACATCGTTTGAAGCACAAAATTTCCGTCAAAATTTTTCAAAAGTTCCTCTTGCTTTTTCAAAGAATAATTTCCGACGGGACGGTCGATGGCTTTGGCGGTATCCTCAATGCCGGCGTCAATTTTCAAAATGCAATTATCTATCATTTTGAGAGTTGCAACGGTATTTTCGTTAACAATTCTTGTCGCATTGCTCAAAACAGAAATTTTTGCATCAGGACAAAACTTATTTCTTAAATTAACAGTATCAGAAATTACTTCATGAAAATCGGGGTGAATTGTAGGCTCACCGTTGCCCGCAAAAGTTATTGAATCAACTTTTATATCATCTTGTTTCAGAGAAATCAGTTTCTTTTCCAAAGCCGCTGCAATATCTTGTCTTTTAGGCAAATTGCCGGCATGCCCCGGAATATTTGCTCCGCATTCGCAATAGATACAATTGAAATTACAATACTTTTTTTCCGTCGGCAAAAGATTGATACCCAAAGAATTGCCCAAACGCCTTGAATGTATCGGTCCGTAAACCAAATCATTGAAAAGAAATGTCGCCATAATAATCGAATTATTTTTATAAAAAATTTGTGTACAAAAAACACTGCAAAAGTATTTTTTATTCAGAAAAAAAACAAACTTTTAATTTTTGGATTGCAATTTGTATAAATCAAGAAAAACTATTATATTTGAACTCTAATTTAGACCAATTATAGCCATGAGACTGATTAAATTATTATTAATCGCAACAGTTTTATTATCAAGCCTTTGCGCAAGTGCACAATGCAAGCAAAGATTTGTTTATGAGTGTGCATTGCAGAATCAGGGACTGATTTTTCTGAAGGAATTCAATACAAAATTCTCTTCAGGCAAAATTCAAAAACATAAAGTTATCCTCAACAAAGGATATATGTACACATTGCAACTTTGCAATCCGTCGGATACAAAATATCTCGACTCCAACAATTCTGCCAACGCTACAGGTTTGGCAATCAACTCGATGTTGTCACTTTATGATAACAACAACAACATCTTGGCAACTACAAACCAGGATTTTAAGTTTACATTCTATTGTCCGAAAACAGATGTTTACTGGGTACACATCATGCCGCTGAGTCCGCGTACAACTTGCGCTGTTGGTATTCTCAGTGTTATGAAAAAGTAATTATCACAAAAACGAGAATAACTCTTACCACAAAAAAATAGGCTGCCTGCAAATTGCGGACAGCCTATTTTTTTGTGCATATTTTTTACGGGAAATCTGTTGTTAACTTTTTGAGATTAAACAAATTACGGATTGTAACGGGCTTTGGAATAAATCTCGTTGAAATCCTTGGTTGTCATCAATTGTTGCAACGTAACATCGGGATGATTTTTCATGTAATTGCAAACTATTCTGTAACCGCAATACGATGCTGCACCCGGTGCCGACTGATTGCCAAAAGCATTTGTATAAGGACCTTCGCCGGTAAGATTGCGGATTGCAAGCGGTGTACGGTCAAAAAGCAATTTTCTGTCAACAAGATATGTCCAAATATTACTTTCATAATATTCCACCCAACGATATTGAACATCGGTGTAGCCCCAAAGCAACGAATCCGGTAAACTCGGCATCATGGATTTCAAGAAAAACTGATTACGACCACGATAAATCATTTCGTTGAGAAGGTTGTCCTCAATATCTTCGGTTTTTGGATAACGCAAATTTATCAATGCACGAAAATAATCCACCGGCAACGATTCTTTGCCCATTCGTACCCAATTGTAACGCTGAATGCCAAACGACTCATACAAGTTATAATATTGAGTTCCAAGATATTTTTCCAAACTGAAAGCCAGAAGATTGTCTGTCGGGAAAACTGATTCGTGATATCCCGCAATTATTGTCGCTATTTTTGGTAACGAATCATTCGGAAAATAATATTTGTAGTGTTTGAAACCTTCCACGAAAAGCGGTTCGAGGTTAACTTCTTTAGGGAAAACATTTTCCACCGAAGAAATAATTGTATTCAACCGCGCCCAATTGATAAAATCGGCGTAATTCGATTGAAATTTTGCTGTTTCGGGAGTTCCGATTGAGATAATATTGTCAACATAAAAATTGAAAAAATCTCCGTACTTTTTTTGTAATTCAGGCACTGAGCTGTAGACTTTTGCAGGATCAATATTTGTAAAATCTACATCAAAACGTTCTACTTTTACATCAACAGTGATTTTTGAAACGTCAACATCGAAATTTGTACCCCGATTGCAAGCAGCTAAAAAAGCTAACGAACAGAGTACCAATAGTTTTAATTGTTTTTCCATATTATTTTTAAATTATAAAAAAAGCGTCATTATTACTAACAACGCTTTTTTTAATGTATTATTACTATAAAAAAATTACTTTAAACTTGCAATCTGTTTTTCCAACGCTTCGATTTTCATCTTAGCATCCGAAAGTTTTTGTTTTTCGCGTTCAACAACGGCTGCCGGCGCACCCGAAACAAATCTTTCGTTTGAAAGTTTTTTCTCAACAGAAGTCAAAAAGCCTTTTGTGTAATCCAATTCTGCTTGAAGTTTTTTCAACTCTTCTTCCTTGTTGATTTTGTCGCCGAGCGGGATGTAATATTCAACGTTTTTAGCAACGAAAGTTTTTGCACCGTCAATTTTTTCCTTTGTTAAATCCAACTGAGAAAGATTACAATGCTTAACAATCACGCTGTTAAAATAATCGTCATATTCGCCGTCAACCAATTTTACAAACGCTTTGAGAGGTTCTTTTTGTGCAATTTGATTGTCTTGACGGATTTGACGGATTTTTGCAATCACGTCTTTCGCGGTCTCGAATTTTTCAATCAATTTGTCGTCAAAACTTTCAGCTTCCGGCATACGCGAAACCATAATTGATTCGCCTGATTTTCTTTCTTCCAACAACTGCCAAACTTCTTCGGTAATAAACGGAATATACGGATGAAGAATTTTTAATAACTTATCGAAAAATCCGATAGTTGCAGCGTAGGTTTTTGCGTCAATAGGCTGCTGATATGCAGGTTTTACACTCTCCAAATACCATGAAGAAAATTCGTCCCAGAACAATTTGTAAACCGTCATCAAAGAATCTGACAAACGGAAATCCTGGAACATCTTGTCAACTTCGCTAATCGTTTTGTTGAGACGGTTGTTGAACCATTCAACGGCTTTTTCTGATGCTTCGGGTTGAGGAATATTGTTGTCAACATTCCAACCTTTTACCAAACGGAAAGCATTCCAAATTTTGTTGGTAAAGTTTCTGCCTTGCAAACAAAGTTCGTCATCGTAAAGCAAATCTCCGCCCGCCGGTGAACAAAGCAACATTCCCATACGAACACCGTCCGTAGAGAATTTCTGCATCAATTCTATCGGATCAGGAGAATTACCGAGCGATTTTGACATCTTTCTGCCGAGTTTGTCGCGAACAATTCCGGTAAAATAAACATTACGGAAAGGAACGTCGCCCATATATTCTTCGCCCGCCATAATCATTCTGGCAACCCAGAAGAAAATGATGTCCGGACCGGTTACAAGGTCGCTCGTCGGATAATAATATTTGATTTCTTCGTTGCCGGGTTTGTTGATACCGTCAAACAAAGATACAGGCCAAAGCCATGACGAAAACCATGTATCCAAAGCATCTTCATCATGTTTAAGGTCGTTGATTGTAATATTTTCGTAACCTTTGATTTTACGAGCTTCTTTCAACGCCTCTTCTGCCGTTAAAGCGACAACAAATTTTTCGTCTTCGCCTTCTGCTGTCGGCAAGAAATAAGCCGGAATACGATGTCCCCACCACAATTGACGGCTGATACACCAATCTTGGATATTTTCGAGCCAGTTGCGGTAAGTGTTGACGTATTTTTCGGGGTGGAATTTGATTTTGCCTTCCAAAACGGGCGGCAAAGCGATGTCAGCAAAATGTTTCATCTTCAAAAACCACTGTTTGCAAAGTCTCGGCTCTACGGCTGTGTCAGCATTACGCTCAGAATATCCGACTTTGTTGTCATAATCTTCTATTTTTTCCAACAATCCGGCATTTTTAAGGTCTTCGGCAATTTGTTTGCGAACGTCCATTCTGTCCATGCCGACGTACAACTTACCTGCAGGCGCGATTGTTCCGTCAGGATTGAAGATGTCAATTGTTTCAAGATTATGTGTCTGACCCAAAGCATAGTCGTTGGCATCGTGAGCCGGTGTAACTTTCAAACAGCCGGTACCAAACTCGATATCAACATAACGGTCTTCGATTACAGGGATTACTCTGTTTACCAAAGGCACAACAACTTTATGACCTCTAAGCCATTGATTTTTCGGATCTTTCGGATTGATACACATCGCAGTATCGCCCATAATTGTTTCAGGACGTGTTGTCGCAACAACGGCGTAATAACCTTTGTCGTCTTTGTGAAGAACTTCGCCTTCGTTGCCGGTAGGTGTAACTGTTTCACCTTCTGCGATATAATATTTAAGATAGAAAAGTTTACTTTTTTCTTCGCGGTAAATAACCTCTTCGGTTGAAAGTACGGTCTGAGCTTTCGGATCCCAGTTTACCATACGAAGTCCGCGATATATAAGACCTTTTTTGTAAAGATCAACAAAAACTTTCAAAACGGATTCGCTGCGAAGTTCATCCATTGTAAAAGCAGTACGACTCCAATCGCAAGATGCGCCGAGTTTTTTGAGCTGTTCGAGAATAACGCCGCCGTGTTCTTCTTTCCATTCCCAAGCGTATTTCAAGAACTCTTCACGGGTGAGGTCGCGTTTTTTGATTCCTTGTTTTGCAAGTTTCTGAACCACTTTAGCTTCTGTTGCGATAGAAGCATGGTCTGTACCGGGAACCCAAAGTGCATTAAAGCCTTTCATACGGGCGCGGCGAGTTAATATATCCTGAATGGTATTGTTAAGCATGTGTCCCATGTGCAAAACGCCGGTAACATTTGGCGGGGGAATCACGATTGTAAAAGATTTTCTACCATCAGGTTTTGAGGAGAAAAATTTATTATCTAACCAATATTGATACCACTTCTCTTCACTAACAGCAGCATCGTATTTTGCAGGAATTTCCATTGTATTTCTTTAAAGATTTTTTTAATTTAAAAAACAGCACAAAGGTAATAATTTTTAATGATTTAACAAAATTTTTGTTGTGATAGAATGTTTTGGTTGTCTAAATCTACAAAAATGCGGATTTTGACAATCTGTACAATTTTAGTTTTTGCAAACGACATCAATAGTTGAGAATCGCTTTCAAAAGTTTAACTTTATAATTTATTCCCTCTCCTCCAAAAATTTTCTCAACAAAAACGCCAAAAAATACGGAAATGTGTAAAATTTGCCGTTGAAGCCGACATTTTTATTACAAAATTTGATGCCGAATTTAATTTCGGGATATTTGTCGGGATCAGTGAGTTTGTTGAGCGATTTTGTGGAATTGTCAGAGGCTTTTACCTCAATGGGAATCAGCGAGGAAATATCGCGCACGAAAAAATCCATTTCGAGGGTGGATTTTTCGTTTTTGTAATAATAAAGATCGTAACCCTGTTTCACAAGGATGTCGCCGATGATGTTTTCAAAAATTGCACCTTTGTAGGTGTTGAAATTTCTGTTGGCGCGGAGATCGTATTGTGCCTCCTTGTCAAGCGAGGCGGTGAGCAATCCCGTGTCTTTGAAATAAATCTTATAAATCGACGGATTGTAATTGCCTTTCAATGGCAGTGAAAGTGTTTCAAGACAGTAACATACGTTGATAATTCCGGCATCGTGAAGCCAATCTACCACGCCGATGTAGTCGCGGCTGCGGGCGTTGCGGGCAATTTTTGTTACTTGAAATTTCTTGTTTTCCTTAGCCAAAAACACCGCGATATGATTGAAAGCGTTGCGCACTCGTCCTTTGTCGAGACCGATGGCATATTTTGTAATATCTTCTTGATAATCAAGCAAAAGAAGTTGTTGCAAACGGAGCGTCCCGCTAAAATTCTTGTTTGTGACGAACTCGCTGACAACTGCCGGCATTCCGCCCGTGATGATGTAATCATAAAACAATCCGCCAAACACTTTCATTTCGATGTCTGAAAGCGGCTGAACGTTTTTCATTTTCAGGAACAAGTCTTCAATTTGACTGTCAGAATAGCCGTTTGCCCAAAGAAATTCCTCAAAATCCATCGAGTGCATTTCAAATTCTTCCTTGTAGCCCACACTGTTGGATTCTATCTCGTTATAATTGACACCCATAAGCGAGCCGGAGCATATCACGTCGTATCTGCCGTCTATCTTGAAGGCTTTTAACGACGTGGCACACGCCGAACATTCCTGCATTTCATCGAAGAAAATTAGTGTTTCATTCTCAGGAAATTTCAAGTCAGGATTAAGCAACGAGATATTCTTTATAATCTTATCTACGCTGTAACCGTCATTAAAAATTTCCTTATACTCAATCTGCAAGGCGAAATTGATTATTACGGCACTTTTGTAGTTGCTTTTTGCAAATGCCGTTATGGATTCAGTCTTGCCGATTTGACGTGCGCCCTTTACAATCAGTGGCATTTTTTGGGGACTTTGCTTCCAATTTTTGAGCATCAAATCTATTTTTCGCCTTAATAGTTTCATAATCAAGCGTTTAGTTTAACATTTACACATTTTTCCTGATGTTTTCAGCGCAAATTTACACATTTTTCCTAATATTTTCAGCACAAATTTACACATTTTTCCTAATATTTTAAGGGGTTTCACACACATTTTTCCTGATTTTATTGTTGGCGTTGCAAAATTCAAAAAATCAGTCATCCAATCAGCCATAAAAATCGGGATGTTAAGCAAATTGCCGTCTTTTTTGATATTATACATAAAATGTGATTATCAACATAATAATCCAAGTAGTAAAATCATACGTTTCATCTTCACAATCTGGTGATTGAAAACTAACATCAACATAAATATGGTTAATTGAGTACAGTAAAAAAAATATTATGATTTATTTTTTTGCTAAAAAATATTTTTTATATTTGCGGAAACAATTTTAACATTAAAAGTCATGGAAAAATATTTTCAAAAAGTAAAAGGTTATCTCCTCGACCTTGAATACTCAATTGTAAGCGAGGATGAAAACGCCGGCACCCTAAAAATCAGCAAAGAAGACGAAGGTATCAAAAACATGGTAGTAGCATGTGCTGATCCTATTTTAATTCTTGAACAACCTTTGTTTCAACTAAAATCTGACGACAAAAATACATACAAAGAACTACTTAAGAAAAACAGAGATATCGTTCACGGTGCGTTTGCAATTGCAGAAAACAATGTCGTTCTTTTCAGGGATACTTTACAAATAGAAAATCTTGACCTCAACGAAATTGAAGGTTCATTGAATTCTCTTTCCCTACTTTTGAGCGAATACAGCAAACAACTCGTGGAATTTGCCAAGTAAATTATAAAGAGACTTTAATATATAACATTTTAACAAAAAAATCAAAATGGCAGTAGAACATTTAACTACCAGTAATTTTGCCGAAAAAATAAAATCTGCACACGTAGCAGTAGTTGACTTATGGGCAGAATGGTGCGGACCTTGCCGCTCGATGTTACCAATTGTTGACAAAATCGGCGAAGCTTTTGAAGGCAAAGCATTAATCGGAAAAGTAAATGCTGACGAAGAACCGGATATTCCGGCAGAATACGGCGTAAGAAGCATTCCGACTTTCCTTTTCTTCAAAGACGGAGAATTGGCTGACAAACACGTTGGTATTATGAGCGAATCTGATTTCAAAGCAAAAATCGAAAACTTGCTTTAATACCACTTAAATTCTAACATTCAAAATCCCGTATTTTTTTTACAATAAGATACGGGATTTTTTTTGTGCGTAAGGGAATTTACGAGAGGGGGGAAAATAACAAACATCACAAAAAATATTTTTTAACTAATATCTTTTCTGAACATCAACATCCGTTCATCTTCTTGGTAATCAAAATCAAGAAATACGATTTTGAAACCCAAACAGTTGACATAAAAATGAATATTTCGTTTCTCAAAACACGGCGTACAGGTAGTCCAAACGGTGATTTCAGGGAACATCTCCTCTACCCTACGCCACGCCGCCTTGCTTATTCCACGGCTGTGAAGCGCAGGCAAAATGAAAAATATTTCAAGGCTGCCTTCGTGCGTTAAAGCATTGACATTTAAAATGATACCACCTGAATATTCTCCGTTGCAGATAACACGGAAAGCGTGAGAATGTTCATCGTCAAGACACTCCTCGATGGTCTGCCGCGAAATGATTTCTCCATCATCTTCAAAATGTTCGTCTCTCAATCCGAACTCCTCTGTTGCGCCGTAACGGAACGCCTCTTGATTGTCTTTGATAAACTGATCGCGGAAACGCTCTTCCAACGGCATTAATATAATTTCTAAATTCTTGTATTCCATGATGTTAACTATTTTATTGACATAATGCTTTGTAAAGGTTGATTCTTGATTGTTGCTCTTCCAAAACCTCGGAGGAAGTCTGAATCAATGCGTTGAGATACGTGGATTGTGCCGTCAGAACTTCCAAATAACCGACCGATTCAGAATACTGCATAAGCCAGCGACTATTTTCAAACGCCTTTAACGCCGAAGATGTCTGAGCCTCGCGCATTTGGATTTTTTGCGACGAAAACCGGCACTCCGACAACGCCTCTGCAACCTCGCAACCTGCCTGCAACAATGTTTGAGAAAACGCCGTTTGTGCTTGATGTTCTTGTGATTGCGCTATCTTGTACTCCGTTTTGATACGTCCCTGTTGAAAGAGCGGCTGCGTGAGCGATCCAACAAGTGTGAGCAACATCTTGCCCGGATTCACTATCTCGCCCAAATTATTGGTCCACACGCCGGTAGCATTAATTTGTAACGTCGGGTAAAATTGCGACTTGGCGGCGCGAATGTTGTTGGCGGCGATACGAAGATTGTATTCCGCTGTCAAAACATCGGGACGTGTTGCAAGATGTTGTAAATCAACGGCTGATGTATCTATGTTTATCAATCCCGCATCTGCGTAATCCGACCTTTCAACGTTTTCAAAATTCCGCCCCGTCAACAGGCTTAGGGCGATTATGGTTTTCTGTTGCTGCAATTTGAGGGCAGATTCTGAGGCTTCGGTCTCGTGAAGCAATGCTTCCGCCTGATTGACAGCAAGTTCGTTCATTTTTCCAATATCTTTTAATTCGCGGATAGCATCAAGAGTCTTTTGTTGCAGAGTGATGCTTTCGGCTGTGAGTTGCAGCTGACGGTCTATCATCAAGAGCGTGTAATATGCGTTTGCAATTTCGGCGATTAGTTTCCGTCGAGTGAATACAAGTTGCTGTTGCGCACTGAAATATAGATATTTGGCAGTTGATTTCTTAGCCTTATTTTCACCGCCGAGGTGCATTTCCCACTGCATTGTGAGGGGCAGTTCGTAGGTTTTAATTGCGGGTTGCGACTGCGCCTTCTGCCACGTAGCCGACGGTGCAAACGCAAACGACGGAAGATAACACAACCCCGCCGAACGCATTTGCCACGATGCTTGTTCGATATTTTGGCGGACTGTAAGCACATCGACATTGTGCTGCAAAGCGGTGTCGATTAACGCCTGCAACGGCTTGTCGATAAACACATTACGCCAATCGTCTGACATCTCAGCATTGTTTTCGCTGATTATCCTCTGCGTCGAACATCCACAAAGCGCAACAGCGGCAAATAGAATGTAAATTATTGCTTTCATATTGATTTTCAATTATCGGGAACAAAATTACAAACAATTGCCTATCCGAAAATATTCGTAAATTGCACAAAAATGTATATTTTCGGAATTGACTTATTAAATCATAGTTTTAATTATAAATATTTATAACACTATGATTTACGGCTACATTCGTGTTTCGTCTGACAAACAGACGGTGGAAAACCAACGGTTTGAAATCTCAAATTTCTGCCGTCGTGAAAACCTCATTATTGACGGTTGGATTGAGGAAACGATTTCTGGCACAAAGAATTACGACAAACGCAAACTTGGTGCGCTC
>JAFXZT010000176.1 GCA_017541145.1 Bacteroidales bacterium | reverse complement strand
GACCGTTTGTTACCGACATGTAAAGTTGGATTTGCAAATTAGGCTCTTTAAAGTCTGTGTTTCTGACAATTACGGTCAACATCCCCGCATTTTGGGCGAATAATAATCTGAAAGTTTTGCACTATAATTTCCACAACCCAAAATACTGATATTTACCGAGTTAGAACCTTGCGCAAATGCAGCAAAAGAATAAAAAAGAAAAATCAGGCAAAATAAAACAGCCAATTTATTGAACATCAACAAATTGCGATTTCTACCATAAGGTAAATTTTTATTTACATTTGCAGTCATTTTGAATCTTTTTTTAGCTTTTTTAACGTTGCGAAATTAGAATAAACTTTTTGAAGTAACAAAAACTTTATTTTCTTATGACCAACGCCTCTTTCATTTAACAACGGAAACAAAATTTAAATCACTACTAATAAATTAAAATTAAACAAGTTGAATTCTAAACGAATTTTTGCGTATTTGTTAAATTCGACGCCGCTTGCGGGATTTGTTTTAATGTAAAATTCTGAATGACAACCTCGTTTTACTTGTTTAATTAGGTATTAAAAAAGTTAAATGAAAAGTCATGTTATTACGTAAAATAATTACAATTGAAAATCAATACAACAATATGATTAATACGAAAATAATTATCAAATTTAATTTCCATTTCAAAAAATTAATCTTATTTTAGCATCATAAAATTATATCCCGTTTCATGGACGGAAAAAATTCTCAAATCGCTGAAAATTAATAACAACCATGGCTATATCAAAAAAGATAATCGACCTTACTAATCTTGCATTGAAAGACCGCACTCTTACCTCCATCGAGCGCGAAACTATTGTTAAAGCAGCTCTAAATGAAGGTACTTCCGCTGAAGAAATCAATGCTTTTTTGGATCAAGCACTGCAAAACCGTCAGAAAAGCTACACCAAAGAGGAATTGAAATGCTGTCCAAATTGCGGAACTCAAATTCCGTTGATTTCTCAACAGTGCCCTTCTTGCGGTACTATGCTCAATTATGTTGTTGATACAAAACGTGTTAACATCGCAAGCAAGGAAGCGCAAATTATAAACCAAGAAAATGTCAGAACCGAAGAGGAACAATTGAACCTGAAAAAATGTCCCGACTGTGGCGCTCCGTTTCCGCTTATCAGCAATATTTGTACTCATTGCGGACATGTATTGCATCAAAATTCTGATAACGAATTTAATATCCAAAATCTTTTGGATAATATTCAGGTAAGTATTCAAAATTTACGTAACGCACCAAATCCTTCTTTCGGACAAGTTTTGTTGTACAGACTTGATGTAATTGTTTTTTATTTTGCGGCAACATTTCTTTTACTGAGTTTTTTTACAAATATTGAATACCTCTGCCTTTCGTTTGTATTTTTAATTATATCAATTGTATTTTTATTTGTAAGTTTCAAAAACAATTCGCCGGTAGAAGTAGCCAACGAAGTTTTTTACGAAGCTCTTAACAACGAAGTGATGTATCTAAGACAAACCGATACGATTTACGGAGAAAACAAGGAAGCTCGCAAATTAATCAACGATTTGTCAAACGAAATAAAAATCATAAAAAATAAACGTAACAAAAATCGTTTGATGATTACAACATTGTTTTTGGTGCTGATGTCAATTCCGGTGATACTTTATATAAAATCACCATCAACCAAGGAATTGTACGACATCGACAGAACTGAGCACCCGGAAATATATCAGATGTCAGAATATTCAAAAATTATAAAACCATTGCCGGGATATTCGGTGCACAATAATTATCAGGATTATTTTGAGGCTAATTGTGATACAAAATTGTCATTTGATGTAATTTCTTTTAACAACAGAATTAATAGCGACACAGATTCTGTAAGATACAACCTTAGAATCGATCCTGTAAAAATAGTTTCAAAAGGCAAAAAAATCGAAAAACCAGATACTTGCATGTTACGAATTTTCCTTTGGGACAAGGACAAAAAACCGGTTGGCAAGAGCTTGTACCCGTTAAAAATACGCGCTCACGACAATGACGACGATGTTACAATAATGCTAAAAAACGGGTTCGGAAATTATGAGGCTGATTTTACTTCGCTAAAAACCACAAAATCAATAGAAAAATTGCGGCAAATAGCCGACAGTGTTTGTTATTATACAGTTTACTAAAATTACAGAAAATTATGAATACAATCAGAATAAAATTTCAAAAATATTTGTCAAATACGGAATACAAACTCAAAAACTACAAAAATTCGTATCCAAGAAACTTTGGAGATCTTTTGAGAAACGGATTTCCGATACTAATGATGTGGTTAGGCGTATTGCTGGGCATACACGGTTTCAAAGGCGGCTCCGGAAACGAAGACTGGATAGGAGAATTTTTGATATCAGGTGTACTATTTTTATTTGGATTGATAGTAACCTTAAAAACGAGAAAATATTACATAAAAGTTGATCCGCCCAAAGAGTGCATCGAATCAATAAAAAATGAGTTTGAACAGTATCCCGACGTAAAAAAATATGTCGACGAAACCGAAACAGAATTAAACGCAGAAATTAAACACAAAAGAAAAATAAAAGTAATTTACAATATCGGATTTATAGGCAGTTTTATTTTGTTAACTGTTTATGTTTTAGTAGATTTGGGATTAACAATTTCATACGAAGTCGGCAAAGAATACAACAACACTATGTCTCACGACGGCATGACAAAGGCCTTGAATTTGGATGCCAAAACACCGTTTTTGAGTCTTCAACCGGTTACTACAACAATTGATAATAACATCAAAATTGCGGACAAAAAGCTCGACATCTATCTTAGTGATTTTTACAGCAATGATATGGGTTCTGTACGAATTTTGCGGACTCAAAAGCCTGAAATTACAGGTTGCAACAACGGCGAGATGTTTCGTATAACGATTACCGAATCGGACGGCAGACCTGTAACACGCTGTCCGAGATTTAGTTTCAGTACAGAATCATCAGACAATATTTCAACATATATGTTTTGTTATGTTCCCGACGTGGAAAAACAAAGCACGTTTCAAACACTCCAAACCCTTCGGTATCTTCAAAAGAACAAGGATAATTTGCGCTTTTTGGTAGAAAAAATCAATTGAGGGGACGATACTTTAACATTTTATATTGATAATCGCTCATAAAATACTTGCCCTACCCTATCGATATGTTCGCCAATGGGTGTAGTTTTTTTTGACTGATAATCAAGCAAATCCACACCGTACAAAAGTTCGAGATCATCAATTTCGCAGCCTATTTTTAGCAATAATCTATAATCTAAATTATTGCCGATAACAGCAAGGTCGATGTCTGAACCGATGCGGTAATTACCTTTTGCCCTTGAGCCGAATATCAAGACTTTTTCCACTTCGGGGTGTTTACAAAAAACACCCTGAATTTCTTCTATTACATCATCAGAAAGTCCGAATTTCATTTATAATCAGGATTATGTGTTAAATCTTCGAGTTTCTCATCGAGCATTTTGAACAGCGGTGCAAAATCACTATAAATCAATTTAACAATTGACAATATTTCATTTTCATCATATACATGCGTGAAAATATTACGTGATTTTAGCATTGTGCGCCAAGCGTCGTGGTCACAAATATATCCGACTTCTAACGCGGTTTTTATTACACCGTTAGGACCGGGCATAAACTGAAATCCGCCTAAATTCAGAAGGTCCTGCAATACCTTCCACGATAATTCAAACGTATATTCAAATCTCTGCACAAGACCTTCCAACTCCAACTCCGACAAGTCGTCTAAGGCTCTATTTTCCGTTAAATCCAGCAACCTTCCGCATGCCTTATGATAATTTTCATACCGCTGTATCCACCTTATATCTGCGTTCATAACAAAACTCTATTCAAAATTTATGGCAAATTTAAACATTTTCTTTCAATTCACGCATGCACAGTTCATCCTTCTGCATAAAAATTTCACGACAATTTTCAAACATGTATTTTGTCGTCCGCAATTTTCGTTGATATTGTCAAATAGCTCTTGACTACAAAATCTGCTCACGAGACATTCGATAGGTGAATATGCCCCGCCGAAAGGAAAAAAGAGTTTGAACAATATCCGGATGTAAAAAAATAAATCAATTGAGGGGACGATTACTAAATCCAAATAAAAGAATCGGTTTAAAGGTTATTTTATAGTTTACAGAATAATCTTTAAACCGATTTTATTGTGTAAAAAATTTTATTTCTTAGTAAAATATCCAGGATTGGATTTTCCTCCATCAATATGAGCATAGTCAGAATTGATATGTTCGGGATTGTATTTAGTACCTTTACCGCCAATGAGGTTAGTGCAGTTGTCAAACACATCGCGCGATTCGCTTATGTTGTAGTTGTCCCAATCCGCATTAACGTAGATTCTTTTGAGGTTGGTGCAGCCTTTAAAAATATCAGACATAGATTCAACTGATTTTGGAGTAAAACTACTTAAATCAATGGTGGTGAGATTGCTACAATTTTCAAACATCGACCACATACCTCTAACCTTTGGTGTTTGAAAACTACTTAAATTTACACTAATTAGGTTGGAGCAATTGCGAAACATAAATTGCATTGTCTTAACTTTCAAAGTATTAAAACTACTTAAATCAAGTGTTGTAAGGTTGGCGCAACTATCGAACATACAAAGCATATCCTCTACTTTTGAAGTATTAAAACTGCTCAAATCTAAATATGATAGTTTGCTGCAATTGGCAAACATACTATACATATCTGTAACATTTTCTGTGTTAAAACTACTTACATCAAGAGTTATAAGATTTGAACAACCATCAAACATCTGATTCATAGTAGTGACCGATTTTGTATCAAAACCGCTAACATCTATATATTCCAAATTATGACAATCTCTGAATAAATATGACATATCTGTGACTTGGTGAGTATTAAATTTGCTTACATCTATTTTTTTGAGATTGTAACAATCACAAAACATACCGTGCATTTTAGTAACATTTTCCGTATTGAAACTACTCAGATTAACTTTTTTAAGATTATAGCACCCTGCAAATACATCCCTCATATCTTTTACTTTTTCTGTATTGAAATTGCTTAAATCAATAGATTCTAAACTTTCGCAATGATAGAACATATCACTCATATTGATTAAATTGGTTGTGTTGAAGTTGCTTAAATCAATTTTTTCTAACTTCAGACAATGAGAGAACATATTCCTCATATTGGTTGCGTTGACTGTGTTAAAGTTGGTGAGATATACTTCTTTTAAACTATTACAACCAAAGAACATTGATTCCATATTCGTAATGTTTGATGTGTTGAAATTACTAATATCAAGATATTCCATTTTTTTGCACCAAGCAAACATATTATTAATATCGGTTACATTAGAGGTATTAAAACTGCTAATATTAAGATTGTTAAGTTCAATACAATTGGCAAACATAGATTTCATTTTAGTTACCTTTTGAGTATTGAAACTGCTTAAATCCAATTGTGTTATGCTACTACAATTACTAAACATTCCGCTCATATCAGTAACTTCTGATGTATTTAAATATTTCAATCCTTCGATATTAGTAATTTTGTCGCAATCATAAAACCAATAACTTGTACTAGTTGGTTTGTGTTTGGCAAATGATTTATCTATTACTACTTTTTTTACAGTATCTCCTAAAAGTGATTGATACGATATAGGCCATTTGTGAATAGTTACCCCTCCTTTTTCGATGGTTTCGCCAAGTTTGAAATACAGCACTCCGTCTTTTAAAATCACATACGGTATTCCATTTTCGTATTTTGGTGTAAATGGAGCGTCGCCTTTTTCGGTCAACAATCCCGGTTTTTGTGTTCCTTCGTCTATACGTGCATATTCTGCTTTGTTTTTGTCCGGTGAGCATTCTGTGCCTTTCTCACCAAATAGATAGAGACAATTTTCAAAAATATTATTGGAATTGTAATTTTCGTTTTTGGTTACCTCTTCTGATAGTTGCCATTTGTCTTTGTCTACATATATGTATCTGAGACGGATACACCAACTGAATAATCCCATCATCCTTGTGACATTTTTGGTGTCAAAACTACTCAAATCCAAACTTGCGATATTTATCATACCAGAAAACATCTCTTGCATATTTGTTACGTTGGCGGTGTTAAAATTGCTGAGGTCGAGATTTGTCATACTATTGCATCCCCAAAACATCCCGCTCATATCGGTAACATTTTTCGTATTAAAGTTGCTCAAGTCAATACTTTCTAATTTTCTGCACGCAAAGAACATCAAATTCATTTTTGTAACATTTCTTGTGTCAAAATTACTGACATCGATACTTTTTAAATTATATGAATCACGGAACATTGCAGACATATTTGTAACTTGTGCAGTATTAAAACTGCTTAAATCAAGACTTGTAAGACTATCGCAGTATGAGAACATCTCTTGCATATTAGTAACTTTGGAAGTATTGAAGTTGCTGACATCAAGTTTTTCAACACTATTGCATCCGGCAAACATTCCAAACATACTTGTTACATTTCGAGTGTTGAACTTGCTGACATCAAGTTTTTTTACAAAATGACACCTTACAAACATCGCATCCATATCGGTAACTTTTTCAGTATCAAAATGACTGACATCAAGACTTTGTAAACTATCGCACCCAAAAAACATTTCAGACATATTGGTAACATTTGAAGTATTAAAACTGCTTATGTTTAGTTTTTTAAGAGATTTACATTCTTTAAACATCCCCTGGGTGGTTTTTACATTCGAAGTATTAAAACTGCTTAAATCAAGATTTGTAAAGCCTGAACTTGCGTAAAACATATTCTTCATATCAGTAACATTCTCAGTATTAAAACCGCTAAAATCTAAGTTGTTGAGTTTGAAACAGAATGAGAACATCCAACTCATATTGGTAACTTCTGATGTGTTAAGGTTTTCGATTCCCTGTATTTCGGTCACCCTTTTTAATCCGGCAAACCAATAATAACAAGATGTAGGTCGTGCCGATTTGAAAGACTTGTCAATAATAACTGTATTGCAGTTGTCGTTATCGGGAACCAATCCGAAAATAAAGTTATCGCACCATTGCGGAATTTCATATCCTTGATTTAATTTGTAGATTTTACCTTCTCGATTTGCTTTTTTGGTGTCGTAATAGAAAGTTAGCGTAGTCTTGTCTTGCGACATTTCTACGTAAGCCTCTTGTGCAGAAGCGACTGTTGCTATCATTGATAATAAAAATGTTAAGAAGGAAAATAGTGTTTTCATACGATTATAGTATTTTATAAAGATAATTGAAATGTTTTGACAAAATTAATCAGATTTCGGCAACCGGCAAAACATTCTATTAAAACAATCCCGATTTTACCTTTACAATGTACTTCAAAGTTATTCATTTTCGAATGCCAACCTCAAAGCTCACTTCTACTAAATTTCTCTCAGCAAATCGGAGCAGCTGAAATATGGATTTAATCAAAAATTTTTGAATGTAATATCAAAAATTTTATTACCAAACTTTCAATGCCATCACGTTTGATTTTATCAGACAATTTGCAACTAAATTTACCCAGCTTTTACAATTATCCAAAATTATAGAATCTGACGTAATGACATCATCTTTTCCATACAAGGCTTTATCAACAGCTTTAATCAACTGAATATCAACAACAAACGGATATTTTTCTGTGATTTCTGCAATCAAGGTTTTTAATCGTCCGGAGTTGGAAACCGGCTCGTCAAGCAAGATATGAACCGACGAAACTTTCATGTCAGACAAGGTTTCAAACAACAGATTTACAGCTTTTTCGGTTTCTGGAATTATTCGGTAACGCCCCCGCAAAGATGCAAGGTCACAAATTGTACCGTCCATGTTCAAAAACAGTAACGAATTGCTACACAATACTTCCAAAGTAATTATCGTATTGAAACCGTCAATCCAAAATTCATCACCGGAGATATTTGTTTTTTCTTTGGATTTACGATTTTTTATTTGACTTGTTGTAGCAATACTGCGAGCTATCGCAAGTCGTTGACGCTCAGAGAGTGCGAAATGATTTCCAACAAATGTGTAAGCCATTTTCAAGTTGTAACCTTCATTGATAAGATAACAAATATGTCGCGATGCAGTCCGCATTTTTTCCAACGCAGCGGACGAAAAATTTATGTCGTCAGAAGGAATACTGCCGCGTTTTGTGTTCGACTTTGACAGCGTTGGAGGTGCAATCAAGTTGTTGGTTTCTACAGGTTTTAACGGTGCAGAGGTATTTACAACCGAAGGGTTAGCCTCCACCATAGATTCTAAATCATCGTTTTTTATAGCGTCAAAGATGTTCATAACAATAAAAAAATAATAGTTGACAAAACTAAAATTGCAAAGTAAACATCTTTTTTGGTAATTCTGCAAAAAACATATAACAATCCCCAAATAATCACAAAATATTTTTGATAATTAAAATTAGTAACTACATTTGTATGTTTTCTTTAACTTAAATAACAAATTAATTATGAAAAGATTACTAACATTTTTCAGTTTGATTTTATTACTGAATTTTCAAGCAAAATCACAAATTACAATCACAGGTACAATTACCGATACTAAAAAAAATCCGATTATAGGTTGCACTGTTCAAATTGCAGGAACAAGAAACGGAACAATCTCGGATCTTGACGGCAAATACGAAATAAAATTGCAAACCGATTCTTGTAAATTGATTTTTTCGTATATCGGTTACGACACCAAAGAAGTAGAAGTAAAAGGAAAAAAAGGTCAGCAAATAACACAAGATGTTACATTGGAAGAATCAAAAATGGAACTTGAAGAATGTGTTGTAGTAGGATACGGCATACAGAAAAAACATTCATTTTTAGGCAGATCGGGCAAGGCAAATGCAAGAAATTCGTTTGAACCCGCACCGATAAAACTCAACACGGAGCGTTATGATTCCAAGGACGAAAACAAATTCAAAAGTACCAAAACCGACCCGATTTCAGTATTTTCTGTCGACGTTGACCGTGCAAGTTACAGCAACATCCGCCGTTTTATCAACAACAGTCAACTACCGCCCAAAGGAAGCGTACGCATCGAGGAAATGATTAATTATTTTGAATACGATTATCCCGAACCCCAAGGAGCTTACCCGGTATCACTTACAGCCGAAATTACCGATTGTCCGTGGGAAACAAGTCATCAACTTATGAAAATAGGACTTCAGGCTAAAAAAATTAATACTCAGGAACTTCCGTATTCTCATATCGTTTTTCTAATTGACGTTTCGGGCAGCATGTACGACGACAACAAATTGCCGCTGCTCATAAAAAGTTTCAATTACATGACCGGCAATCTCCGCAAAAACGACAAAGTTTCGTTGATAACATACGCTTCCGGCACCGACATCAAACTAACAGCCGTAAAATGCGACGAAAAAGGAAAAGAAAAAATCATCCAAACGATTTCGGAACTTACTGCCGACGGTTATACAGCCGGAGGAGAAGCAATTCAAAAGGCTTATAAACTTGCAAAAGAAAACTTTATAGAGGGCGGCAACAACCGTATAATTCTCGCTACCGACGGCGATTTCAATGTTGGTCAAAGCAGCGACGGCGAATTGAAAGAACTTGTAAAAAAAGGAGCGAAAGACAAAATTTTCCTTACAGTTCTCGGATTCGGAATGTACAATCTCAACGACAGAATGATGGAAACAATAGCCGATGCCGGCAACGGAAATTATGCTTATATCGACAATCTCAGTGAGGCAAAAAAGGCTCTCGGAACCGAACTTTGGGGAACGCTTTACACAGTTGCAAAGGATGTTAAAATTCTTGTTGACTTCAATCCCGAAGTTGTAAAAAGCTATCGACTTGTAGGATACGAGGACAGACTTCTTGACAACGAGGATTTCAACGACGACAAAAAAGATGCCGGCGACATGGGATCAGGTCACAGTGTAACAGCACTTTACGAACTTATTACAAAAAAATCCATAACCGACAACGAGCCTTCGGTAGTAGAAAGCAATTATGTAAAAACCACAACCACAGGATCTTCCGATTGGTGTACGATAAAATTCCGTTACAAAAATCCCGACGAAAACAAAAGTAAATTGGTAGAAAAAGTTGTAACATCTTCTACATTTACCCAAAAACCTTCCGACGGATTCAAACTTGCATCCTCAGCAGCGATGTTTGGCATGTTGCTAAACGACAGCAAGTTTTCCGGTGAAACGACATACAAATCACTGCTTGAATACTTAAAAGCTATTCCTTCTGACGACAAGGGTTACATCGACGAGCTAAAAGTATTGGTTCGCAAAGCAAAAGATTTGAAATAAAAGTAATTTCTACATCGAGAATCTTTTTGGATAACTCGCAAAAAGATTTTACATTTGTACCAATTAATAACAAACACGTTGTAAGGCAATGATAACGATCGGTAATCCAATATTTGATTCAGTTTTTAAATTTTTCTTGGCTGACAATACTGCGGCAAGAATACTTTTGTCGGCACTTATAAAAAAGAAAGTTACAAAACTCGAAACGCGCAAAAACGAATTTACACAAAAAGGCGACGACGGCGAAATTTCTGTAATGCGTATTGATTTTGGTGCTCATATTCTTACTCAAGATGACAATGGTAATGACGTTGACCGTTTGATAATCATAGAATTACAAAAATCGTGGGTTAATTATGAAGTTCCGAGATTCCGTCGTTATTTAGGTCAAAACTATATTGCGTCTGAAAATATTTTTCACGACACAAATGACGACCGCGATTATGGTTTGCCAATTATTGCAGTTTATATTCTAAATCACAGAGTTGGAAATCTCACAGAACCTGTTACTTATCTTAACCGTAAATATTTGGATTATGACGGCAACGAACTTACAACGGGAGTTCCGGACAAATTTGGAGAAAGCTTGTCACACGATTGTATAATTGTACAAGTTCCGCTATTGTCTGACAAAATTCGTAACCGTGCCGAAAAAATCCTTCAAGTTTTCAATCAAAAGTTTTCGGTAAATAAAAAAGGTTTCAAAATGCAGTTTGACGATTCGTTGACCGAAGGTGACAGCGAAATGCAAAAAATTGTCAACCGACTTTCAATGGTTTTCACCGACGATCACACTACCGAACTGATGATTGCAGAAAACGAAGAGTATCAGGAGCATCTCGAACATATTTTAACCAAAAAACAACTCGCCGAAGAGAAGAAAAAACTTGCAGAGCAAAAGGAAATACTTGCAGAGCAAAAAGCGCAACTTAACGAACAGAAGGAGCAACTTAACGAACAGAAAGTGCAACTTAACGAACAGAAAGTGCAACTTAATGAGCAGAAGGTGCAACTTGACGAGCAAAAAGAAATCCTTTTGGCAAGAGAGCAGGAGTTGGTTCAAAACAAAAAACAGTTGGAAGTAAAAGATAAACAATTGGAAGAAAAAAACAAACAATTAGCCGAAACAGATACTCTGTTATCTGCTTCAATCAAAATGTTAGCATCCGCCGGTATTTCCAACGAACAAATTGCACAAAAACTGAATATTTCAATAGAGAAAGTTAAAGCACTGATAACAAGTTAATTTACAAATCAAAGCAAACGACTTCTCCAGAAATACCACGAAGCTATTGTCTTGATAATCTGAAAATTACATTAACATTTTTGGTAATTGCGCACCATGCCATGTAAATATTTCGGTCACAAAAACATGTATTTATTACTATAAAAACAAAAAACCGACGGAATTATTCATTTCGTCGGTTACCATATAAGCCTTTTTCCAATCAGTTGTGTTTCAAAAACAGATAATTATAACGAGTATTTTTCTACCTCTAATTTTTTAATTCTCTCTTATTTAATTATTTTTCAAAATTACGTTGTACTACAAATAATACATCAAATATCATTGATGTCACCAGAAAGCGACATCGCATTATGCCCAAAGTTTGAAATAATAAAGTTGCCACTGCCCTTTTCTATGTCATTAAAATCAAACCACTAAATAAAATGTATCTACAATCTAAATGATGCAACTTTATTTTCTAAATATTAGATCCAAATGTTCAATAATTTTATGTTGCAAAATTATGATGACTGAAAATTATATCCAAACAAAGCACAAATATTAGGAAATAACTCTAAAACTAATTGTTATTACAGGATATTTCACCTCAGCAAATAGTAAATTCCTCATAATAGAAGAATATTCGTCTACAATGAATAAATTACGCAACCGAAAAAATACTCTACTGATAGAAAAATATTTTGATTACTGACTGAAAAATATAAAAATAGTAGAAAAAAACCTAGTTTTTAACGGAGATTTTATCCAAATGGATAAATCAGATTCAAAAAAAACAATATACATTTGTACTGAATAAAAACTACATTATTATTTATATTTATAAGGCATCCACAATCAATTCCGGCCTTATAAATTGTCAATACAATAACATGGAACACTAAATCTTTGTTTTCAAGGCTGCCGCTTTTGCAGCCTTGTTTTTTTATATATCCACCACAAATTTTTCTTTCCCAACAATCACTTTAAAAATCAATTCATCAAACCGATTTTTTCAAAAATTGACGTTGCCTACAAAAAAAGTTTAATTTTGATTTTTTAAAAAGCTCTATATTGATTTGATACTGATTTGTAAAATGTTAACAAAATAATTTTATCTAACAAAAAATACTTAATGCCTCAAATACTATTCAAAAAAAATTAGACTAAAGTGTAAAATTTTGTAAAAACATAAAATGTATCTTTGTAGTGCGAATAGGGGAACAACAATAAATTGAACCCAAGTAAAAATAACATGGAACAAGGTCTTTTTTTTTCAAGACTGCAATACCCTTTGCAGTCTTGTTTTTTTTATGTACTCATTTCCGTTACGCTAAACAGCTCTAACTTCACCAACCTGCTGACAACGCAATAATGTAACTTATTCATTTTCGACAAAATACCTAAAAATTGTATCATATATCGAATAAAAAACATCTACTTTTTTGAAACCTTTCGCAATTTTTATCGTATAAGAAAATCAAAAGATACAATAACAACAACAGACATGAAAAAACTAAACTACAACTCAACTTTACAATTGAAATTAGGTGGGGTAAAATGTAAAATTTTACTTCCTTTTTATTAGACTATTTTTTCATAATCCCTTGTGGTGATGGTAATTAGACTTTCACCGCAAGGGATTTTTTTGTTTAACTATAAAAACACGAAAAAATGAAAATTAACCTCCTAAAATTATTACCGTTATTTGCAGCATTATTGCTCGCAATTCCGTCTTGTGAAGACGATGACAACGAAAATCAAATAATGGTTGTTTACAGCGTAACGCTTGATAAATCAGTTGTTGAAATTACCGTAGGCGAAACAGTAACGGTGAAAGCCACAATCAGTCCGGAAAATGCAACTTACAAAAATGTAGTATGGACTTCAAGCGATGAAACTATTGCCGAAGTAGATTCAAAAGGCGTTGTAACAGCCTTAAAAGAAGGTACAGTTACAATTACAGCAACTTCGGAAAAATATTATACCAAAAGTGCAACTTGCACAATTACAGTGAAAGCTGCAACAACTACAAACCTTACTGAAGATCCAGAACAAGAACCAAAACAAGAATCGGAACCGACTGCAATTCTTGTAACTTCAATCGCTCTCAACAAACCGCAACCGAAATCACAGTCGACAGCGATGAAACCTTGACAGTAACGTCTGTTCTTCCCGAAGATGCAGCCGACAAAACCTATACTTGGAGTTCTGCGAATGAAGCAATCGCCACTGTTGACGAAAACGGCAAAGTAACAGCAGTAGCCGCAGGAACTGTAAAAATCACTGCCACGGCTATAGACGGCAGCGGCGTAAAAGCCGAATGTGATGTGACAGTAAAGACAGCAGCCCCCAATGGTTATGTTGACCTTGGTGTTGTTGGTGCTAATGGTAAACTAGTCTTTTTTCAGAATGATGGTAATTACGTAACAAGCGCATGGGATGCTATTGAAGACAAAGAAAACACCTTGCCTTCAAAACTCGAGTTTGTACATCTTGTTTCCTCTTGTTATTGGCAATGGGTCGATGACGGTACAAAAAAAGGCTATTATGTTTTCAAAGCCAAGGCAACAGCTGACAAAGGGAAAAAGAGTTATGATGATCCGACGTTAGTTGGTTCATACGACCCAAATTCTGATGCATGTATTTTCCTTCCGGCACTCCGAGCACAACTTATTGGATGAATACGTTGCTGGACAATAATAGACCGTTTTATTTGAGCATCTCATCGAACTACGTGGACACAGAGTGCTACTCAGGCAGTAAGAGTAACACTCGATATGTACTAAAGATTCAGCGCAGCGAATAACAATGTTTGAAGTAACCAAATCAGAAAACAGAAATAAGCATTTGTAGGGCTGTCGCATTGCGGCAGCCGTAAAAAAACGCCGCCCGATAGTTCTAATCAAGAGACTTTCGGGCGGCGTTATTATGTGTTACGACAGAGCATAACTTTTTACCCTTTCCACGGAAATAAAAAATTTGTTGTTTTTCAAAAAGAAAAACTAATTATCATACATGATTTGATAATCTTTTTTGCGACCGCGTATCCAAAAATCTTGCGGGATGGCTTTCCAATTTCCTTTGGCTTTGGGTGATACAACTTTAAGTTCCTCAATATGTTGCATTATGATGTAACGCAAATCCTTGTCAGTTGTGGAAATCAAACGTTCCAACAATTTTTCGTGTGCAATATGCGAGCCGTCGGTAAGATGTCCGCCGCCGCCGTTGCCTCGGTACGAATTTATTGCGCATGTATACGTCTCGTCAAGTTTGAAAGGTCTGCCGTCTGAAAAACCGAAAATCGTAATTTTTTCGCCTGCCGGTTTGCACAAATCCACTGAATAATCAATGCCCGATGCCGACGAATAATTGTAGAATTTTCCCGCTGTACGATTGTTGCCTTTTTCGTCTAACTCAAACAAAATCAAGTGGTCTTTCTTGTCGCTCATGGTATTGAACCAACAATCGTAAGAGTATTCCAAATAGTCCAAAACTTCTTGACCGGTAAGTTTCATCGTGTAAAGCCAGTTCTCGAATTTGTAAAGTTTGAACATATCACGAATGCAAACTACACCTTTTGAAATTTTGGAATCAAATGTCAAAGGAGCAGCAAACGAAATATCCGCGCCGGTTTCTTCGAGCTGAATGGAATGTATCAAGTCAACAAAAGCCGAATTTCCAAACATCGCATCACGCGACGAAATTGTTCTCGTAAATTTTGCAATCGGCTTTGCCACATAACGTTTTATCATTTTGATATAATCGCTGTAACGGCGCATCATCTCACGGTCGGGTTCGCAGGAATTCATTTCCATAATCAAGCCGGTGATTTTCTTGTCGATAAGTTTGTCACCGTCTTTTTTTATCTGGATAGATGCCACAGCCGCCAAACGTGCACAATTTTTGGAATCCAAAATTATAACACGCTGACCTTCAGAATTTTTCATAACCATATTAAATTCCTGATGGTCGTGACCGGCAAAAATGATGTCAAAACCCGGAACTTTCTGAGCCACAAGTATCGACGCGTTTTCGTTCATGTAAACTTCGTCGCTGCGATTGTTGTAACTGTTGTCAACTCCGGAATGAAAAAGTCCGACGATAAGATCCGGTTTTTCTTTTTCTTTTACAATTTTCATCCATTTTTCGGCGGTCTCTACCATGTCTTTGAATTCGATTCCTTCCCAAATTACTTCGGGCAACCAAATCGGAATCGACGGCGTAATCAAACCAATTACGGCGATTTTTACTCCACGTTTGTTGATTATGGTGTACGGCTCAAAATACGGTTCGCCGGTGTCTTTGTGTACGGCGTTGGCAGCAAGCCACGGAAAATTGAATTCTTTTACAAGATTGTCGTAAACGGGATGACCGGTTTCGATATCGTGATTGCCGACACTCGCCGCATCATAACCCATAAAATTCATTACATCAGCACAAATATGTTTGCCATCGTGTTTTTCGTAATTGCTGTAATATACTACAGGCTGTCCTTGCAAAAAATCACCGTTGTCAAGAAGTATTACGTCCTGACTTTTTACGGCACGTTGCTCTTTGATATATGTATAAACTTGTGCTAATGAGGTGTTTAGAGGTTCGTTTTCGATAAAATCATAAGGAAAAATGGCACCGTGCACATCGCCAGTTGCAATGATTTTCAACTTAATAACTTCGGGCTGCTTTATGTTTTCCATTATGATTTCTGTTTTTTATCTAATTAATAATTAATATATTGAACCATTTTTTTGGAACTCGATAATCTGCCAAAATTCCAAGTAACAAATTTAAGTATTATTTTAGGATTATTTATATAAAATTTAAATTTTATTTTCAAGTTTTTTGTTGACTTGTGCTAAACTCCTGACAAATTGATATATGTACAATTATTTTTTGTAAATCAATACCGGATGTGAGCCGGCTGTTTCAAATAAAAAACTGTCAAAAAAAAATATATGAAAAATCATAACGAAAAGATGTAACTGATAGATTGTCAAAAAAATTTCTTAATTGTTGCAACTATTCTTATCTTTGCCGACATCAAGACTACAAAAAACATAAATTCAAATGAAAGAATTATCAAAACTTATGGAGTTCAGACCGAGTATCAAGGTTTTGGACGCTACCTTGAGGGACGGAGGTTTGGTGAATGATTTCCGTTTTACCGATGAATTTGCGAAGGCTATTTATCAAACTAATATCAACGCAGGAGTTGATTACATGGAATTTGGTTACCGCGCCGACAAAAAGATGTTTGACGCTACTAAATTCGGTAAATGGAAATTTTCAAGCGACGACGATATTTTGTCGATAATCGGCAACGAAAAATCTCCGCAACTAAAACTCGCTATCATGGCTGATGTAGGACGTTGCGACTACAAAAATGATATTCAAGACCGTAAAAACAGTCCCGTAGACCTCATTCGCATAGCTACTTACATCCAAAATATGCCGTCGGCTATCGAGATGATTGAAGATGCCAAGAAAAAGGGTTATGAAGTAAGTTGCAATATTATGGCTATTTCCAACGCTCAGGAAAGCGACCTCGGAATTGCTCTCGAGATGTTGGGTAAATCTCCTGTGGATTGTATTTATATTGTTGACAGTTTTGGTAGTTTGTATCCGGAACAAATACAGCGACTTGTACATTTTTACAAGAATTATGCTGACCGTTACGGCAAATCTCTCGGCATACATGCTCACAACAATCAGCAACTTGCTTTTGCCAACACAATAGAATCTGTAAGCGACGGAGTTGATTGGCTGGATGCTACTTACGGCTCTATGGGTCGCGGCGCGGGCAACTGCTCGATGGAACTTTTGCTCGGTTTCCTCAAAAATCCTAAATATCATATTTTCCCGGTGATTGAATTTTTGGAAAAATATATCGCCGAACTCAAGAAAGAAGGTACTGTTTGGGGTTACGATTGGCAATACATGTTTACCGGTCAGCTGAATCAGCACCCGAAATCCGCAATCGATTACACCAAGGAAAAACGCAGCGATTTGGCTGAATTTTACAAAGAAATTTCTCACGAATAATCCTGAAAACGAATGGATTTCTGTTTCATAGCAGAAATCCATTTTTTGTATTTCGTATAACAATAACTTTACTGTGTATTTTATACAATAATTATTTGTAACTATTTGACTTAAAAAATATTACAACAATATTTAGAAACAATTTTCTATACTTTCGCTACAAGAATTACAGATAAAAAATACAATAAAACTGCAAAAAAGCTGTATTCTATTAAGAATTAGCCAACATCAAGAATTGAGATTAACTTTTATTTAATGATATAATTCAACGATACTTAAATTTCGGGTAATTTTTATTTCAAACATCAGCACTATCTTTGCAGTGTAGAAAATAAGAATTGAATAATAGTTAAAAATTATTAGAATTTATAATTGTCTTTTCATAATATTAGGTTTAGGTTAAAAATTAGTAGCGACAGAGCAGGTGAATAATCCTGCTTTTGTTGTTTTTGGGAGGTCAGTAATTTTTGGTTTTACTGACTTCGTTTTTTTATGTTACCCCAAAATATGTTAAAAATTACATAAACTTTCAATAAATGTACTCTTACAATTTATTTTTTTACATCTTTACAACAATCTGATTATCAAACACAACAGCAAGAGACTTCAAAAAAAATTCACTAATTAATCATTTATTAACCCCAAAAATCAAAATCTTTTTTTACTTTAGTAGCATAAATATTGATAAATATTTATAGCAAAAACCGAAAAAAAGGACTGTCGGAAACAAAACCCCGGAAGTCAAATTATTGCATCAAACATTTATAATGAGAATTACATTTAGAATAAATTACCGCACATGCTACGGGCAGCAGTTGATGATTGATAGCATACCCGGACAAGGTATTGCCTTAATGACTCCCAAAACCAACGGAGATTGGGAACTCACTATAGATTTGGATAAAATTCCCGAAAAGGAATTTACATACAAATACTTGATGAAAGACAACAACATCAGCCAAACTCTTTACGAATTTGGAGAGCGAAAATTTTACGCTTCCAAAATAGAATCCGAAAATATCATTGTACATGACTATTGGAAACCGAAAATAAATCCGAACAATGTGATGTACTCTTCGGCATTCAAAAAAGTAATTTTCAATCGCGACAGCTATTTACCGTTCAAACAGTTGGAAAAGCGTGAAGACAACAAAGTAGTCCTCAGAGTGTCCATTCCGTTGGTAAGGGTAAAGCCGGAGCATTATGTCGCCGTAAAATTTCTCGGTTCGCTACCGGAAAACGATGTTATAATAAAACTTTCCGATGAAAATTTTCCTGAATGGAAAGCCGAATTTTGTATCGACCGTCCGCAAAGATATGCCGAATACAAATATTGTATTTGCGAAAAAGAAACCGACAAAGTGGTTTTGGAAGAATATGTTACAAGATATTTCACTCCCGAAACCGAGGATTTCTATATAATAAACGACGAAGATTTCAAATTTCCGCGCTATCCGTGGAAAGCTGCCGGTGTGGCAATTCCGGTTTTCTCGCTACGCAGCAACGAGGATTGCGGCGTCGGTGAATTTGCCGATTTGATAAAACTTGTAGATTGGGCTAAAAAAACCGGTTTGAAAATGATTCAACTCTTGCCGGTAAACGATACTGTTTTAACTCATACTTACAAGGATTCTTATCCTTACAAATGCGTTTCGGTTTTCGCATTGCACCCGATATATTTGAGAATCAAAGACATGGCTGAAACTGCAAGCGATGTTACAAAAGATATTCTCAAACAACGTATGGCTGAACTCAACAAGCTCAGCAAGGTGGATTACGAAGAAGTAATGAAAGTAAAATCACGATTCTTCAAGATAATTTACGACGAAAACCAAAGACAATTCCTCAAAGACAAAACATATCAGGATTTTTACAATAAAAACCAACATTGGCTAAAACCTTACGCCGTATTCTCTTATCTGAGAGATCTTTACGGAACGCCGGATTTTAGTCGTTGGGGCGATTTTGCGGTTTACAATCAAGAAATGATTGATAAACTTTGTGACGAATCCAACAAAAATTTCGACGATGTAGCGGTACACTTTTTTATACAATATCATTTGCATTTGCAATTATCAAAAGTATCAGCCTACGCCCGCAAAAACGGCATAATCCTAAAAGGCGATATTCCAATCGGAATTGCAAAACACAGTGTAGATGCGTGGGTAAATCCTAAATTGTATAATCTTGATTGTCAAGCCGGTGCGCCGCCCGACGATTTTTCGGAAGATGGTCAGAACTGGGGATTCCCGACATACAACTGGGAAGAGATGTCAAAAGACGGTTTTGCATGGTGGAAAGCAAGATTGACAAAGATGTCGGAATATTTCGACGCTTACCGTCTTGACCATATTTTGGGATTTTTCAGAATTTGGAGTATTCCCGAAACTCAGACCAAAGGTTTGATGGGCGTATTCGATCCCGCAATCCCGATTTCAAGACAAGAACTTGAAGGTCGCGGTATGCGTTTTGACGAAGACAGACTTTGCAAACCGTATATCCGTGAATACATCTTGAAACAGATTTTTGGAGAACAAGCCGGATATGTAAAACACTCGTTCCTAAACGAAATAGAAGGCAAAGAAGGCGAATACACTCTAAAACCCGAATACGATACACAATACAAAATAGAAGAAGCATTCAAGGCAATAGCTGTACCGTCGCCCGAAGAAATGCTTCATTTACAGACAATTAAACAAGGATTGATATATTTGGTATCCGAAGTAATATTTTTCAAAGACAAGAAAAATCCCGACGGCTACCATCCGCGTCACTCTCTGTTCAAAACCAATTCTTACAAAGATTTGGACGACAATGCAAAACGTATAATCGGCGATCTTTACAACGATTATTTCTACCGCCGAAACGAAACTTTGTGGAGAAATCAGGCTGAAATAAAATTGCCGGGACTTACCAATGCTACCAACATGATGGTTTGCGGCGAAGACCTCGGAATGATACCGGCTTGCGTTCCCGAAGTAATGCGCAAACTCAATATCTTGAGCCTTGAAATCCAAAGAATGCCGAAAGAAACTTCTACAGAATTCGGACGTCCTGCCGGATATCCGTTCTTGGCAGTAGCAACACCGTCGTCTCACGATACATCGCCGATTCGCGGATGGTGGGAAGAAGACCACGCACGCGCTCAGAGATTCTACAACAACGGATTGAGCAAGAGCGGAGCAGCTCCGTACTATTGCGAAACTTGGGTAGTAAAAGATATTATTTTCCAACACCTTTATTCACCGGCGATGTGGGCAGTTTTCCCGATTCAGGATATTCTCGGTCTCGACGAAAAACTCCGCTTGAAAGATCCGCGTGAAGAAAGAATTAATGTTCCAAGCGAACCTAATCACTATTGGCGATACCGTTGTCATATCAGTCTCGAAGACCTTGAAAAAGCCGACGATCTCAACAAAACCCTCAAAGAGATGTTACATTTTTCAGGCAGAGACATCGCATACTAAGCAGAACAACAAATTATAAAAACAACCATAAAACAAATAGATCATGGCATACAAAACACCAGAATGGACCAAAAGTTCCAACATCTACGAAGTAAATATCCGTCAGTTTTCGCCGGAAGGAAATATCAACGGACTGCGCAAACAGCTCAAAAGGCTGAAAGACACCGGAATAGATATTCTTTGGCTGATGCCGATTTTCCCGATTGGCGAAAAAAACAGAAAAGGAACTTATGGCAGTGCTTACAGTGTAAAAGACTACAAAGCAGTAAATCCGGATTTCGGAACTGCTGAAGATTTCAGAAAATTGATAAAAGAAATTCACGACCTGAAAATGCACGTAGTTTTGGACTGGGTGGCAAATCATACTGCTTGGGACAACGATTGGATAAAAATAAATCCCGAAAGATATTATCGTGACGAACACGGCAATGTTTTGGCACCAAACGACGATTGGACCGACGTTGCACACCTCAATTACAACAATCCCGATACTGTAAATGCAATGATTGACGCTTTAAGTTACTGGGTAAAAGAGTTTGACATCGACGGTTACCGTTGCGACATGGCAGGTTTGGTTCCAACATGGTTTTGGGTAAAAGCAAGACAAGAAGTTGACAAAATAAAACCGTGTTTCTGGCTCGCAGAATGGGAAGACCCAACAATTCATGACGCTTTTGACATGACATACAGCTGGGAACTCCACAATCTAATGAAAAAAATCGTAAGAAAAGAAAAAAACGTTTATGATTTCGATCATTACAGGAATTACGAGCTTTGGAAATTTCAGCCGGAAAACTACAGAATGATTTTCACCTCAAATCACGACGAAAGCGCTTGGAACGGTACAGAATACGACCGATTTGGCGATGCTGCAAAAACTCTTGCTGTTCTTAGCTACGTAATGCCCGGAATGCCAATGATTTATTGCGGTCAAGAATCGGCATACAACAAATCGATTCCTCTGTTTGAAAAACAAAATATCGAATGGGGTGATTATCCGTTGGCTGATTTTTACACAAAGCTCAACGCCTTGAAACTCAAGAACAAAGCACTTTGGAACGGAACATTTGGCGGTAGTTACTCAAAAATAATGACCACAGACAACTGCAATATCTACGCCTTCGCACGTCAAAAAGACGACAACAAAGTGGTAGTACTTTTCAATCTGAATCCCGACCGTGTGGAATTTATCGCAGAAAGTGAAATGTTAGCAGGAAGCTACACAAATTATTTTGAGGGCACAACCGAAAAATTCACTTCCCGTGAAAAATTCGGTCTCAGACCATGGGAATATCGAATTTATGTAAAAAAGTAAAAATTACGCCCTAAAAATAAGCAAAACGCCGCTGAAAAAAAATCAACGGCGTTTTTTTTGAGTTTTATTTTGCTGATTTTTTTCTGTTGCAATCGCGGCACAGCATCTGACAATTTTCTTTCACCGTATGACCGCCTTTGCTCCACGGCGTAATATGATCGGCTTCCATTTGTTCGATGTCAAAATGTTTTTTACAATGCGGACAAATACCTTTTTGAAGTTCGTAAACTGCAAGTTTTTGTGAATCAGAAAAAGCACGTAGAGACAAGTATTTTTCTTTTCGAGTTAAAATATACGGATAAATGCCTTTGTTATTTGTAACGTCATCATCCAAAATCAAACGTTTAACTTCCTCTTCTACTTCTTTTTGATTAATCAACTTATCTTTGAAATTTTTATAAAGAAATCCCCAATCTACACCTTTCATTATTTTTTTACGTTCTTTTGTAGGCTTAAAAGTAGTTTCAATCCAAGTAATTAAAGAATTGAAAAACTGCCAAAGAGGAGCTGCATTTGGGTCATTTTGATGATTTCCCATATAAATTTCAATATTACCGTCAGAAATCCAAGAAATAGCAGTTTCCAAATATTCTTGACGAATTGCTGAACCGTTTAAATAATCTGAACCGATTTTAACAGCCGGAGCTCCGTTTCTACTAAAATAACGTTTTGCATCACTTACCCAACTTCCGGCATAGACGGCATTGCGAAGTTCTTGTTTGGTAAGTTCTTCACCGGCGATATTGATAGTTTCAAACCAGCGGAGTTTTTCGCTGTCGGTACCGCTGCAAATATAGACTTGCAATTCATAATTTAAAATCTGTTCTTTTTCATCATCTTTCAAATTATGAAAATAACGCATATCAAAAGCGAAATCGCCATTAACATATTGACAAATACTAATTGTACGTTGCTGACCGTCAATTATTTCAAAAGTTCCATCCTCACGTGTTGCCCAATACATCACATTGAGAGGAAAACCTTTTGTCAAAGTATCAATTACAGCATTACGATGATTTTCTTTGTAAACAAATTCACGTTGAAATGGAGGACGAACATCAAGTTTGCCGTTCAAAGCTGTTACACCATTTTCGGCATTATCCTCGTAACCTTGCGTTAGTTCGCGAACAGTAATTTTATTGAGTTCTATTTTCATGGTTTGTTATTTTGAAGTTGAATATTGAGTTGGCGGTTCGGCAGCTAAGTTGTTTTGAGCTTGCTGTTTGCGACGAATAAGAATTCTAAAATACGGACATTTTCCATTCACACACAAATCTTTATTATCATTTCCTTTTCTAAACTTTATGATTTCAAATTGAGTTGGATTATATTTGTCCAAAAAAGTGATAGGAACACCCATTATACCGTCATAATCCATTGGAATATCAGACGTTTTGTTAACATTGATTGCGTCATAATTATCGTATGTTGGATAGTCTTCGGGATTATATGTTTTATAAAGAATCAAATCTTCGTGACGTTTTTGTATTTCAAGATTTGTAAACCAATTAACGCCAGAAACTCTAATCATTCCTTCGCGATGGTCACCTGCCGTTGCAGTATCTTCATATTTGCTGATAAAATGCCCAGCCCCTCCTTTAAATCCATATCCTAACCAAATTTTATTTTCTTTGATTAATGGAAATATTTCTTTATAGGTAATAGCGTTTTGATGTCCAACAATTATAAATTTTTTATCATATTCAATCAATTGTGCAACATACTCACGAAACAATGAAAAAGGTGGATTGGTAACAACGATGTCGGATTGTTTTAATAGTTCAATACACTCTTTGCTACGGAAATCTCCATCACCTTTAAAGTAATTAATTCCAATTTCCTCAGGATCAGGTACTCTGTTTCCATTTCTATCTCCATTATATTCAAGCCAAATAGCACGTTCAGAATCATTTTGAGAAAATAAATCTCTGCTTTGACTTTTGTAACAAGTTGTAATAAGTTTCTTTAAGCCTAAATGCTCAAAGCCATAACTGAAATAATGAAAAAAGTTGCTTACACGAGGATCATCACAATTACAAAGAACTACTTTTCCTTTGAAATGTTCCTTGTAATGTTTCAATTCATTTTCAATATCGCAAAGTTGTGTATAGAACTCATCTTTCTTGGCAACTTTTGCTTCACGAAAACTTTTCTTTTCTGCCATTTTTTGATTGATAGTTTTTTGCATTTACTATCAATCACTTACCGGCAAAAATAAAGGCATGAGCCTTTCTATCGCATTCACGAGGAGCCTAGGAAGAACCCCGCTGTCATATTAGAAACTGCCCACACCTTATGAAGTGCGAGCATTAACTTTATATATGACAACGAAGTCTCCACGAACACCCGTGAATGCATGATTTATCCGATAATTCAAATCATCAGTTTCCTAGGCTTTTGTTTTGAATGCGAATAATAGTCAATGCTTTATATGTTAATAAATTCTGTTTATTTCGTCATAAAATTTTGTTTTTGATTCCCGCAAATATAGATTTTTTTTCGGATTTAACGAAAAAATTTACAACTTTTTAATTTATATTTTATAACCCCCAAAATTTTTTTTCATACATTTGCAATCGTGAAAAAGGTTACAAAAATATTATTCTCTGTCATATTCTCGATTTTTATGCTAATAATCGGGGCTGGGATTAATATTGTAAAATGTAATCACACACATACTTACAAAATTCTTTCTATAATCGGGACAGTAAATGAGGATTTTACGTGTACTCCTTCGCACGGTTGCATGGAAACCGATTTTATTAAGTTTTCTCCGGATGTAACGCCTCATTTTCAAGCGTTTGACTTTTGCTGTATTTTTACTGCAATTATTACAACATTTTGTTTTATACCAAAAATACAATATGTTGTAAAAACGCATTTTGAAGTTAAAAACAAAGTCTGTCCGCCGCCTAAGAATTTTTTATCGTTAATAGAAGTATTCAGAATTTGATTTTCTTTTTTTAATACCACAATTTTTACTACAGGATAATTGTATAAAATAATTTCCGAGCGTTTAGTGTACCCTGTAGTAAACAAAATTTACATAGTTCAATTAAAAGAAAATCAATTTGTTATGAATATAAAAATATTATTAACAACAATGCTCATAGCATGTGTTGTACTTGGCGTTGATGCCCAAAATATAGTTTCCGGTACTGTAAAAAATCCTACCGGAGAAACTTTAATCGGTGCAAATGTCTATTGGGCAAAAACTTCCAAAGGCGTAATCACCGACAATAACGGTAATTTCAAAATAGAAAAAATTTCCGGTAAAAATCTGTTAGTTGTTTCTTTTATAGGTTTTGAAGCTGATACAATTGATGTCAACAAAATATCTGACAATCAGAATATTAATATCGTTTTAAAAGACAATTCCCAAACAGTAGGCGAAGTAGAAGTAAAGGAACGCCGTAACGGAACTTCTCAAATAGGCGGAGCTCTCAACGGTATGAGAATCAATCAAGCAGAACTTTTTAAAGCTGCATGTTGCAATCTTGGTGAGAGTTTTACGACCAATCCGTCGGTAGATGTAAGCTACTCGGATGCCGCAACCGGAGCGAAACAAATCAAACTGTTGGGACTCAGCGGTTTATATGTTCAGATGTTAGCAGAAAACATCCCGGATTTTCGTCTTACCGCTTCTCCTTACGCGCTCGGATATGTGCCGGGAGCATGGCTGAAAGGTATTCAAGTTTCAAAAGGTGCGTCTTCGGTTAAAAACGGTTATGAAAGTATCACCGGTCAGATTGATGTGGAATACTTGAAACCTGATGACGACGAAGGTATCGGACTGAATATTTACGGCAATTCGGAAGGTAAAATAGAAATTAACGCTGATGCCAACAAACATCTGACTGATCATCTAAGTACCGAAATTTTAGCGCATTACGACAATTCACTTGCCGATATGGACGAAAACGACGACAATTTTTTCGACAAACCGAATATCAAGCAAGTAAATTTTCATAACCGTTGGCATTATCACAAAGGCAGATACATCTTTCACGGTGGCTACTCGATTTTGGACGAAAAACGTGAAAGCGGACAATTGAAACCTCTTGAAAATGAGGATCTTTACAAAATTTCGATTAATACACGCCGCTATGGTGCGTATATGAAAAATGCTTTTGTTTTGGATCCGGAACATGGTACAAATATTGCGTTAATTACTTCATCTACAATTCATAACATGGACTCGGAATTCGGTAAAAAGATTTACAACAACGATGAAAAAAATCTTTATGCTCAACTTGTTTTTGAGACCGATTTTAGCCCGATGCACAATCTTTCAGCCGGCTTGAGCGTAAATTCTGACCAAATGGATCAAAAATATATCGCAGAAAATCTTAACGAAAAAGAGACGGTTTTGGGCGGTTATGCTCAATACACGTTTAATTACGACGACAAGGTTATTTTCATGGCTGGATTGCGGATTGATAACAGCAGTATTTACAACAGTTTTCTTACACCGAGATTTCATTTGAAGTTAAAACCGAATGATATTTTTTCAATCAGATTATCGGCAGGCAAAGGCTACAGAAGTCCGCATGCTTTGGCAGAAAATCATTTTTTGATGTCATCCGGACGTAATATTATTATTGAAAAATTAGCTCAAGAAAGTGCGTGGAATATGGGTTCTTCGATGTCGTGGAAAATTCCTGTAGGACACAAACATCTGAAAATCAATACAGAATATTACTATACAACATTTCAGTCGCAAGCATTGGCTGATTATGATATGTCACCCAAAGATATCATCATAAAATCATCGGAAGAAAAGTCGTATTCGCATACATTTCAAGCAGATGCGTCATACGATATTTTCAAAGGTTTTGAATTTTCGGCGGCTTACCGTCTAAACGATGTTAAAGCATTTTCGGGCGGAGAATTACGTACTAAACCGTTGACTAACAAATACAAAGCATTGTTGACAGCTTCTTATAAAACACCATTGGGAATTTGGCAATTTGATGCTAATCTGCAACTTAACGGCGGCGGACGTTTGCCGGATTATATCAACGAAAACGGCGATTTGGTAAAGAATTCTACTTTCAAAGCTTACGAACAACTTAACTTTCAGATTACCAAATGGTTTAGAAAGTTTTCAGTATATTTGGGCGGTGAAAATCTTACTTGTTACAAACAAAAAAATCCGATAATTTCATCGCAAAATCCATGGTCGGAAACTTTTGAACCTACTTTGGTTTACGGTCCGGTAAGCGGAATTATGATTTATGCCGGTGTCAGATTAAACTTTTTTAGAGATTAAAGTCTATAACTACGGGAAACGTTGAAATCTCAGGGAAATAATTGAACGACTTCCGTTTTTTCAGCGTTTTCCGTTGTAAAAAAAATTAGTATTCAATAAATTATCTATAATCAAAACAATTTTACTATGAAAAAAATTCTATTATTCCTTTGTGTTTTATTTTTGGCTGTTACAAGTTTCGGCAAAAATATCAAAACACTTGTTGTAACTACAACACCTCAAATGCACTGCGAAAGCTGCGAAAACAAAATCAAAAACAATATTCGTTTTGAAAAAGGTGTAAGATCGATTGAAACCGACATCTCAGAACAAACCGTAACTATTGTTTATGATGCTGACAAAACTTCAGAAGATGAAATTATCAAGGCTTTTACAAAATTCAATTACACCGCCCGAAAAATTAATGAAGGTGAAAAAGTAGAAATGCATCACGAGGATGGAAAATGCGGTAATATGTAAAAAAAAATATTCCGATAAAAAAACAAAAAAAAATGAGGTTGCAGATTTTCTACAACCTCATTATTTTTTTATCAGTAAATAGACTAATATTCAGCCTCAAGTTCTACACGACGGTTTTGAGCGCGACCGGCTTGAGTTGAATTATCAGCTACAGGAGATTTGTCACCGTAACCGATTGCTGTTAAACGGTTAGCGTCAATACCTTTAGCAACGAGATAATTTTTAACTGCGTCGGCTCTTTCTTGTGAAAGTTTGAGGTTCATAGCAGGATCGCCTGACGAATCGGTGTGACCTTTGATTGTAAGTTTGTACTCAGGATTGTTTTTCATCAATGTAACAACCTGATTCAAAACAGAATATGAACTTGTCAAAATTACAGATTTACCTGATGCAAACTGAATACCTTTCAATGCTTTCTTGAAGATTTGTTTAGCTTCTTCCTTGATTTCCGGGCAACCGTTGTTAGGACCGGCAACAGTAGGACACTTGTCAAGATAATCAGGCACGCCGTCGCCGTCGGTATCTATCGGACAACCTTTAGAATCAACGCTTGCGTCAGAAGGAGTACCGGCACATATATCTTCGTTGTCAGGAACGCCGTCACCGTCAGAATCAGAGCAACCGTGTTCGTTAACAGAAGCTCCGGCAGGGGTGTCAGGACATAAATCGTTTTCATCCAAAACGCCGTCGCCGTCAGAATCGTTAGGACAACCGTTTTCGTCAACAGTAGCTCCGGCAGGAGTATCAGGACATTTATCAAGATAATCAGGAACTTTGTCACCGTCGGCATCCAATGGGCAACCGTTGGCATCAACAGCCACACCTTCAGGAGTCTGAGGACATCTGTCAAGAGAATCAACTACGCCGTCGAAATCAGAATCGGTAACAATCGGTGTAGTGTCAAATTTTTCGATGACATCTTTTACTTTATCTTTCTTGTCCTTATCTTTGCGGTGACCGCCTAATGCAAAGCCGATACCTAAATTTATTCTCATGTAATTGAGTCGAGACGGGATTGAAACTTTCTTATTACCGTATTCGTCAACCACTTTGCCCCAGAACATCGGGATATTGTCAATTCCGAAATAAACATTAAAAAATCCTCCGGTCATGTTGGCAGCAAAACATATACTTTCGTGGCGGAGATTTGTAATAGTATAACCTGTAGAAAGTGTAAGACGTTTTACAGGACGATAATTTGCAGTAATTACCAATTCTTCCCAAACAGAACGCGGCAAGAAAAATGTTCTTGACAACAATCCTGCTCCCAATTTGTCTTCAAAGAATGAATATTCACCACCAAGATTGAGTTTTGGTACAAGGAATGAATTATAAGCATTGATATCATCAATTTCAAAAGCCTCGTCAAAAGAATCTTGATATTTATCGAAATAATCACCGTTATTATCAGAAGTAAAATCGTATTCTACGCCGGTATATTTCCAGTCATTAACTTTTTTTACAGCTCCAACATTTTTGTTCCAATGAATAAAACCGAAATCAAGCAAAGAAGCTGAAAGTTTTACCTCAGGAAGCAACTGATATGTAGCACCTAAGTCAACTGCAAAACCGTTTCCGTTATGGAATGAATCGAAATTAGCATCATCATCAATATCGATGTCAATATCATCCAATTGCTTAGGATTTTTTTCATCAGGAATCAATGTTAAACCCGGAAGTGAACCGTAAAACTCAGCATCACCACTCATAACCCACTCGTTTTCATTCATGTAGACATCAAGTTTTTTGGTTTTGGTTTTAACATTTGCTATACCGTAAAGATACTTGAGTTTGCCGCCCACGGTAAGATTTTCGTTCCATTGACGAGAAAAACCGAGAGAATATTCAATCCAAGACGAAGTATTTACGCCAAAATGTTGCGCTTTCAAATCGTAAGTTTTACCGTCAGACATCCCGTCGAAAGGCAATCTCAAAAGCTCTTTGGATGCCGAAGCAGCAATATCAGTTCTGAGCGAAGATTCTACAGTAACGAAATTTTTTTCTCCGACTCTAAAACCGAAATTTATGATGTCTAATTTCAATGATGAAAATACTCTTTCCGGACGTTTCATTGATTTCAAATAACGGTCGATACCATCTTTGCTGTTCTTGTTGAAGAAAAACATGGTTTTACCGTCTTGAGTTTCAAACAAATCTCTAACAGCCAAATTAGAGTTACCGAGTTCAGCATACATATTGAAAACAAGCGGTAATTCAAAAAATCCTTTGCCGTAATATTGATTTGCCGGATTTATATTATGAGCTCTGTAATTGTACTTGTCGAAAAACAACATGCTTGAAAACTGAGCGAAAGAATTTGTACTAACAAAAGCTGCCAAGCCCAAGCCTGCCAATGATTTTAATAATATTTTTTTCATGCTGTAATTAAGGTTTAGAAGTTATCAACCAAAAATCTGCCACCAAAGAAAACAGACATATCAAATGAGATATAATCGTCGGCATTTACCGTCAAACCGTCTTCAGGAAGTGTAATTTCAAATGTTACATAAAGAGCATTTGAGGCTGAAAGTAATTGAGTGTCAGAATTATCAAATGTTAATTCGTGAAAAACATGATTTTCACCTTTGTTAACAAAAAAACTGTGTTTGTCAAAATTAGAATCAGGAAGTTTTGTACCGACGCCTTCCACATTAACCGCCGGACTTACTGAAACTGTACCCTCAAAAGGCAATGTATTGGTGATATAAAACTTGAATGTCATTTTATCCAAAGTTTCACACCAACCGTCTTTACCGAAAATTTTGCTGACATCCAAATCCTCAATCATCTTATCCATGTGGATTTTTGAACCGGTATGCAATGTAAGAGGAAATGTAATAGCCTGAAGTGAGTGTTCATTGATAGTATAAGTACCTTTATCAGTTTTTAGAATACCACCGACGCCATCAATTTCAAACAAATCTTTAAAAGTGATATTAGTTTGTGTTACAGGTCCTTGCACAGCTGTCTGCAAAACTGCATCATCAGTGCTAACGTCGGAAAAATTGTAATCCCCGTCGCTACAACCAATATTGCCAACAAAAAGTACAAGCAATACAAGGTAAATTAAATTGATTTTATGCATAATATATTAGTTTTATTGTTCGACTGCAAAATTACGAATAAAATCTTAAAAAATGTCAATATTAATTAAAATTAACCTTCCGCTTTTTAACATCCAAAACGAATTATCATCATAAGCCGTTTGATTTGTAACTACATACAAAATTTTTGTTTTGAAATTTTCAGGAATTACGGGCGGCGTTGCATAACCGTCGGTCAAAATTATCAGACCGTCGTAAGGTCCGTTAAAATACACATAGTCAATTACTTTTTGAAAATCTGTTCCTCGGCGGCCTTTAATATTAACTTCACGCTGAGATTTACTCATCGCTTCCACCGAAATAATCTCGTTATCAAACTGCATGACATCGATCTTGGAAATTCCGTATCTGAAAAATCCGTTTACAATATCATAAAATTTTACAAGTTGCTCGCTGTCAATAGATTTGCTGACATCTACAGCCACAATCAACGACGTAAAAAAACTGTAAACGCTGCCCATACTATTAAAACCTGTCCGGCGGTTGGGCTTCATACGTGTAAGGTTTCTTTTACTGGAAATAATACTTGCTCTAAAACCTTGTAAAATTTTGCGGTAATCAACTTTGGGTTTTGCGCACGATTTTATAGTTTCAACGAGATTGGCGGGCATCGAACCCCAATTTTGAATGCGCTCAATCAGATTGGAAATTGTAACGGACTGCAATTCGTCCTCGTCCCAAAGTTTGGAAATTTCGGCAAGTTTTTCTGATTTTGACTTTTCGTTCTTACCAGAATTTTGTCCGCCGGAAATTTCGGGTAATTGTTTTTGAATTTTTCGGGCGTAAAACTCATAAAATTCACCGTCGGGAAGATTGAATTCCCGAGGCGATGTCAATGTAAAATGTTTAAGACTTTTGCCGTAATTGCAAGAAATCACACAATCGCTCGCCAATGTACAAACTTCTTTGCTACAATCTTTCGGCTGACGCTCGTACGGATGTTTCAGCAAAATACGAATCATCTCAACACGCAGAATTTCAGCAAGTTGACTGTCATCAATAGAATCAAGAAATTCGGGATTTACTTCCACTCGCCCCTTCCCTACTCTGACAGCAACTTTCAAATCAGGAACTTCCGTAATTTTGTGACTGCAATAAACCGCAAAAAAAGCCGGCTCGTTCAAAAACCAGTTTTCTGCTATTATTTGCAATCTGCTTTGCAATTGCGACATCTTTTGTTGACTAAATATTATCAATAAAATCCATAATCTTGGAATAAACTTCCGAAACATCCATCATAATAAAACTAATTGCCTTTGGGTAATCAGTTTTTTCAAAATACGAAGCAAAATGCGCAATTGCTTCTTTTTGATTGTTTTTTTCAAGCAATTTGAAATACAAAAGCAAATTTTCAGCAACTGTATTTTCTTCATTTTCTGAAAGTTGCGAAGTCTGCAAAAATCTGAAAACCGAATCATTCAATTGCGACAACTGATGAATCTCGTATTTTGCAACAACGGATTTGCTTTTACTGAAATTCATCAAAATATCTTTCGCAGGCAAAATCTGTTTACCCGAAGCAAAGTCAAAAAATTTGACCGCAGCAGGCGTTCCCACAATTCCGGCGACAAGTTTTTTATGAACTTCGGTTAAATTCTTTTTGGATTTCAGGATGTCGGAAACTTTTTTCCAAGCCCTTCGGTCGGGAGTTTTTTCCAATCCGGTGTCAAATTTTTCCGCAACAACGGCACTGTCCAAAAATTCGGGATTTGCCTGAATGAAATTTATAACTCTGGAATCCAACTTGTTGCGCGAAGCCCAAAGCAACCACTCCTCCACCGTCGGCTTGAAACTGTAAATATTGAATCTCGAAACCAACGCCGGATCCAAATCTGTCAACTGATACTCGTCGCCGTCGTTCACCGCCGAAATTAAGCGCGAACCTTCGGGAAGTTTTTTTCCGGCAAGTTTACGGTTGAGAGCCAAATCCATGATTGTCTGAAGAATTTCGGGACGCGCACGATTCAGTTCGTCAAGAAAAAGTACAACGGGTTTGCCATCAACAGGAAACCAATACGGCAACATAAATTCGGTTTGACCCGTAGTTTCGTTTTTGGAAGGCAACCCGATGATGTCACCCGGATCGGACATCTGACCAAGAAACAGCGACACTACACGAAAATTCTTTTTGGTGTAATATTCTGTAAGGATTTCCGATTTTCCAATACCGTGACGACCGGCGAGCATGATATTTTGTTCTGCCGGCGTACAATCCAGAATTTCAATAAGTTCGGAAGTTGTAAGTGAAATCATTCGATAAAAAAAAATCAATAAAAAAGCAACATCTGATTTTTATAAATTTTAACCACGAAAAACACAAATCACAACGGAAAAATTTCAACCTTCATATTTTTATAATTTCCGTGTTTTCAGTGTTTTCCGTGGTAAATCACCAGCAAAAGTTAAGCAATTTTATATTTTTAACCTTTTACTTGTTTCAACAAAGTTTCAACCGCCTCATCAATAGATTTTGACGAGCCGAGCAATTTGATGAAAGCCGAACCGATGATACAACCGCGCGAATGGTCGGCAGCGGCTCTAAATGTTTCTTTGTTGGAAACGCCGAAACCCACCAATGTCGGATTTTTGAGTTTAAGACTCTCAACATGAGAGAAATACTGTTGCTTAGCATCGTTGAAAGATTGTTGAGCTCCGGTGGTAGATGCCGACGAAACCATGTAAATAAAACCTGAAGAAAGGTCGTCAATCAATCGGATTCTGTCGTCAGGAGTTTCCGGCGTGATAAGCTGAGTATATCTCAAGCCGTTTTGTTCTACAAATTGTTTGTAATCGTTTTCATAAACCTCGGTTGGAAGGTCAGGAATTATAAGTCCGTCAACTCCGACTTCTTTGCATTTCTGACAATATTTTTCAAAACCGAATTGCATTGCAGTATTCAAATATCCCATCAAAATCAACGGAATATCAGTAATTTTGCGGATGTCTTGAAGTTGTTGGAAAAGTACTTTTTGCGACATCCCATTGTTGAGAGCGGTTTGAGAACTTGCCTGAATAACCGGACCGTCTGCCATCGGGTCAGAAAACGGAACGCCAATTTCTATCATATCGACTCCATGGTCAGAAAGCGATTTGATAATAGCTTGTGTATCATCGAGTTTTGGATATCCTGCGGTAAAGTAAACCGAAAGTATATCTTTTTTTCCTGATTGGAAAAGTCTATCTATTCTGTTCATTTTATTTTCTGTTAATTAATTTTACATTTTTTAAAAACATCTTTTAGTTTATCGATGTCTTTCAAAGCCGGCGAAATTTCAAATTTTGAATTGAGATCGATACCTGCCATATTGTTGATTTTCAGTTTGATAACAGTTTCAATATCTTCCAAGCCGATGCCTCCGCTCAAAAGAAACGGCTTTGGCACCGAAAATCCGTTGAGAATTGTCCAATCAAATTTTTTGCCGGAACCGCCGTAACCTTCTGTCTTGGTGTCGAGTACAAACATGTCAACAACGTTTTTGTAAGATTCGAGTTTTTCCAAATCCTGTTTTGTACCGATACCAAACGCTTTGAAAACGCCGATACCTTTCAACTTGAAAAATTCGCAATCTTCGGGAGTTTCGTTGCCGTGAAGTTGTACATAATCGAGATTGAATTTTGCAGCAACAGTCAAAACCTCGTCAAGCGATTGATTTACAAAAACTCCAACTTTTTTTGTAACAGCAAACTTCTGCACGAGAGCTTCCGACGGACACAAATTGAAGTCAACGAATCTTGATGATTTCGTCCAAAAAATCATACCCATAAAGTCGGGGTTAAGTTCCAAAAGTTGAGCGATGTTTTGCGCATCCCTCATTCCGCAGACTTTTATTAGCATGATTTTTATTTTGACAATTCTAAAACCTTATCAATAAACTGTTTGAGCGCAATTCCCGGATTTTTTTCCTTCATGAAAGTTTCGCCCATGAGGAAACCATTGAAACCGCATTTTTGTAATTCAACAACAGTATTCGCATCGGAAATTCCTGATTCTGAAATTTTTGTAACTTCAGTCGGAAGATTTCGCGCCAAATCTTTGGAGATGTTGACATCGGTTTTGAAAATTTTTAGATTGCGATTGTTGACTCCCACGATATCGATGTAATCAGAAAAATGCGAAAGTTCGTCCTCGGAATGCACTTCAAGAAGTGTTTCGAGTCCGAGAGAATGAGCTTCGTCGGCAAGTTCCTGACATTGTGACACTTCCAAACAAGCCGCAATCAACAAAATTGCGTCGGCACCGCTGGCTTTGGCAAGGTAAAGTTGATAGGAATCTATCAGAAATTCCTTGAATAACAACGGTGTATGTTCCAAACAACGGCGAGATTGCTGTACATCGAGAAAACTACCGCCGAAAAATTTACTGTCAGCTAAACATGATACGCCCGAACATCCGTATTCTTCGTAAAACGGAACTACATCTTGAGGATTGATATTGGCGTGAATATCACCTTTGGATGGCGAACGGCGTTTGAATTCCGAAATAATACCGGTTTGAGAATTTTCAAGCGAAGTTTTCATCGAAAAACAATTCCTTGTAAAAAATTCTGAAGATATCAGTTGTGAAAAGGGAAGTGTTTTTTTCAATTCTACAAGTTCTTCGCGCTTGTTGTCTGTTATTTTGTCTAATATTGTCATTATGAATTGATAGCGATGTATTTTTTCAAAACCTCGTAAGCTTTGCCGCTTTCGAGCGATTCTTTTGCTTCAGCCATGCAGTCTTCGATTGGGCGTTGCGGATTAAATGTGCAAATTGCAAATGCAGCATTGGCAAGTACAACGCTTTTTTGAGATGGTAGTGCTTTGTTTTTGAGAACGTTGTCAAATATTTTGCAAGCATCTTCTTTGCTAGCTCCGCCATAAATCTCGTTTGGACGCACTTGGCTGAGACCAAGCTCTTTACAAGTATAAATTTTCTCAACAGCAGTGGCAGCCACTTTGAAATCCGAAGTCAACGAAATCTCATCGTAACCGTCCAAAGATGAAACAATTGCGTAGCTTTCGCTTATTTGACTGAGAACATTTTTGTACAGCCTCATCTGGTCGAGATTTGCAACTCCCAAAACCTGACATTGAGGTTTGCAAGGGTTTACAATCGGACCGAGAAGATTAAAACATGTAGGAACCGCCAAGGCCTTGCGAACGGGTGCTACAAATTTCATAGCGTGAGCAAAAAGCGGTGCGTGCATGTAAACGAAACCGCATTCTTCGATACTTTTTTTGAGTTTGTCGTTGTCAGCAGTGAATTTTACTCCGTGCTGTTCGATAACGTTGCCCGCGCCGGAAACCGATGTTGCAGCGTAATTGCCGTGTTTTGCGACTTTGTAACCAGCTCCGGCTACTACAAAACATGTACAAGTTGAGATATTGAATGTATTTTTGCCGTCGCCGCCGGTACCCACGATGTCAACAACTTTGTAAGGGCTGAGGTCTACAGAAGTTCCGGTCTGAAGTATGCCGTCTCTCAATCCCAAAAGTTCGTCAACTGTGATTCCGCGCATCTGAATTCCGGTAAGCAATGCGGCAATTTGTTCGTTGGAATATTTTTGTTCTGTGATATTGAGCAAAATTTGTTTAGCCTCGCTGCGAGAGAATTTTTCTCCGGCGATAAGTCTTGCAAGAGTTTCTTTCATGATATTTAATGTTTTAAGAAGTTTTCAATGATTTTTTTACCGTCGGGCGTAAGTACGCTTTCGGGATGAAATTGTATGCCGTGTACATCAAAAGTTTTGTGTTTCAGCCCCATGATGCAGCCGTCGGAACTTGTAGCCGTAATTTCAAGACATCCGGGGAATTGCTTTGTATCAACTACCCAAGAATGGTATCTTCCGACATCGATTTTATTCGGCAAATTATCAAAAATATAATCGTTGCCTTTCAGGTCGGCAGGAGTACAAACGCCATGGTAAACATCGGTAAGATTGGTAAGTGTAGCTCCGAAACTCTCGCCTATAGCCTGATGACCAAGGCAGACTCCGAGTATGGATTTTTTTGGGGCGTAACTTTGGATAACTTCCAACAGCTGACCGGCTTCGGAAGGAATTCCGGGTCCTGGAGAAAGTATGATTTTGTCGTATTGATCCAAAAGTTCCATCGCAAATTTGTCGTTTCTCACTACATCGACTTCATAGCCGAGTGTACGGATAAGTCCGGCAAGATTGTATGTAAACGAGTCGTAATTGTCTATGATTATGATTTTCATGTTTTTTAAGAGATGTTTTAGAGTTGTTCTGCCAAAATTACAGCGGCACGCAAAGCACCGAGTTTGTTGTTAACTTCGTTGAGTTCGTAATCTTCGTTTGACTTTGCTACGATACCACCGCCCGCCTGAAACCAAAGTTCATTGTTTCGTGATACAAATGTACGAATTGTAATAGCCTGATTCAATGAACCTTTTAATCCGAGAAATCCGATACAGCCGCCGTAAATTCCACGGTTGTGAGGCTCGATTTCCGAAATCAACTGCATGGCTCTTACCTTTGGCGCTCCCGACAATGTACCGGCAGGAAATGTGTCAACAAAGGTACGGATAGGATTGGCATCCGGTCTCATATCTCCGCTTACACGGCTCACCAAATGAATTACGTGAGAATAAAACTGCATGTCTTTGTAGAAATCTACGACAACGTTGTTGCAATTGCGGTTGAGGTCGTTTCGGGCAAGATCCACAAGCATAACGTGTTCTGCATTTTCTTTAGGATCGTTTCTGAGATATTCAGCATTTTTGCGATCTTGCTCGGCATTGCCTGTACGTTTGGTGGTTCCGGCAATAGGGTCGATATAAGCGCGTCCGTTTTCTATACGGCAGTGAGTTTCGGGCGACGAACCCAAAATTCTGAATCCTCCAAAATCAAAGTAAAACAAATAAGGAGAAGGATTTACACTTCGCAACGCTCTATAAAGTTTGAAATCGTCGCCTTCGTATTTTTGTACAAAACGTCTTGAGAGTACAATTTGAAAAACATCGCCGCGCAAACAATGTGCGATACCTTTTCGGATGTTGGCTTTGTGCTGCTCGTCGGTAAGTGTAGAAGTGGTTTCGCCAACGGGATGAAAATCGTCGACACGAACTCCGGTTTTTGAAAGCAATTTTTCTACTTCGGAAATTTTGTCTTCATTGCTGCCGTCTTCTATCATGTCGATAATTGTAAGTTTCGACGAGAAATGATTGAACATCACAACGGTCTTAAACAAGACATAAAGCATGTCGGGAGCGTCATTTTTGTCGGCAGTAGAATCTTTCACCGGAATATTTTCGAAATAACGCACAGCATTGAAAGATGTATAACCGTAAAGACCGCAATATTCGGAGTTTTCGCCCTCAACATTAAGCTGTTGCAAAAATTCCGACACTGCATTTTCTACTCTGTAATCTTCTGTAATATCTTTTCTAACAACCGAATTATCAGGAAATTTCAGTACAGCGACACCGTGTTCTACCGATACCGAAGCCAACGGCCAGATTCCAATAAACGATCTGGAATTTTCTTTGCTGTGATAATCGTTGGATTCCATAAGAGCACTCTGAACACCGGTATCACGAAGTCGCAAATATGCACTCACCGGCGTATAAAGGTCGCTTAAAATGGTTTTGGATTTTGTACGGTATTTAAACATCATTCTCCCAAATTAAAATAGTTAGCGTATGTATTCATATCCTTGTCGCCACGACCGGAAATTGTAACAACCACGATGTCATCTTTTTTGAACTTTAATTTTGGTAACATCGCTACGGCGTGAGCACTTTCGATAGCCGGAATTATGCCTTCCATTTTGGTAAGTTCCAAAGCAGCAGTCATAGCCTCATCGTCTGTTATCGGCAACACTGTTGTTCTGCCGACTTTAGCGAGAAAAGCGTGCATCGGTCCAACGCCAGGATAATCCAAACCGGCTGATATTGAGTAAGGTTCTGTAATTTGACCGTCCTCGTCCATCATTACGAGCGAGCGGCTGCCGTGGAGTATGCCTTCGCGACCGAGTTGAATTGTTGCAGCCGATTTTTTGGGATCGTCAAGACCAAGTCCGGCAGCCTCGGCAGCGTACAATTTTACATCTTCGTTGTCAACATAATGATAAAAAGTTCCGGCTGCATTGCTACCTCCGCCGATACATGCCAACAGATGATCAGGATAATCACGTCCGGTTTGTTCCAAAAGCTGACTCTTGATTTCCTTGGAAATTACGGATTGAAATCTCGCTACCATGTCAGGATACGGATCAGGACCAACTGCACTACCAATAATATAATGAGTATTTTTGGGATTGCAGCACCAATCGCGAATTGCCTCATTTGTACCGTCTTTCAAAGTTTTGTTACCGGAAGTTACAGGAACAACTTTTGCGCCTAACATCCTCATTCTCTGAACATTCAAAAATTGACGTTTAACATCGGTTTCGCCCATATAGACAACACATTCCATATTCATAAGAGCGCAAACCGTAGCCGTAGCCACTCCGTGTTGACCGGCTCCTGTTTCTGCCACAATACGGGTTTTACCAAGACGACGCGCCAAAAGTATCTGTCCCAAAGCGTTGTTGAGTTTGTGAGCTCCGGTATGACAAAGATCTTCGCGTTTCAAATAAATTTTAGCACCGTATTTTTCGCTCATTCTTCCGGCGTAATACAACGCGGTAGGACGTCCGACATAATCATGTAACAATTGTTGAAATGTTTTCTGAAAATCCGGATCGTTGATAATTTTCAAGTAATTTTCCTTGAGTTCTACAACGTTTTTTCGGAGAATCTCAGGGATGTATGCACCTCCAAACTGACCGTAATAGCCATTTTCATCTATTGAATATTTGCTCATTTTATGATATTTTATTTTACTTTTCTTAATTTATAAATGCTAATCCGATATTGTTGCCTTTTGAAAAAATCAAGACGCCATATTACGAAAAAAGGTCTGCTGTGAGTTCCAGCAGACCTTTTTTATTTTCTCTCGAATTATATATTTCTTGATATGGTACAATAGCTAAACGACTCACAATAATTTTGAATTACTGCAAGCGCCACCAATAACGGTTATATAAAGCTACATGTATCATCATTTTTTTATTCAGTTTTAATCGTTAATTGAATTATTATTCTCTTTACAGCCGCAAAATTGAAAAAAAAGTAAATATCTGCCAAATATTTTTCCAACTTTTTTTCAAAAATTTTCATTTTTAACAAAATCGTCCGACGGATTTTTCAAAATCAGTAAAAATACATACGGATGTTGTTCTTTTGGTAGATATTGCATTATTTTGGTATAGACAGAGACATCTTTTTCAATCACAATAAGGGTTCAAAACCTGCTGTTAGTTCAATTTTATTAATTTTTTGAAACTCAAAGATTTATTCATTAATTTTGGTAAAATATAATTGCTACGTGTTAAAAAATTCCGTTTTTTTTAACACGTTATGGTTCTCATGTTAAAAAATTCCGTTTTTTTTGCTACGACAAACACAAAAAAATTACCCCGTACTTTTCTTTCAATATTCGCAAAAGTACGGGGTAAATTGTTAAAAAGGAAAAAATTTTGCAATGATTATTTCGTATGTGAGAATTTTACTACAACACCCAAAGTCTCTTTCTTTACAGACATCGCATTGAAACGGAATGTTGAAGTTCCTGATGATTCTGCCTCATTCAAAGAAAATGTTTTAGGTCCAAGTACTGTAAACAATTTGTTCTCAAAATCACCTTTTATTTGTTCCATTTTTTCTTCAATTTGGTAAATGTTAAGAGGAACCAAACTATAAAGCACGTAAAGATAATCAGTTCCGGTTGTTTGGTCCATCTCAATCCAATGTTTTTCGTCAGGGAAAGCCACACGCGAATTTACATAATCAAGATACGGACTTATAAGTCGGCTCTGTGGGAAAATATGGTAAACCTTGTTGCTGAGGTCAGTACCAAAGACATAAACATAAGCAGGCTGATTGTTACCAACGTAAATTCTGAATCTCGTACCCGATTTGTAAGTATTGTCCATCGTGATAACTTTTCCGTTGATTTTGCCGGGCATCAATGTATTGTCGTTGAGCATCAATTTGATATTTCCTGACAATTTGGAAACTTCAAGTTTTTTACCATCCGGAGTTTTTATATGCAACTTCGATTCTTTACAAAACTCCTTATCATAATCGTTGTCGTTGTCGTATTTCACAGATTTATCTTCCGAAGCTCTGATATTCTGGTCGTAAGACGAATTGGTATACGAATAATCATAATAGTTGTTATAATTATTATTGTTGTTAACATAATTATAGTCATAATCGGTGTAATCATTATCGGTATAACCATTCCAACTGCCGTCGTCGCCATCGTCATAATACGAGTTGTAATCATTATCGGAATAGTCCGCGTAATTATCGTTGTCATTAAAATCGACGTCAAAACCATCAAAATTGATGTCATCCAACGAATTGATATCACCGTAATTATTATTGTTGTTGTTATTGTAATTGTTGAATGGAGG